>DATKNV010000096.1:0-23662 GCA_035541215.1 Allostellaceae bacterium | reverse complement strand
GAGGCTCGAGGGGATTGCGAAGCCGATGCCGACGCTGCCGCCGCTCGGGGAGTAGATCGCGGTGTTGATGCCGATCACCTCACCCGCGAGGTTGAAGGTCGGGCCGCCGGAGTTGCCGCGGTTGATGGGCGCGTCGATCTGCAGGAAGTCGTCATAGGGGCCGGAATGGATGTCGCGGCCGCGGGCGGAGATGATGCCCGCGCTCACCGTGCCGCCGAGGCCGAAGGGATTGCCGACCGCGACGACCCAGTCGCCGACCTGGGCCGCGTTGCTGTCGCCCCAGGCGACGTAGGGCAGCGGATGATCGGCGCTGATCTTGATCAGGGCCACGTCGGTCTTGGCGTCGCGGCCGATGATCTTCGCCTCGTGCTTGCTGCCGTCCTGGAAGATCACCGTGACCTTCTGCGCGTCCTCGATCACGTGGTTGTTGGTGACGATGTAGCCCTCGGGATCGATGATGAAGCCCGAGCCCAGCGCCACGTGCTGGCTGTCGGGCTGCGGCCGCTGCTGCCGGCGCTGCTGCTGGTTCGGGGGATTGATGCCCTGCTGCTCGAAGAAGCGGCGCAGGAATTCGTCGAAGTTCCGGTTCCCGCTTCCGCCTCGATCTTGGCCCTGGTCTTGGCCGAGGTCGTCGTCGCCTTGGGCGGTCTGGTCGCCGCCGGCGCCCTCGACGACGGAGATGTTCACCACCGCGGGAAACACTCGCTTCACCACGGGCGCGAGGCTCGGCAGCGGGGCGAGGTTCTGCTGGGCCTGCGCGAGCGGCGTCATGGGCAGCGGCGCCAGCACCGCAGCGAGGCCGAGGCCGGCGGCGAGTGCGGCGGCCTTCACGCCGGCGAGGCGCCGGGAGCCGTGAGGCGAGATCGGGCTACGATCGGACATTTGTCTTCCTCTTCATCATGATAGTTGCGCCGGCACGCTGAGGGCCTGCCCAGCACTCACTCAAGGAGATAGGCAGAGCCGGATTACGCCGTGCCTTCATCGGCATTAAATCCGTGTAAGCAGCGAACAAGTTCACACATCGAGCCAAGGTTGCCCCCGGCGGCGCTCGACCCCGGGACGGGGCTCAGAGGCGGCCGTGGCAGTGCTTGAATTTCTTTCCCGAGCCGCAGGGACAGGGAGCGTTGCGCGGCGTCTTCGCCCACGGGCTCCCGATCTGCAGGGAGCGCTCCCTGCGCGGGGCGCCGCCATCCTCGGCCATCGCCTCCGCAAGCGCGGGATCCTCGTGCACCTCCCGCATGCGCTGCGGCGCGCGCGGCTGCGGCACCTGGTCGGCGCGCTCGACGCGAAGCTCCACGTGCGAGAGCACGCCCGTGACGTTGTCACGGAGCTGCGCCAGCATCCGCTCGAAGAGCCCGAAGGCCTCGCGCTTGTATTCGTTGAGCGGATCGCGCTGCGCGTAAGCGCGTAGGTTGATGCCCTGGCGCAGGTGGTCGAGCGTCAGCAGGTGGTCCTTCCAGTTCTGGTCGAGGATCTGCAGGAGCAGGGTCTTCTCGGCCATGCGCATGATCTCGGGCCCGAAGCGCTGGACCTTCGCCGCCGCCGCCTCGTCCGCCGCCTTGGCGATGCGCTCGCGGATCTCGGCGTCGGCGATGCCCTCCTCCTTCGCCCACTCCACGACCGGGAGGTCGAGATTGAGGAGGCGGAGGCATTCCTCGTGCAGCCCCTTGATGTCCCACTGGTCAGGCAGCGCGTTCTCGGGGATCTTGTTCTGCACCGTCGCCTCGATGACCTCGTGGCGCATCTGCGCCACCATCTCGGAGGCGTCGGGCTCGGCCATGATCTCGCGGCGCTGCTCGTAGATTACCTTGCGCTGGTCGTTCATGACGTCGTCGTATTTGAGGAGCTGCTTGCGGATCTCGTAGTTGCGCGCCTCGACCTTCTGCTGCGCCTTCTCGAGCGCCTTGTTGATCCAGGGATGGATGATCGCCTCGCCTTCCTTGAGGCCGAGCCGCTGCAGCATCGAGTCCATGCGGTCGGACCCGAAGATGCGCATGAGGTCGTCCTCGAGCGAGACGAAGAATTTCGAGGCGCCGGGATCGCCCTGCCGGCCGGAGCGTCCCCGGAGCTGGTTGTCGATGCGACGGCTCTCGTGCCGCTCGCTGCCGACCACGAAGAGTCCGCCGCCCTCGAGCACGATCTTGCGCGCGGCCTCGATCTCCGAGCGGATCTGCGCGGCGCGGCGTTCGCGCTCGGCCTCGTCGGCGATCCCGCCGAGCTCCTGCTTCAAGCGCATGTCGAGGTTGCCGCCGAGCTGGATGTCGGTGCCGCGGCCCGCCATGTTGGTGGCGATGGTGACGGCGCCCGGACGCCCCGCCTGGGCGATGATGTAGGCCTCCTGCTCGTGGTAGCGCGCGTTCAGCACCTGGTGCGGGATCTTCTTCTTCTTGAAGAGCTCGGAGAGCTGCTCGGATTTCTCGATGCTCGCCGTGCCCACCAGCACGGGCTGATTGCGCCCCCGGCACTCGACCACCTGCTGCAGCACGGCGTCGAACTTCTCGCGCACCGTGCGGTAGACCTCGTCGTCGTGATCGACGCGGATCACCGCCACGTTGGTCGGGACCTCGATCACCTCGAGCTTGTAGGTCTCCTGGAGCTCGGTCGCCTCGGTCATGGCCGTGCCGGTCATGCCCGCGAGCTTCGGGAAGAGGCGGAAGTAGTTCTGGTAGGTGATCGAGGCCAGCGTCTGGTTCTCGGTCTGGATCTCGACCTTCTCCTTGGCCTCGAGCGCCTGGTGCAGGCCCTCGGAGTAGCGCCGGCCCTCCATCATGCGGCCCGTGAATTCGTCGATGATGACGACCTTGCCGTCCTTCACGATGTAGTCGGTGTCGCGCGAGAAGAGCTTGTGGGCGCGGAGCGCCTGGGTCACGTGGTGGACGAGGGCGATGTTGCCGATGTCGTAGAGCGAGCCCTCCTTGAGGAGCTCGGTCCTGCGGAGCGCCTGCTCGATGCGCTCGACGCCCGTTTCCGTGAGCGTGACCGTGCGCTGCTTCTCGTCCTTCTCGAAATCCTCCGGCAGGAGGCTCGGGATGAGCGTATCGACGCCGCGGTAGAGCTCGGAGGAGTCCTCCGTCGGCCCGGAGATGATGAGCGGCGTGCGCGCCTCGTCGATCAGGATCGAGTCGACCTCGTCCACGATCGCGTAGGCGAAGGGCCGCTGCACCATGTCCGTGAGCCGGAACTTCATGTTGTCGCGGAGGTAGTCGAAGCCGAACTCGTGGTTCGTCCCGTAGGTCACGTCGCAGAGATAGGCCTCGCGCCGCTGGGGGTCGTCGAGCTCGTGCACGATGCAGCCGACGGTGAGGCCCAGGAACTTGTAAATCTGGCCCATCCACTCGCTGTCGCGCTTGGCGAGGTAGTCGTTGACCGTGACGACGTGGACGCCCTTCCCTTCGAGCGCGTTCAGATAGACCGGGAGGGTCGCGACGAGGGTCTTGCCCTCGCCCGTCTTCATCTCCGAGATCATGCCGCGATGCAGGACGACGCCGCCCATGAGCTGGACGTCGAAATGGCGCTGGCCGAGGGTGCGCTTTGCGGCCTCGCGCACGGTCGCGAAGGCGTCGACGAGGACGTCGTCGAGCTCCTCGCCCTGCTCGAGCCTGCCCTTGAGCCATTGGGTGCGGCCCCGGAGCGCCTCGTCGTCGAGCGCCACGAGCTCGGGCTCGAGGGCGTTGATGTCGTCCACGATGGGCTGCAGGCTCTTGATGTAGCGGTCGTTGGCTGAGCCGAACAATCGCCGGGCGAGCGCGCCGATCATCAAGAACCTCGAGGCAGGGTAAACGGGTTTAGGCCGCCCCGCGGGCGGCCGCCTGACAGATAGGCGCAGAAGCTTGGCATGTCAATTCGTGAAGGGCTCGGAAACTGTAACGGAGCCTTCATTTACAGGCCATTGATGGCAAAGCTTCAGTCGATCGATGGCAAAGCCGGCGATTTCATGGCGGGCGTGGGGCTGCCCTTGTACCCGCGCTCTTTATGTGCAAGATGGGCGCCACCGCAGCCGCTTAGCGCCGGCGCGGCCCCCCTCGCGCTCAAGGAAGTCTCGACATGATGGTCCGTTCTCTTCTCGCGCTGGCGACGGCGCTGCTCCTCGCCGCGCCTGCCCTTGCCCAGGCGCCAACCCCGGCGCCGGCCCCGGCTCAGGGATCGGCGCCCGGCCAGGCCCCGGCGCAGCCCGACCCCGTGCTGGCGCGGGTCAACGGCACGGAGATCCGCCGCTCGGACCTCATCGCCTTCCTGCAGCAGCTCCCCGCCCAGATCCAGCAGATGCCCATGGAGACGCTCTACCCGCAGCTCCTGGACAAGCTCGTGAACGACGTGCTGCTGGCGGAGGCGGGCAAGAAGGACAAGCTCGCCGAGGACCCCGAGGTGAAGCGCCGGGTGCAGAAGGTCGAGGACGACATCATCGGCCGGACCTACATCACCCGCTACCTCAAGACCGCCATGACCGAGGAGCGGATCAAGCAGCGCTACGAGCAGTTCCTCAAGGAGCGCAAGCCCGAGGACTCCGTGCACGCCTTCCACATCCTCGTGAAGACCGAGGACGAGGCGAAGGCGATCATCGTTCAGCTCAAGGGCGGGGCCGATTTCGCGACCCTCGCCAAGGAGAAGAGCATCGATCCCAGCGCCAAGCAGAACGGCGGCGACCTCGACTGGTTCGTCAAGGAGGAGATGGTGCCGGAGTTCTCCGAGGCCGCCTTCAAGCTGCAGAAGGGCCAATACACGGAGGCGCCGGTCAAGACCCAGTTCGGCTATCACGTGATCCTGGTCGTCGATCGCGGCCCGGCCCCGGCGCCCACCTTCGAAAAGGTCCGCGACGAGCTCGTGCGCCAATTGCAGAGCGAGCTCATCGAGGCGAAGCTCGACGAGCTCAGGAGCGCCGCCAAGATCGAGACCTTCCAGGCCGACGGCTCGCCGAACGCGCCGGCGGCGCCCGCCCCGGCGATCACCCCGGCGCCGGAGGCGAAGGCCCCGCCGCCTTCGGACAGCAAGAAGAGCCCGCCTCCCGCCAAGAAGAAGTGAGCTAGGACCATGCCGACGCCGTCGCCGCTCGCGCCCGCGAGCTTCCCGGACTTGCCGCCGATCGCCGGCGTGCGCTTGGCGACGGCGGCCTGCGGGATCCGCTACCAGGGCCGCACCGACCTCATGGTGGCGTTGCTGGATCCGGGAACGACGGTGGCAGGCGTGCTGACGCGCTCCCTGACGCACGGCGCGCCGGTCGCTTGGTGCCGCCGGAACCTCGAGCACGGCAAGGCGCGCGCGATCGTCGTCAACTCCGGGAACTCCAACACCTTCACCGGCCGCGCCGGGCGCAAAGTCGTGGAGGAGACGGCGCGGGCGGCGGCAAAGCTCGCCAAATGCAGCCCGCGCGAGATTTTCATCTCCTCGACCGGCGTCATCGGCGAGCCGCCGGCGGCCGAGCGCATTCTCTCGGGGCTGCCGGGGGCCTTCGCCGCCGCCTCCGAGACCGGCTGGACCGAGGCCGCGAAAGCGATCCTCACCACCGACACCTTCCCCAAGGCCGCGACGCGCCAGGCCAAGATCGACGGCGTCACCGTCACCATCAACGGCTTCGCAAAGGGCTCCGGCATGATCGCGCCGGACATGGCGACGATGCTCGCCTACGTCTTCACGGACGCCGCGATCCCGGCCCCGGCGCTCCAGGCGATGCTGAGCGCGGCGAACGAGCCCTCCTTCAACTCCATCACCGTCGACGGCGATACCTCGACCAGCGACACGGTGCTGCTCTGCGCCACCGGCAAGGCCGCGCACAAGAAGGTGGCGCGCGCGGGCGACCCCCGGCTCAAGGCCTTCCGCGACGCGCTGCAGTCGGTCCTGACCGACCTCGCGCAGCAGATCGTGCGCGACGGCGAGGGCGCGGAGAAGTTCGTGACCATCGCGGTCAAGGGTGCGGCCAACGACCGCTCGGCGCGGCGCGTCGGGCTCGCGATCGGAAACTCGCCGCTGGTGAAGACCGCGCTCGCCGCGGGCGACGCCAATTGGGGCCGGATCGTCATGGCGATCGGCAAGGCCGGCGAGAAGGCCGACCGCGATCGCCTCAAGATCTGGATCGGCGGCACCAAGATCGCGGAGAAGGGCGGACCGGTCGCGGGCTACGACGAGGCGCCGGTCGCGGAGCACATGAAGGGGCGCGAGATCGAGATCGCCGTCGATCTCGGCGTCGGCAAAGGCCGCGCCACGGTCTGGACCTGCGATCTCACGCATCGCTACGTCGACATCAATGGCAGCTACCGGAGCTGAGCCGCTTCCCGTCGTTCTCGTCGTCGCCGTAGCGCTCGTCGATGCCGACGGGCGCGTGCTGCTGGCGCAGCGGCCGCCGGGGAAGGCGATGGCGGGCCTCTGGGAATTTCCGGGCGGCAAGGTGCATCAGGGCGAGACGCCGGAGGCGGCGCTCATCCGCGAACTCCGCGAGGAGCTCGGCATCGACGTAACCGAGAGCTGCCTTGCTCCCTACACTTTCGCCTCGCATCGCTACGAGAGCTTCCACCTGCTGATGCCGCTTTACGTCTGCCGGCGCTGGAGCGGCATGGTGACGCCGCACGAGGGCCAGGCGTTGGCCTGGGTGCGACCGCAGCGCCTGGCGGAATACCCGATGCCGCCCGCGGATAAACCGCTGGTCGCGATGCTCCAGGGCTTGCTCTGACCCTCGCGTAAGATCGCCGACGCCGTCACCCGATCGTGATCGCCCGTGCGCGATGCGGCGGCGGCGGCGCGCCTATATCGCAACAGGCGGCCGGGAATAGCGCCGGCCCGGCGCCGGTCGACTCGGTGCCCGAGCGAGGGTCTCGCGGAGCGCCACGGCGCATCCGCGGGGCGGAGCGGGATTGCGATCCAAGAGCGGGGGATGAGAGGCCGTCGCGCCTGCGGCGGACGCCGAGGGATTTTGGGAGAACTGCGATGTCGTTGCACGAATTCGAGTTCGGAAGCCGCAAGCACAAGCCCACGCCGGTCGGAGGCCGCGATCTCGCGGCGGCGTGGCTCACCGCGGCCGCGGTGGTCGCCTCGCTGCTTGCGCTGCCGGGGCTGCGCGGCGGCGCGCATCCGCTTCCCGATCCCGCGCTCGCAGCCGCCGCGACCCCGCGCGATTGCCTCACCCACGACGGCATCGGCGAGACCCATTTGGGCATCGAGACCTGCTCCGCGCGCGGCTGGGCCGACGAGCGCTGCTGAGCGGCGGGGCGTCACGCCTCCGCGCAGCACTGCCGCCACATGTCCCGGAGCGCCGCCTCGAAGACGCGCGCGAAGCGCGGCGCGTCCATGAGCGTCGAGGCCTCGAGCCGCTGGCGCAAGCCGAGGCGCAACGCGCCGAGCGCGGCCGCGTCGCTCGCGAACGAGGCCGCGATCCGCACGTACTCCGCGCGATCGGAGGCCACGAGATGCGGCAGGCCCACCTGCGAGAGCAGGCTCAAGCCGACGCGAGCGGCGTGCCGGTCTCCCACGAGGCTCACGACCGGAACGCCCATGTAGAGGGCCTCGGAGGTCGTGGTGGTGCCGTTGTAGGGGAAGGGATCGAGCCCGATGTCGACCTCGCCGTAGAGGCGGAGGTGCTTACGGATGCCCGGGATGAGCGGACGAAGCACGAGCCGTTCGGCGGCGACCCCCTCCGCCGCGAATTGCCGGCGATAGCGCTCCACCATCGCGGCATCCGCGAAGAGCTTGCCTTTCAGCAGGAGGCGTGCGGTCGGAACCGCCCGGAGTATCTCGCTCCAGGTCTCGATGGTCTCCGCCGTCACCTTGGCGAGATTGTTGAAGGAGCCGAAGGTGACCGAGCCGCGCGCGAGCACCGGCGCCGGGCTCACGGCAGGCGCATCCGCGGGCGGCCGGTGGCAGAGAAAGCCGCCGGGCAGGCGCGTCAGGCGCTCCGTGTGCAAGCGCTCGGCGGCGCCCGGGGGATCGGCGAGCGCATCGGTGACGCGATAGTCGACGGTCGCGAGGCCGGTGGTCGCGGGATAGCCGAGCCAGGTGGCGGTGACCGGCGCGGGCTTCACCGCAAAGGCTGGAAGCCGCGTGCGTGCGGTGTGCCCCGCGAGGTCGATCAGGATGTCGATCCCGTCCGCGCGCACCTTCTCGCGCAGCTCGCGGTCGCTCATGCCGACCGTCGAGCGCCAGTGCCGCGCCAGCCCCTGGAGGCGCCGGGTCGCCGCATCGGGCTCCGCGACCTCGGCGTAGCAATAGATCTCGAAGCGGCTCTCGTCGTGCCGCGCGAGCAGCGTCTCGAAGAAGGAGACGATCGAATGCTGCCGGAAGTCAGGCGAGGCGTAGCCGATCTTGAGCGGGCGCTCGGGATCGCGCGAGTTGGGAAAGGAGGGCGCGGGCTCTGACTGCCGCGCAACGAGCTCGGCGCCCCAGCGGCGATGCGCCTCGAAGAGCGCCTCGGCGCTCACGTCGGAGCGGTAGCAGAGCTGCATGAGCCGCCCGCTCGAGAGCGCGTAGGCCGCTTCCTCCAGGCCGGGCTCGAGCTCGAGGGCGCGGCGAAACAGCGGCTCCGCCTCGTCCGGGCGGCCGAGCTCGGCGAGAGCGCTCGCGAGATTGTTGAGCGCATCCGGGAAATCGGGCCGCAGCGCCAGCGCCCGGCGATAGAGCGGCTCCGCCTCCGAGAGACGGCCCATCTGCACGAGGAGATCGGCATAGGCAGAGGGAATCTCTGCCGTCTCGGAGTCGAACTCGAGCGCGTGCCGGAAAGCCGTCTCCGCGCGCGCTCCCGAGCGCACGGCGGCGTGCAATTCGCCGACCCGCGCAAACTGCTCGGCCGCGATCGTGCGCCAGCGCCGCCGCGCGGCCGGGTCCTGGGCTTTCTCCGCCGCTTCCGCGGCTGTGACCGCGCAGTCCACATGCGCTGCCACATCGCCCGGCGGAAAGGCGAAGACGCGGATATAGGCCTGATAGGCGCGGTCGTAATCGCCGTTGGCACGATGCGCTTCCGCGAGGCGCTGGTAGAGCGCCGCATCCCTGGGCTCGCGCCGCACCGCCCGTGTGAGCAGCTCGACGCACTCGCCGAACCGCCCGGTCTGGCTCGCGAGCTCCACGAGCAGATGGAGTGCCGCAGAATTCCCGGCATCCCGTCGGAGCACCTCGCGGTAAAGCCGCTCCGCTTGGGGCAGGCGGCCTTCCCGATGCAGCCGCTCGCCCTCCGCCAGGCGCCGCGCGAGTCCCGCATTCCTGTTCTCTGCCGCCATGGGGGTCCGGGTCCGCGAAGTCGCGAATAGCCCTTAGCGCGCGGCCCCGATCTCCCGCCATTCGGGAACAACCCGAGAAGCGCACTATGGCGCTTGCAAACGTATAGGTGATTTTCATGCAGTCACGATCACAATTTGGCGACTTGCGCCCGATTTGCTAGATGAAGTCCTAAGAGCTACCCGGAGCTCCGTGGACGCCCTCGGGGGTCACCGCCCGCTCTTCTCGCCGGCGGATTTCTCCTCGGTCCCGAGGGCGTCGGCGAGGCGGGCGGCGGCGCTGCCGGGGCGGAGCGGCTTCGGCTGGCTCGCGTGCGGGGCCCAGGCCGTGAGCGTTACGATCTCGAAGCTCGCGGGGATGCGGCCGTCGGGGCCGCCGTGGCGGTCCCGGTAGAGCTCGGCCATCCGCAGCATCGTCGCCCGCCGCGTGAAGCCGCGGCGGCGCTCGCGCAGCCCGTTGGTCTCGCCCATCGCGCGCAGATCCGCCATGAGCGCAAAGGCGTCGCCATAAGTGACCGTGAGGCGGTCGCTGTCGACGACGGGCAAGGCGAAGCCTGCCCGCTGCAGCAGCCCCGCGAGGTCGCGTCCGTCCGCCATCGGCGCAACGCGCGGGCTGGCTCCGCTCTCGAGCGCGAGCTCGGCCTCCAGGAAAGCGCCGCGCAGCTCCCCGAGCGTCTCGCCGCCGAAGAGCGCCGCCAGGAGGAGTCCGTCCGGCCGCAGCGCTCCGCGAAGCTGCAGCAGCGCGCCCGGGAGGTCGTTCGTCCAATGGAGCGTTAGGCAACTCACGACGAGGTCGAAGGCGCCGGTTACGAAGGGCAGCGCCTCCGCCTCGGCGACGAGCGCGCCGCGCGTGCCGGAGGCAAAGAGACCGGGCGCCTCCTCCATCTCGATCAGGGTCTCGATGCCGCCGCGGCCGGCGAGCGCCCGCGCGAGGATGCCGCCGCGCGCGCCTAGGGCGAGTGCGCGGGGGAAGCGCCGCGTCACGTCCTCGAGCCGCTGGGCAAGACGCTCCGCCGTTTCCTCCAGCAGGAACTCGGCGCCGCCCTGGAGCGCCGCGCGCTCGCGATGGCGACGCACCGCTCGCCGGTCGAAGATCAGGATTTCGCCCTCGGCCATGGCGCCTTATAGGGCGCGAACATTGACAGCGGCAAGCACCCGCGATCCCATCGCGCGATGACCTCGCTTGCTCTTCCTGCCGCGGCGGTACGGCGTGCGGCTCGCGCGCTTCTCGACCTCCTGCTGCCGCCGCGCTGCCTTTCCTGCGGCGAGGAGGTCTCGGCGGCGCATGCGCTCTGCGCCGCCTGCTGGCGGAAGCTCACATTTCTCGGCGAGCCCTGCTGTGCCTGCTGCGGTCTCCCCTTCGCCTACGATCTCGGCAGCGGCGCGCTCTGCGGCGCCTGCACGCGGGCGTCGCCCGCCTACGACCGCGCGCGCTCGGCGCTCCGCTACGACGAGGCGAGCCGCCGTCTCGTGCTTTCCTTCAAGCACGGCGACCGCTTGCACGGCGCGCCCACTTTCGGCGATTGGATGCGCCGGGCCGGAGCCGGCATGCTCGGGGATGCCGATCTCCTGGTTCCCGTGCCGCTGCATTGGAGCCGCCTGCTGCGCCGCCGCTACAACCAGGCGGCGCTCCTGGCCTATGCGATCCGCGGCAGGGACGGCCCGGCGGTGGCGCCGGACGCGCTCCGGCGGCTTCGGCGCACGGCCTCGCAAGGAAATTTCGGCGCGGACGGGCGGCGGCGCAACGTCCGGCGCGCTTTCGACCTCAAATCCGGAACGAACGTTCGCGGCCTCAAGGTCGTCCTGATCGACGACGTCCTCACCACCGGCGCGACGATCGAGGAATGCGCGCGCGTGCTGAAGCGTGCCGGGGCACGAAGGGTCGACGTGCTCACCCTCGCAAGGAGCCTGCGGGGCCATTAATTCTGATTACTCTTAATGTAATTGCCTTGACACCCACGGCGGAAAATCGAAATTCTAGGATCGCTCCAACCCAGAAGGGGGACCGGCACCCACCGGAGTGGCGCCGGCACCTGCCCGGAGGTCCAATGTCCCGCGTCGAAATCTACAGCACGTTGTTCTGCCCCTACTGCGCCCGGGCGAAGAGCTTGCTGGAGCGCAAAGGCGTCTCCTACGTCAACATCGACATCATCGAGGACACCTCCAAGCGCGACGAGATGCTCGCCCGCGCCGGCGGCCGCACGAGCGTGCCGCAGATCTTCATCGACGGCGAGCACATCGGCGGCTTCGACGATCTCTACGCGCTCGACCGCGCGGGCAAGCTCGACGCGAAGCTCGGGCTCGCCGCAAAATGAGCGGGCAGTTCAAGGCCGCCTGTCTGCAGCTCAATTCCGGGCGCGATGTCGCGCCCAACATCGAGTGCCTCGTCACGCTCGCCCGCCGCGCCCGCGACCAGGGCGCCGAGCTCATCATGACGCCGGAAGTGAGCGACATGATCGAGCCCGACCGCAAGCTCCGCTTCGAGAAGGCGCGCGCCGAGGCCGAGCATCCGATGCTGGCGGCGGCGCGCGAGCTCGCGCGCGAGCTCGAGGCGCATCTCCTGCTGGGCTCGATCGTCGTCAAGCTCGAGGCCGAGACGCTCGCCAACCGCTCCTTCCTGATCCGGCCGGACGGCGAGATCGCGCGGCGCTACGACAAGATCCACATGTTCGACGTCGACCTCCCCAACGGCGAGCGCTATCGGGAATCGGTGGTGTTCCGGCCGGGCGCCGCCGCCGCGGTGACGCCGCTCCCCTGGGGCGTGCTCGGCATGACGGTTTGCTACGACCTCCGCTTTCCGCATCTCTACCGCGCGCTCGCGCAAGCAGGCGCCGATTTCCTCACCATCCCCGCGGCCTTCACCGTGCCGACGGGTCGCGCCCATTGGCACGTGCTCGTGCGCGCCCGGGCGATCGAAAACGGTTGCTTCGTCTTCGCCCCCGCGCAGTGGGGCGAGCACGCCAACGGCCGCCGGACCTACGGCCACTCCCTCATCGTCGCCCCCTGGGGCGAGGTGCTCGCGGAAGCCGAGGACGGCACCGGCGTCATCCTCGCGGAGATCGATCCCGCGAAGGTGCTGGAAGCCCGCCGCCAGGTCCCCTCGCTCTCCCACGACCGCAACTTCGCCTCCCCCACCCCGCTCAAGAAGCCGCTCGCGGCGGAGTAGCCCAATCCGGCAACGGCCCGATCGCCGCCTTGATGGCGGCGATGCGCTGGATCGCGGCGGGGCGCGGCCGGTCGACGATGCCCTGCTCGAAGGCGATGACCGTGAGCGCGGGCAGCGCGGCCTCCAGGAGCTCGCCGGGGCGCAGCAGGAAATCGGGGTTGCTGGGCCGGCCGAAACGCTCGTTGCCGAGCATGAAGGTCTCGTAGAGGAGCGCGCCGCCGGGGGCGAGCGCCGCGATCATGGGACCGAGCAAGGGACGGTAGAGATAGTTCGTCACGACGATGCCGGCGAAGCCCTCGCCGAGACGCCAGGGGCCGCCGTCCTCGAGGTCGAGGGCACGGATATCGACGCCGTCATCGCCCGCAAAGCGCGCCTCTAGCGCCGCCGCATCGCGGTCGACCGCCAGCACGGGATAGCCGCGCGAGCGCAGGAGGGCCGTGTGGCGCCCGCCCCCGGCCGCCAGGTCCAGGACCTGTCCGCCCCGGCGTAAAAGCGGGAGAAACCTTACGATCCAAGGGGATGGAGGAACGTCTAGGGCCGGGCAAGACGGATTTGGCACTTGACCCTCACGATTGCTAAACCATCTAAGGGTATGCCAGTCTAGCCCCGAACCTTCGAGATCGAGCGGGTCCGATGATCCTCTTCACCCTTCGCTGCAGTGCCGACCACGAATTCGAGGCGTGGTTCCGCGACGGCGCCACCTACGAGGCGCAGGCGGCGGCGCGCGAAATCGCCTGCCCCGAATGCGGCGATGCGGAGATCGAGAAGGCGCCGATGGCGCCGAGCCTCGCGCGGAGCCGCCCCGAGCCCAGCCCCGCCGAGATGCGCCGGATGCTCCAGCAGGTCCGCCGCCACGTCGAGAGCAACTTCGACTACGTCGGCGACAAGTTCGCGGAAGAGGCGCGCAAGATCCACGACGGCAAGACCGAGCGCCGCAGCATCTACGGCGAGGCCACCGACGAGCAGCACCGCGAGCTCTCGGAGGACGGCATCGAGGTGCACCGCATCCCCTGGGTCCCACCCAACGACGCCTGACGCGAGCGACAGTGCCGAAGTTCCGCACCATCGACGAGCTCGCGCCGGCAGGTAAGCGCGTCCTCGTCCGCGCCGACCTCAACGTGCCCATGAAGGGCGGCGCCGTCACGGACGCGACCCGGATCGAGCGCCTCGCCCCCACGCTCCTCGATCTCGCGGCGAAGGGCGCCAAGGTCGTGGTGCTCTCGCATTTCGGCCGTCCCAATGGAAAGCCCGATCCCGCCTACTCGCTGAAGCCGCTGGTGGCGCCGCTGAGCCGCGCGCTCGGCGGCAAGCGAGTGGCCTTCGCCAAGGATTGCGTCGGACCCGCCGCCGAGCGCGTCGTCGCCGCGCTGGCGCCCGGCGAGGTGGCGCTCCTCGAGAACCTGCGCTTCCATCCGGAGGAGGAGGCGAACGACGCGGGCTTCGCGCGCCGCCTCGCAGCGCTCGGCGATCTCTACGTCAACGACGCCTTCTCCGCGGCGCATCGCGCGCACGCCTCGACGCAGGCGCTCGCCCATCTTCTCCCCGCGGCGGCGGGCCGCCTCATGCAGGCGGAGCTCGAGGCGCTGGGTGCGGCGCTGGAGACGCCGGCGCGGCCCGTCATGGCGCTCGTCGGCGGTGCCAAGGTCTCGACCAAGCTCGATCTCCTGAGCTTCATGGTGCGCAAGGTCGACGTGCTCGCGATCGGCGGCGCAATGGCGAATACGCTGCTCTTCGCGCAGGGGATCGCCGTCGGGAAGTCGCTCTGCGAGCGCGAGATGGCCGACACCGCCCGCGACATCCTCGACAAGGCCAAGGCCGCGGGCTGCCATTTGGCGTTGCCGGTCGACGCGGTGGTGGCGCGGGAGCTCAAGGCGAATGTGGCGACGGAGACCGTTCCCATCGATCGCGTGCCCGCGGACGCGATGATCCTCGACATCGGCCCCGCGACGGCCGAAGCGATCGGCGCGAAGCTCGCGACTTCCAAGACGCTCGTCTGGAACGGTCCTCTCGGCGCCTTCGAGACACCGCCCTTCGAGCGCGGGACGGTCGCGGTGGCGCAGCGCGTCGCCGAGCTCACGCGAGCCCGGAAGCTCCTCAGCATCGCCGGCGGCGGCGACACCGTGGCCGCGCTTGCGCAAGCCGGGGTCGCCGAGGCCCTCAGCTACGTCTCGACCGCCGGCGGCGCATTCCTCGAATGGCTCGAGGGCCGCGAGCTCCCGGGCGTCGCGGCTCTCGCCCCTCGGTGACTGCGCGAGGCTTTCGCCCGGCGCAGGATTTCTGTATAATAGCGCCTTGAATTTTAACCATAATTCCCAATGCAAATCCCGCCGGGCCAAGCCGCCCTCCCGCCGAACCCCGCGCCGCCGATCGCACCGGCGCCGCAGGTCGCGCATGCCGAGGTGATCGAGCCGGTGCGGCGCGTGACCCCGAGCCGCGAGGGCTCGGAGGCCGACGGCAAGGCGAAGCCGCGTCTGGGCGCTCAGGGCACGCAACGCGCCGGACTTCGCGAGTCAGACCGCGGCCAGCTTCTCGATCTCCTGGTCTGATCTCTCAGCGCAAGCGCCTCGCCGCCTCCTCGACGAAGGAGAGGTCGGCATACTTTTTCACGTCGAGGCTCTCCGGCAGGAAGCCGAGCGCCTTCTGCCTGTCGATGTTGCGCTGGAACGCCTCGAGGTTCGGGCGCCCGTCGGGATCGCGGTAGTAGTCGCGCTTGGTGAAGAGATAAGTCTCGAAGCGCTCCGGCGGCTGCTTGGTGAAGGCGGCGACGGTCGCGATCGCCTCCTTGCGGTTGGCGGGGTCGAGATACCAATGGAGCGCCCGCACCATGTCCTCGAAGAAATCCTGCACCGCCGGCCGGTTCTTCTGGAGGAAGGGCGTGCGAGCGGCGAGCACGATCATCTGCGTCGTGCCGAGTCCTTCCTTCATCTTGAAGAGCACGCGTCCTTCCGCCACGAGCTGGGGATCGTAGGCGAAGGGCGGCACCACGCCCACGAGGTCGGCTTTGCGCTCGAGCAGCATCGCCCGCATGCTCGGAAACTGCGCCTCGACGATGGTGACGTCGCGCTTGTCCTCGAGGCCGTGCGCGCGGAGCACGTCGCGCATGCCCATGTCGGTGGCGCCGCCAATGCCGTTGGCGGCGAGGATCTTGCCTTTCAAATCCTCGATGGTCCTGATGGGTCCGTCCTTCAGCACGTAGTAGTCGCCGCTGTACCAATCCTCGACGCCGTCCTGGAATCCGTCCGCGACCACCCGGAGGTCGTCGAGATGCGCGTTGAGGACGGCGGTGCCGAAGGAGGAGAAGGCGAGCGAGGCGATGTCGAGATCGCCGGTGGCGAGCGCCGTCACTTCCGGCGAGGTCGAGCCGAAATGCACGGGCTCTACCACGTAGGTCTTGCCGTAGTGCTTCAGGATCTCCGGCTTCCGGAACAGGATCGGCGTGAGCGTCGCGGGCGTCACCACGTAGCCCGCGCGCACCTTGAGCGGCTCTTCCGCTCGCGCGGGCCCGGCCGCAAGGAGGATCCCGATCCCCAAGACCGCCGCCGCTCCGAGACTCCGCATCCGTCCCTCCCCGCTCTTCTGCCGCTAGCCCTGGGGTATGACGAACTGCACGAGCGTGTAGTTGTCCTTGCGCGGGACGTAGTCGATGCCGTCGCGCATTGCCCAGACCGCATCGGAATGAAAGAGCGGCACGATCTGCTCCTCCCCGATCGCAAGCTCGGTCGCCTGCCGCAGCAGCTTCTCGCGCTCGTCGTCGTCGATGGTGGCGACCGCGCGCCGCAGGAGCTTGTCGAACTCCGGGAGCGAGTGGCGGCCGAAATTGGCATAGCCCGCGCCCGTCGCGGGATCGGGCGTCGCGATCAGCGCGGTGAGCCAAGGCGACGGCTCGGCGGTCTCGCTGTAGTAGCCGAGCAGCATGAAGCTCAGCTCGTATTTGGTCGTCCGCGTCTTGTAGACCGCCTCGGGCAGCGACTCCACCTTCGTCGCGATGCCCACGCGCGACAGCATCTCCGCGACCGCGACCGCGGTCTTCTCGTCGAAGGGGGTGCGCGTGCTGGAGACGTGGAGCGTGACGCCGAAGCCCCCTGGATAGCCCGCCTCCGCGAGGAGACGCCCCGCGGCGGCGGGATCGAAGGGCGGCGGACCGAGCTCCGGACTCGTGCCGAAATAGCCCGCCGGAAGCATCTGGCCCGTAGGCGCCCCCGCGCCTGCGAGCACGCCTGCAACGAGGGCCTTGCGGTCGATCGCCTGCGAGATCGCCTTGCGCACGCGGAGGTCCTTGAAGGGGTTCTTGTCGAGCGGCCTGCCGTCGCGATCGGTGACGAAAGGCGAGACGTCCCTGTAAGTATCGAAAGTGAGGTAAGTCGGCCGCGCGCTCGGGGTATGGACGACGCGGATGTCCGGCCGGCGCTGGAGATCGGCGAGCACGCTCGCCGGCACGGAATTGATCATGTCGACGTCGTGCGCCGCCAGCGCCGCGACGCGCGCGGCATCGCTCGGAATGAACCGCAGCTCCGCCCTCGCCACCGCCGGAGTCCTACCCCAATAGGCCTCGTTCCTGCGCATGACGATGCGCTCGCCCCTGCGCCATTCGACGAAGCAGTAGGGGCCCGTCCCGATCATCGCCTTGCCGCTGTCGAAAGCGGCGGAATCGGCGCCTGCCGCGCGGTGCGAGACGATCCAGATCACACTGAGACGGTTGGGGAGCGTCGGCTGCGGCGCGCCGGTCCGCACTACCACCGTGTAGGGATCCGGAGTCTCGACCGCGACGATGTCGCGGGTGAAGAGCTGGTAGCCGCCGGTGGCGTTCGGCACGCTCCGCGGGCGCATGAGCGAGAAGGCCACGTCCTCCGCGGTGAAGTCGGAGCCGTCGCAGAACTTGACGCCGTGCCGCAGCTCGAACCGCCAGGTGCGATCATCGAGCGCGCGCCAACTCAGTGCGAGCCCCGGCCGGAGGCGCTGGCTTTCGTCCTGGAGAATGAGGGCATCGAAGAAATTCCGGGAGATCGCCTCGTCGGGCGTCAGCATGCGCAGATGCGGATCGATCGAGGGCGGCTCGAAATCGAGACCCACGACGAGCGTCTGCGCATGCGCCGTGCCCGCCGCCAGCAAAATGAGCGCGATTGCAGCGAGATACCTCAATCGTCGAGCCATGCCGCTACCCCCTGACCTCCGAGAGGAAGTCGAAATATTTCCCCGCGGACGAGCGCGGAATGTCCCGATGATAGGTATAGGCGATCGCAAAGTGGGCGCCGAGCGCCTCGCGCAGCACCGCCGCCAATCTCGCCTCGTTCTCCGCCCCGAACGGCCCACGCGTCACCAATCTCACCTCGAGATCGTGCACGGTTTTCTGGACGACTTGAATTTGCTGAAGCGCCGGGAAATCCGCAATGCCCTTGATGCCCATGAAGGCGAAGCGATGCTCGCCCGAGGGCAGCACGACGACGTCGCGGCTCTTGCCGAGAATGCGCGCGAGGACCGGGAGGCCCCGGCCGCAGGAGCAGGGCGGCCCGACCTCCGCGATGTCGCCGATGTCGTAGCGCAGCAGCGGCATCGCGAAATTGTGGAGCGGCGTCACCACGACCTTCCCGCTCTCCCCCGGCCCGCAGGGACGCCCCGCCTCGTCCAGCACCTCGAGATGGATCGTCTCGGCGGGGACGTGATGATGCTCGTGATCGGGACATTGCGTGCCGAGATAGCCGGCATCGACCGCGCTATAGACGTCGGAGACGCCGACGCCGAAGACCTCGCGGCAGAGCGCCCGCACATCCGGTCCCACCATCTCCCCGAAGGTGCGCACGCGCCGGAGCGGCGGCGGCTTCGTGCCGGTGCTGCGGAACCAGCGTGCGAGCTCCTTGATGATCGAAGGGAAACTGTAGAGGTAGTCGGGCCGCTCTCGCAGCACCCAGGCAGCCTGCTCCTCGATCGTGGAGCGGAGGTCGATCATCGCGGCGGGCCCGCTCGGAAAGACGGCACCGACGGGCGGTCCCCAATTCGCAAGGCGCAGCCCGTTCGGCGGGAAGGCACGATTGTCGGCGTCTCGGCGAATGATCCCCAGCTTCAAGCGGAAATCCCGCTTCTGCCAGAGCTCGTCCCGGAGCGTGACCGCGAGCCACATGAGATAGGAGAGGCGCGTCTTGGCGATCCGCACGGGCATGCCCGTGGAGCCCGAGGTGGAATCGCGCGCGATCTCGCCGTGCCCGGCCGGTATCTCCGACGCCTCGAGGGCGGGGCCCGCGTCCTGCACCTCGCCGCGGCCGAGGATCGGCAGCGAGCGCCAGAACGGCTCCGTGATCTCCTGGCCCGGACGATAGCCGGCCGCGGCAAGCCGGGCCGCGTAAAAAGGGACCGTCCGGTAAGCGTGATCGACGAGCCGGCTCAGCTGGCGCAATTGATGCCGCGCTATCAGCTCGGGCGGCCACCATTGCGAATGCTCGAGCTGCTGTACGAGAGAGACGAGCTGGGCCCTGCCTGCGTCCGGCACGGCCGGCCAAGCCACGCCCGAGAGGGCGGAGAGCGGCACCGGTAGGCGATGGGCGGACATTCCCGGGGACAGCCCCTTGCCTCGACGTTAGAGCAGTGACCAGCCGCGACTTTGCTATGGGTATTCCGGGGTGGCTAGAACAATTCGGATACCGGTCAAGCCGCGCCGCCGGTATAGTGGGGGCGGCGCCGGTGTGCGCCCAAAATAGAGGGAGGCAATGGGCATGGCAGAGGTTTCGCAGGCGGATCCCAAGCGCCGCCCAGCGCGCGGCTGAGGCCTGGGGGGCACGCGGAATCCGCGGCGCCTCGACTCCGCCCGCGTCGGCCTTCGATGCACGATTTCCTCGCTGCCTCGATCAGCATCGCCTTCCATGGCGTGGCACTCGCCATGGTGCTCTACCTCGTCTCGGTGGGCCTCTCCATCACCATGGGGCTCATGGGCTTCGTGAACCTCGCCCATGGAGCCTTCGCGGCGGCAGGCGGCTATGTCGCGCTCACGCTGATGAACGACATGGGGGTGCCGTTTCCCGTGGCGCTCGCGATCGCCGCGCTCGCCGTCGGCGCAGCGAGCATGCTGCTCGAGCGGCTCTTCTATAGCCGCCTCTACGGCGAGCACGAGCTCAGCCAGGTGATGTTCACGATCGGGCTCATCCTCGTGACCACCGGAGCCGCCAAGGGGGTCTGGGGGCCGCTCTCCCTTCCGATGCACCCGCCGGCCTATCTGCAGGGCGACGTCGATCTCTGGTTCCGGTCCTTTCCCACCTATCGCAGCTTCCTGATCGCCGCGGGCGTCGTGCTCGTGACGGCGCTCTGGCTCGGGCTCGAGCGTACGCGGTTCGGCGCACAGGTGCGCGCCGCGGTCGACAACCGGCGGATGGCGCAATCGCTCGGCATCAACACGAGCCTTCTCTTCACCTTGACCTTCGCGCTCGGAAGCGCGCTTGCGGCGCTCGGCGGCGCCGTCGGCGCCGAGATCTGGGCGATCGATACCGGCTACGCGCAGGAGCACCTCGTCTACTTCCTGATCGTGGTCGCGGTGGGCGGGCTCGGCAGCATCCGCGGCCCCTTCTTCGCCTCGCTGCTGCTCGGCGTCTCAGACACGGCCTTCAAATATCTGCTGCCGGAATTCGGCGCCTTCTTCATCTATGCGCTGACCTTGGTCCTCCTGCTGTGGCGTCCGCAGGGCCTCTTCGGGAGGGCGCGATGACCGCGACGACGCCCGCCGGAGCGCGGGACGAAGGCGCGATCGCAGCGCTCACGCGGCGCCACCGCCTCAAGCCGCTCGAGGCGCTCCCCTGGGCGGCCGCGATCGCCGCCTATTTCCTCTTTCCGAGCTATCTGCCGCTCGGCGCGCAAGTGCTCATCATGGTGCTCTTCGCGCTTTCGCTCGATCTCATCCTCGGCTATGGCGGGATCATCACGCTGGGACAGGCGGCCTTCTTCGGCGTCGGCGCCTATACGGCGGGCCTCCTGGGCGCCCATGGCTGGAGCGAGCCCATCACGGGCCTTCTCGCGGCAGCGGCGGTCGCGGGCGCGCTCGGCGTGGTCACGGGCCTGATCGTGCTGCGGACGGAGGGGCTCACCCTCCTCATGCTCACGCTCATGATCAACGTGATGCTCTACGAGGCCGCCAACAAGGCGAGCACGGTCACCGGCGGCTCCGACGGGCTCCAGGGCGTCGTCATCGATCCCGTGCTCGGGCTCTTCCGCTTCGACATATTCGGACGCACCGCCTATCTCTATTCGCTAGCGGTGCTGTTCCTGGCCTGGATCATCGTGCGCACCGTCGTGCATTCGCCCTTCGGGCGCTCGCTCACGGGCATCCGCGAGAACGTCGCGCGCATGCACGCGATCGGCTCGCCGGTGCTGCTCCGGCGCCTCACGGCCTACGCGATAGCGGCGGCGCTCTCGGGTGTGGCGGGCGCGCTCCTCACCCAGGCGACGCAATTCGTGGGACAAGAGAGCCTCGGCGTCGACCGCTCCGGCGGCGTCCTCATCGTGCTGATCCTCGGCGGCTTCGGCCGGCTCTACGGCGCCTTCGTGGGGGCGCCGCTCTACATGATCGCGCAAGACCGGCTCTCGGCCTACGATCCCGCCTATTGGCCGCTCGCGATCGGCGGCCTCTTGATCGCGGTCGTCATGCTCGCGCGCGGCGGGGTGCTCGGACTCTGCGACACGGTGCTGGCGCTGCTCCGGGGCAAGGGGACACGATGAGCGCGCCCGCCGCCATCGAGACCCGCGGTCTCTGCAAGAGCTTCGGCGCCCTTCCGGTCGCGAGCGACATCGATTTCCGCTTGGAGCGGGGCGCGCGGCACGCCCTCATCGGGCCCAACGGCGCGGGCAAGACCACCTTCGTCAATCTCGTGACGGGCGCGCTCGCGCCGAGCGCGGGACGCATCTTCCTCGGCGGGGAGGACGTGACGGCGCTGCCGCAGGCGCGGCGCGTCAAGCGCGGCCTCTCCCGCACCTTCCAGATCAACACGCTCTTCCGCGGCTTGACCGTGCTCGAGAACGTGGCCCTCGCGATCGGCGAGCACATGGGCGTGGCGGGCGATCTCCTGCGTCCCGCCGGCTCGCGCCGCGAGGTGATCGAGCGCGCCTTCGCCTCGCTCGAGCGCCTCGGCATCGCCGAGGAGGCCGGGCGGCTCGTGCACGAGCTCCCCTACGGGCGCCAGCGCCTCGTCGAGATCGCGGTGGCGCTCGGCCTCGAGCCCAAGGTGCTGCTCCTCGACGAGCCCGCGGCGGGCGTTCCCGGCGCCGAGCACGGCACCATCGTCGAGACCATCGAGAGCCTGCCGGCGGACATCGCGGTGCTCATCATCGAGCACGACATGGACCTGGTCTTCCGCCTGGCGCGCCGCATCACCGTGCTGGTGCAGGGCTCGGTCCTCCTCGAGGGCACGCCCCAGGAGATCGCCGAGGACTCGCGGGTGCGCGAGGTCTATCTGGGCGAGCGGGAGCACCGGTGAGCGCGAGCCTCGCCCTCGCGGAGGTCAACTCCGGCTACGGCGAGACCGTGGTGCTGCAGGGCGTCTCGCTCGAGCTCGAGGCCGGCGGCACGCTCGCCGTCCTCGGGCGCAACGGCGTCGGCAAGACCACGCTGCTCGCGACCGTCATGGGCCACACCACGCTCCACGGCGGCACCCTCGCCTTCGACGGGACCGAGATCGGCGCGCTGCCGGCCTATCGCCGCTCGCGCCTCGGCATCGGCTACGTGCCGCAGGAGCGCGAGATCTTCCGCTCGCTCACGGTGGAGGAGAATCTCGCGGTGGCGGAGCGGCCGGGCCGCTGGTCGATCGCCCGCGTCTACGATTTCTTCCCGCGCCTCGCCGAGCGGCGGCGGCATCACGGCAACCAGCTTTCCGGCGGCGAGCAGCAGATGCTCGCGATCGGCCGCGCGCTCATGGGAAACCCGAGCCTCCTTCTCCTCGACGAGCCCCTGGAGGGGCTCGCCCCCGTCATCGTCGATACCGTCATCGCCGGGATCGACCGGCTGCGGCGCGAGGATTCGCTGGCCTATCTGCTGGTGGAGCAGCATGCGCGGCTCGCGCTCTCCGTGACGGAGCGCGCGATCGTGCTCGACCGCGGCGAGATCGTGCACGCCGAGGAGAGCCGCAGCCTGCTCGCGGCACCCGATCGCCTGGGGGCCTTGATGGGCGTGGGCGGACGGGCCTCGGCGCAAGCCCCCGCCGTTAGATAGGCCGGCAAAGAAAAACCCGCCGGCCCTGGGGCCGGCGGGTCGAAGGCTGCACCCTCGCGGGTGTTAGAACTTGAACTTCATCGAGGTCTGGAAGCGGTTCGTGTTCGCATTCAGGCCGGCCTGATTGTGGGCCTGCATGCGGATCCACTCGATTCCGGTATCGACCTGCGGCACCGGGCTCCAGATCAGGTTCACGTGAACCGTCCAGGCGTATTTGAGGGTCCCCAAGCAAGCCGTATCGTCTCCCGACCCGCAGCTCGGGAAGATCTGGCTGTTCAAATACTGCTTCGCGTAGCTGCCCGCAACCGTCGAGCGCAGCATGTCCGTCCACCAGTGCTGGTATTGGACCATGCCGCTCACCGCGCCGAGCGGCTTCACGTCGCTGGTACTCTCAGCAGGTAGCGAATAAGGGTAGCCCGAGTCGGGGTTGCTGAGCTGCGCGCCAAAAACGTAGCGCGCGGCGCCCTTGCCGCCGTTGACCTGGAAGGAAGCGTTGTCCTTCCCCCACCAGCCGGTGAACGAGCCCGACACGCCCAGGCCCCAGCCGAACGTGGAGCTGTTCGTTAGCACCGTGGGGCCGTGCCCCCCGGGGATCTGCGTGTAAACGTCGCGGAACACCCCTCGGCCCGAAATCTCGCCCCACGGTCCCGCGTACTTCAGCGCGAAGGTGAAGTCGGGGATCTTGTTTCCGGTTCCGGTGCCTTGCGCGGTCCCGCCCGCGCTCGCATTGTTGGCAATGAGGTTCGCCTGCGGGTTCTCCGCCGCGCCCGCGAGGGTGAGGCCGTTGCCGAAGTCGAAGGTGTAGCGGGCCTGCGTCTGACGGGTGACGCCCGCCACGATCGCGCCGCCGAAGTCCAGGGTCTCGGGCTCGGTCGCGCTGTCGCGGAACACCGAGTTGTATTGACCGACCAGCACCGGACCCAAGGTGCCATAGGCATAGCGGAGGCGGAACCCGTAGGAGTTCGTGTTCAGGTGCAGCGAGCTGCTGTTCGTGAGACCGTTCGGGTTCGTGAAGTCGCCCTCGATGTAGGTCTTGAGCTCGCCGTAGCCCGTGGGCGTCCGCGTCTCGATGTTGAAACGAGACTCCGACGCCGTCATCTGCGACGTGCCGTGGATGTTGTGCCC
>DATKNV010000095.1:0-21164 GCA_035541215.1 Allostellaceae bacterium | reverse complement strand
TCTCTGCGGCCGTTTCCGCCGCCGAAGCGGGGGCGCGCGTCGCCGTGCTGGAGCGCGCCACGCGCGACGAGCGCGGCGGCAACACCCGCTGGACCGAGGCGCTGCTGCGCATGAAGAGCGAGACCGAGGTCTCCGACGATTTCGAGGCACATTTCATGGCCAATGCCGGCCATCACCTCGACCCCTCCCTGGTCGACGAGGCCGCCGGCGATTACCGGGAGTGGCCGTCAATCGTGAAGACCCTCGGCTTCACCGATCCCGAGCTCGTCGCGAGCTTCGCCGCCAATGCCGGCCCCACCATCGCTTGGCTCAAATCCTTCGGCATCCGCTTCGATTTCCTGCCGACCTATTTCATCACGAGCTGCACGCCACGGATGGCACCTGTCGGCGGCGGGCTCGCGCTCGTGGAGGCGCTTGCGGGATATGCGGAGGCGCATGGCGCGAGCGTCTTCTACGGGACCACCGCCCGCGATCTCCTCCTCGAGGAGGACGGAAAGGTCCGGGGCGTTCGCATCGTCGACCGGTCCGGGCGCGCGGGAGCGATCCGCGCAACCAATGTCGTGCTGGCCTCCGGCGGCTTCGAGGGCAATCCCGAGATGCTCGCGCGCTATCTCGGCCCCCGCGCCCGCTACATCAGGCCGGTCGCGCGCGGCGGCTATTACAACAAGGGCGAAGGCATCCGCATGGCGCTCGCCGCTGGTGCTGCTCCCTGCGGTGACTACAGCGCCTTCCACGCCGAGCCCATCGATCCCCGGTCCGGACAGACAGAGCCCGTGGTGCTGGTGTTCAACTACGGCATCCTCGTCAACCGGCTGGGCCGACGCTTCATCGACGAGGCGCCCAAGACCGTCGATGCGACCTACGAGGCGATCACGCGGGTGATCTGGGAGCAGCCCGAGGGCATCGCCTACGCGATCCTGGACGCCGCAATCGAGAATGTCCCGAATTGGCGCAAATCCGTGCGTAGCGAGCGCCCTCCGGTGACGGCGCCTAACCTAGCGGCGCTCGCTCAGGCATTGGGGATTGGCGCGGAAGCGCTCGCGGACACCGTCGCCGCGTACAACCGCGCCTGTCCGGAAAGCCGAGGCTTCAAGCCGCTGGAGCTCGATGGGCTCGCCACGCGCGGCCTCGATCCCCCGAAATCGAATTGGTCGCGACCGCTCGAGAGAGCGCCGTTCCTCGCCTACCCCATCACCTGCGCGAACTGCTTTACTTTCGGGGGCGTCAAGGTCGACACCGAGGCTCGCGTGCTCGACCTCGACGGCGTCCCCATCCCGGGCCTTTACGCCGCGGGCGAGGTCATCGGGCTCTATTACGGAACCTATACCGGTGCCACCTCGGTGCTGCGCGGCGCGGTCTTCGGCCGGAAGGCCGGCCTCCACGCAGCAAAGCGCAGAGGACCCTAGAAAGGAATCTCGTCGTCGAGGTCCTGCGCGCCGCCGCCGGACCGGCGTCCGCCGCCGCTTCCCGAGCCGCCTCCCCCGCCGCCACCGCCGCTGCCCATGTCATCGGGCCCGCCGCCGCCCGTCCCGCCCTCGCCGCCGCCGCCGCGACCGTCGAGCATGGTGAGCTCGCCGCGGAAGCGCTGCAGCACCACCTCGGTCGTATAGCGCTCCTGGCCGGAATTGTCGGTCCATTTCCGCGTCTGCAGCGCGCCCTCGATGTAGAGCTTCGAGCCCTTGCGGACGTATTTCTCGATGACGTCGACGAGGCGCTCGTTGAAGACCACCACGCGATGCCACTCCGTGCGCTCCTTGCGCTCGCCGGTATTCTTGTCGCGCCAGCTCTCCGAGGTCGCCAGCGACATGTTCGCCACCCGCATCCCGTCCTGCGTGGTGCGGATCTCGGGATCGCGCCCGATATTGCCCACGAGGATCACCTTGTTCACGCTGCCGGCCATCGCGGTACCTTTCGTCCCTGCTGTTCGGAGCCTCGCCGAATCCGGTGAGACCATACCACGAACGCGCGGGCGGATGTCATGCAAGCGGAGCCCGGTAAGTCGTTGTCCCTGTGGATAAGTTCTCGGAGTCGCCTTCGCCTTGACAGCCCCGGTATAATTGGCGCTCACAGCTTCGGTACCATTGCCCCATGCAGCTCATCCGGGTTCGCGGCGCTCGCGAGCACAATCTCAAGAACGTCGATGTCGACATGCCCCGCGACAGCCTCGTCGTGTTGACGGGGTTGTCGGGCTCGGGGAAGTCGTCGCTCGCCTTCGATACGATCTATGCGGAGGGCCAGCGGCGCTACGTCGAGAGCCTTTCGGCCTATGCGCGGCAGTTCCTGGAGCTAATGCAGAAGCCCGACGTGGATTCGATCGAGGGCCTCTCCCCCGCGATCTCCATCGAGCAGAAAACGACCTCGAAGAACCCCCGCTCGACCGTCGGCACGGTGACGGAGATCTACGACTACATGCGGCTGCTCTTCGCGCGCATCGGCATCCCCTACTCGCCCGCGACGGGACTGCCGATCGAGAGCCAGACGGTCTCGCAGATGGTCGACCGCCTCACCGCGATGAAGGAAGGGACGCGGCTCTACCTCCTGGCGCCCGTCGTGCGCGGGCGCAAGGGCGAGTACCGGAAGGAGCTCGCGGAGTTCCAGAAGCGCGGCTTCCAGCGCGTCAAGGTAGACGGCAAGATGCTGGAGATCGACGCCGTCCCCGCCCTCAACAAGAAGCTCAAGCACGACATCGAGGTCGTGGTGGACCGTCTGGTGCTGCGCGACGGGCTCGGCAACCGCCTCGCGGATTCGCTCGAGACCGCGCTTACGCTCGCGGACGGGCTCGCGATCGCGGAGAACGCCGATACTGGCGAGCGCACGATCTTCTCCTCGAAATTCGCCTGCCCGGTCTCGGGCTTCACCATCCCGGAGATCGAGCCGCGGCTCTTCTCCTTCAACAACCCCTTCGGCGCCTGCCCCGCCTGCGACGGGCTCGGCACGAAGCTCTTCTTCGATCCGGAGCTGGTGGTGCCCGACGAGCGGCTGAGCCTCCGCGAGGGCGCGGTGGCACCCTGGGCCAATTCGAGCTCCCAATACTATTCGCAGACCCTCGACAGCCTCGCACGGCATTACAAGGCCAGTACCAATACGCCTTGGAAGGACCTCTCCGCAGACGTGCAGCAGGCGATCCTCTTCGGCTCCGGCGGGACCGAAATCGCGATGAAATACGACGACGGGCTCCGCGCCTACACGACCAAGCGGCCCTTCGAGGGCGTCATTCCCAACATGGAGCGCCGCTGGAAGGAGACGGACAGCGCCTGGCTCAAGGAGGAGCTCGGCCGCTATCAGAACACGCGGGAGTGCGAGACCTGCCACGGCCGGCGCCTCAAGCCGGAGGCGCTCGCCGTGAAGATCCAACGGCGCGACATCAGCGAGGTCTCGGACCTCTCGATCCTCGAGGCCGCGGAGTGGTTCGGCTCGCTCGACCGTCACCTCAGCGCGAAGCACCGCGAGATCGCCCAGCGCATTCTCAAGGAGATCAACGAGCGCCTGGGCTTCCTCAAGAACGTCGGGCTCGAATACCTCACGCTCTCTCGCACTTCCGGGACGCTCTCCGGCGGCGAGAGCCAGCGTATTCGGCTGGCATCGCAGATCGGCTCCGGCCTCACCGGCGTCCTTTACGTGCTCGACGAGCCCTCGATCGGGCTCCATCAGCGCGACAACGACCGGCTGCTCGCGACGCTGAAGCGCCTGCGCGATCTCGGCAACACCGTCATCGTGGTCGAGCACGACGAGGAGGCGATCCGTCACGCCGACTACCTCGTGGACATGGGACCGGGCGCGGGCGTCCATGGCGGGCACATCGTCGCCGCGGGAAAGCCCGCGGAGGTGATGGCCAATCCCGAGAGCATCACCGGACAGTACCTGACGGGACGGCGGCGCATCGAGGTGCCGGAGAAGCGCCGGCGCGGCCATCCCGGACAGACGCTCCGCATCGTCGGCGCGCGCGCGAACAACCTCCAGAGGCTCACGGTGTCGGTCCCGCTGGGCACCTTCACCTGCGTCACCGGCGTCTCCGGCGGCGGCAAGTCGACGCTCGTGGTGGAGACGCTCTACAAGGCCCTCGCCCGCCGGCTCATGGGCGCCCGCGAGCATCCCGGCGAGCACGACCGGATCGACGGCGCGGAGCATCTCGACAAGATCGTGGACATCGATCAATCCCCGATCGGGCGCACGCCGCGCTCCAATCCCGCGACCTACACCGGCGCCTTCACGCCGATCCGCGACTGGTTCGCGGGATTGCCGGAAGCGAAGGCGCGGGGCTATGCGCCGGGACGTTTCTCCTTCAACGTCAAGGGCGGGCGCTGCGAGGCCTGCCAGGGCGACGGCGTCATCAAGATCGAGATGCACTTCCTGCCGGACGTCTACGTCCAATGCGACGTCTGCAAGGGCAAGCGCTACAACCGCGAGACGCTGGAGGTGCTCTTCAAGGAGAAGAGCATCGCCGACGTCCTCGACATGACGGTGGAGGAAGGCGCCGAATTCTTCCGCGCGGTGCCCGCGATCCGCGAGAAGCTCGTGACGCTCCAGCGCGTGGGCCTCGACTACATCCACGTCGGCCAGCCCGCGACGACGCTCTCGGGCGGCGAGGCGCAGCGCGTCAAGCTCGCGAAAGAGCTCTCGCGCCGTGCCACCGGACGCACGCTCTACATCCTCGACGAACCCACCACCGGCCTCCATTTCGAGGACGTGAGGAAGCTCCTGGACGTGCTGCACGCGCTCGTCGACCAAGGCAACACCGTGCTGGTGATCGAGCACAATCTCGAGGTCATCAAGACCGCGGATTGGATCCTCGACCTCGGTCCCGAGGGCGGCGCAGGCGGCGGGCGCATCGTCGCCGCAGGAACGCCGGAGCAAGTCGCGGAGGTCAAGGAGAGCTATACCGGCCAGTATTTGAGGAGCTACCTCTCGCGCAGCCTCCCCGCCCCCAAGCGGGCGCAGAAGCGCGCGTGAGGAGCGATCGCCCCGCGTCCCTTCAGTAGCGCCCGCGCAAGGCCGACCACGCCAGTCCGAGATTGCGTCCCAGGCTCGGGGCCTCGAGGCGCGGATCGAACACGTCATGCCCGGCGCGAGCGATCCGCTTCAAGGCGCTCTCCGCGAGCCGTCCCGGAAGCAACGCGGGCAGGGCGCGGCCCGGCACTTCGCGCGCGTGACGTCGCGCTGCGGCGAGATGGCGAGCGGCTTCGGCGGCGAGCGCCGCAACCGCTTTCCTCAGCGCCGGCGTGGGCTCGAGCGCGAATAGCGCCGCGGGATCGAGCCCCACCGCGGCTGCGAGCTCCGCAGGAATGTATTGGCGCCGTGCGCTGGCGTGAAAGGGAATGGCGCGAAGGAGGCCCGCGAGCGCATAGGCGATGCCGGTCTCGCGCGCGGCGGTGATGGCCGCTGCGTCGGCGCGGACGCCCAATATCTCGAGCGCAAGCCACAGGAGCCGCGACGAGGTGCCCTCGCAATAGGCCTCGAGCTCCGCGAGCGTCGCGGGCGGCGCATCCGCGAGATCGAGCGCGCGCGCCTCGAGCAAGCGCTCGAAATGCTCGCGGCTCAACCCATGCGTCCGAATGGCCGCGGTCAGCGGCTCCACCACCTCGTGGCGGCGGACGAGGCCGCCAGCATAGGCGGCCTGCAGGCTCTCGCGCCACCATTGCAGGCGAATCTGCCCGAGCAGCGGCTCCGTCACGATCTCGCGCGTGCGCGCAACCTCGAAATTGAAGGCATAGAGCGCCATCAGCGCCTCGCGCCGGTCGCCCGGCGCGAAGAGCGCCGTCAGATAGCGATCCCGGTCGTGCCGTCGCAGCAGCGACGCCACCGCTGATGGGCTTGTCATGGAACGATCACGACTCGCGCGCGGGTCCAAGATTGCCTGAGCAAGGCGCTATGTTATTATGCGCGGCACTGGCAGGTACACATAAACCCTAGAGGACCCAATGAAAAACCCGCTGGACTCGCTCGGAAAGACTGTCTTCCTCGGCTTCGTGCTGACCGCGGTCATCGCGGTCTTCATGCACGTCGTCAAGTAATCGGGGGGAGGAAATCATGGAAATGTCCCTTTGGTGGCCGTTCCTCTTCCGCTGGCTTCACATTCTCAGCGGTGTCATGTGGATCGGGCTGCTCTGGTATTTCAATTTCGTGCAGACGCCGTCGATGCCGAAAATCCCGGACGAGCAGAAGCCCGCGATCGGCAAGGTGATCGCGCCCACCGCGCTGTTCTGGTTCCGTTGGGGCGCGATGGCGACGATCGTGACGGGTATCATCCTCGCGGGCTTCCTGCACTACTTCCCGCAGGTTATCTGGCTCGATCTCGGCCCCGCCAACAATCACCAGTACATGCCGATCGGCTTCGGCATGTGGCTCGGCACCATCATGTGGTTCAACGTCTGGTTCATCATCTGGCCGAACCAGAAGAAGGCGCTGGGCATCGTCAATGCGACGGCCGACGAGAAGAAACGCGCCGCGCGCATTGCGGGCCTCACCTCGCGCACCAACACGATGCTGTCGATCCCGATGCTATACTGCATGGCCGCTCAGAGCCACGGAGTCATCTGAGCGCATTCGCGAGCGCGACGAGAAGCCGGGGCCCCGCCCCGGCTTTTTCGCTTCTTGACGCGCCGTTCCTTGCGGAGTTTTAACTTGGCGCCCCGCGAGACCGTCATAGCTTTGTAAATCAATCGACGTACTACGAGCCACCGGCCGGAGATCGTCATGAGCGATCTCGGCAGGGGCGCGCTCGCGCTGCTTTCACCCCGAGAAGGAGGAGTACCCGTGGCTTTCGAACTACCGCCGCTTCCTTACGACAAGTCCTCGCTCGAGCCGCACATGTCCGCACGCACGCTCGAGTTCCATCACGGCAAGCATCACCAGGCTTACGTGACGGCTCTGAACAATCTCGTGAAGGACACGCCGCTCGCGGCGCAGTCGCTCAAGGCGATCGTCAAGGAGACCGCGGGCGATGCCGCGAGGGCGCCGGTCTTCAACAACGCCGCGCAGATTTGGAACCACACTTTCTTCTGGCACTCGATGAAGCCCAATGGCGGCGGCACCCCCGTCGGCGCTCTCGCCGCGGCAATCGACCGCGATCTCGGCGGCCTCGAGAAGCTCAAGGAGGCCTTCAAGCAGGCCGCGATCACTCAATTCGGCAGCGGCTGGGCGTGGCTCGTGGCCTCCAAGTCCCAGCTCAAGGTCGTCAAGACGCCGAACGCCGTGTGCCCCATCGTCGAGGGCGACGTTCCGCTCCTCACCTGCGACGTCTGGGAGCACGCCTATTACCTCGACTACCAGAACCGCCGGCCGGATTTCGTGCAGGCGTTCCTTGACAAGCTCGTGAATTGGGAATTCGCGGCGGCCAATCTCGAGCGCGCCAAGAGATAATCGGCGGCGGTGGAGGCGGGCTTCCGGCCCGCCTAGCCTCTCCCGAGCGCGAGGAGCGCCGCCGCGACGCGGCGGTCCTCCGCCATCAGCACGTTGTAGGTTCGGCAGGCGGCACCGGTGTCCATGGCGTCGACGACGATGCCGGCGGCACGGAGCTCCCGCCGGAGCTCCGGCGCGACCGGCCGCATGCGCTCGCCGCAGCCCAAGAGCAGGATCTCGATGCCGCCACGCGCCGCCACCGGGCCCAGCGTCTCCATCGTCACCTCCGCGAGATCGCGCGCGGCCCAAGTCAGCGTCGCATCCGGAAACACGAGGATGGAGCCGCGGTGGAGGACGCCGGTCACGCGAAAGCCGCCCGCGCCATAGCTCTCGATCACCTGGCGGCCGGCCGGGATGATCGGCGTGAGGTCCATGGGCCTAGGGGCTCGGCCCCCGCTGCGCGCCCGCGGCCAGCGCCTTCCCCTCCTCCTCCTCGCCTCGCGTCTTTCGTCCGGGGCGGATGTAGTAGAGCAGCGGCGCCGCGATGAAGAGCGAGGAATAGGTCCCGATCACGATGCCCCAGAGCATCGCGATGCTGAATCCCCTCAGGACCTCGCCGCCGAAGCCCAGGAGCGACAGCACCGCGAGCGCCGTCGTGCTCACGGTCAGGATGGTGCGCGAGAGCGTCTCGTTGAGGCTCAGGTTGATGAGGGTACGGAAATCCATGGTCTTGTATTTCCGCATGGTCTCGCGCACGCGGTCGTAGATCACGACGGTGTCGTTGATCGAGTAGCCCGCGATGGTCAGGATCGCCGCGAGCGTCGTCAGGTTGAACTCGATCTGCAGCAGCGCGAAGAGCCCGACGGTGGTGATGGAATCGTGGATCGTCGAGAGCATGGCGCCGACGCCGAATTGCCACTCGAAGCGGAACCACACGTAGATCGCGATGGCGATCAGCGCGAGCACGGTCGCCTTGACGCCGGCCGCGACGAGCTCGCCACCCACCTTGGGTCCGACCATGGAGACGCCGCGGAACTCGACGTCGGAGCCCAGCGCCTGGCGCACCGCGTCGACCGCCTTCCCCTGCGCCTTGTCGTCGCCGGGCTGGCGCGGCAGGCGCACGAGCACGTCGTTCGGCGCCCCGTAGCCCTGGAGCGCCACCTTGCCGAGCTCGAGCTTGTTGAGCGTCTCGCGCATGGACTCGAGATCGGCCGGGCCCTTGGTGCGCACCTCGATGTCGACGCCGCCCGCGAAGTCGATGCCGAAATTGAGGCCGTTCGCGAAGAAAAGGCCGATCGAGCCCGCCGTCAGCAGCAGCGACAGCGCGAAACCCAGCACGTGGAGCCGCATGAAATCGATGCGGGGCACTTTGCGGATGATGATCAGCGGACGGTACATGGGCGCGCTCGCGTCAGATCGGGATCGCCTTGGGGCGGACGCGCCTCACCCAGGTCACGATCTGGAGGCGCGTCACGAGGATCGCCGAGAAGAGCGAGGTGGCGGTGCCGAGGCAGAGCGTGACCGCAAAGCCCTTAACCGGCCCCGAGCCCAGCCAGAACATCAGCATGCCCGCGACGAAAGTCGTGACGTGGCTGTCGAGGATGGTGCCGAATGCGCGGGTAAAGCCTGCCTCGAGCGCCGAGAGCATGGTGCGCCCGGTGCGTATCTCCTCGCGGATGCGCTCGTAGATGAGGACGTTCGCGTCGACGGCCATGCCCATGGTGAGCGCGATGCCCGCGATGCCCGGCAGCGTCAAGGTGGCGCTCAGCAGCGAGAGCGCCGCCATCATCATGCAGAGATTGAAGAAGAGCGCGACGTTCGCGAAGATCCCGAAGAGACCGTAGAAGATGATCATGAAGACGACGACGAGGCCCACGCCCACGAGGCTCGCGGTGGTGCCCGCGCGGATCGAATCGGCGCCGAGATCGGGACCGACGGTGCGCTCCTCGAGGATCGTCAGCGGCGCCGGCAAGGCACCCGCGCGCAGGAGGAGCGCGAGGTCGCGCGTCGATTCCGTCGTGAACCCGCCGCCCTCGATGATGCCCTGGCCGCCGAGGATCGCACTCTGGATGACGGGAGCGCTGATGACCTTGCCGTCGAGCACGATCGCGAAGCGCTTGTTGATGTTCGCCTTGGTGACGTCGCCGAACTTGCGCCCGCCCGCGGCGTCGAACTTGAAGCTGATGATCGGCCGGCCGTTCTGGTCGAAGGTCGGCTGCGCGTCGGTGAGGTTGTCACCGGCGACCATGACGCGCCGCTCCACGACGTAGTACTGCGTCGGCGCATTGGGATTGCGGGGATCGGGCGACGAGGGCAGGAGCTCGTCGCCGGGAGGAACGCGCATCCCCGGCTTCACCTCGCCGGTCATGGCGTTCTCGTCCACGAGCTGGAACGTCATCTTCGCGAGCTTGAGCAGGATGTCCTTGATCGGCTTCGTGTCGCCGACGCCGGGGAACTGCAGCAGGATCCGATCGCTGCCCTCGCGCTGGATGGTCGGCTCCTTGGTGCCGAGCTCGTCGACGCGGCGCCGGACGGTCTCGATCGATTGCTCCAGGATCTGCGAGCGGCGCCGCTCCAGTTCCACGTCGCTGAAGAAGAGCGAGACACGCCCATCCGAGCCGATCGTCGCCTGCAGGTCGGGGTCGATCTTCTTCACGAGCGCGCGCACGTCGTCGAGGCGCGCAGGGTCCATCACCGTGAATTCGACCTGGTTGTTCCGGACGGTGATGCCGCCGCTGTAGTTGACCTTGGCGTTGCGGAGCTCGGTGCGCGCGGCGTCGACGGTCGCATTGAGCCGCTCGCGCAGGACCGCGTTCATGTCGACCTCGAGCAGGAGATGCGCGCCGCCCCTGAGGTCGAGGCCGAGATTGACCTGCTGATGCGGGAGCCAGCTCGGAAGCCCCGCGAGCGTCGCCGCCGAGAAGAGGTTGGGCAGCGAGTAGACGAGCCCCAGGAAGCAAGTCCCGAGAATCAGCACCAATTTCCAGGGTTGGAAATAGAGCATCGCCTATGATCTCGCCCGCGCGCCGCTCACTTGCCCTTGGCGGTCTCGGCGGCCTTCTCGTCGGCGGGCTCGGCTTCCTTGGCCTTGGCTGCAGGCTCGGTCTTGGCGAGGACCTGCGTGATGGTGCTGCGCACCACGCGCACGCGAACGTTCTCCGCGATGTCCACGCTGATCTCGTTGTCGTTCACGACCTTTGCCACCGTCCCGATGATGCCGCCGGCGGTGACGATCCGGTCGCCGCGGCGCAGCGCGGCCAGCATGGCCTTGTGCTGCTTCGCCCGCTGCTGCTGCGGACGGATCATCATGAAATACAGCACCGCGAACATCAGGGCGAACATGGGCAGCATGCCCATGAGGCCGCCTAAGTCACCGCCCACCGCCTGCGCGTATGCCGGCGTAATCCACATCTGCCCTCCAGGGGTCACGAAGATTGGAGGCGCTCGCCCGGAGGCGGCGCCCGAAGAGCGGCCATTGGTACGCGGTTTGACCGCAAAGAGCAATGCCCGCGGAGCCCTATCGACGGGCCCGGCTTTGACCGGTCCGGCGCTTGTGATAGGGTCCGCCCCCTTCGCAAAAACCCGCTCCTTGCCTCGCCGCGATGACCGAAAAACACAGCCTCGAGCCCCTCCTCCGCCGTATCGCCGACGCCCTCGACCGGCTCGCCCCCGCGCCCCGTCCGCAGCAGGATTTGGGCGCCGCCGACGCCTTCGTCTGGCACGCCGAGCGCGAGTGGCTGGAGCCCGTGCCGGCGGTGAACCGGGTCGAGATCTCGCTCCTCAAGGGGATCGACCGCGTCCGCGACATCCTTCTCGACAATACCGAGCGCTTCGCCAAAGGGCTCCCCGCCAACAACGTGCTGCTTTGGGGCGCGCGCGGGATGGGCAAGAGCTCGCTCGTCAAGGCGATCCACGCCGCGATCAACGCGCGGCGTCCCGGCGCCCTGGTCCTGGTGGAGATCCATCGCGAGGACATCCCGAGCCTGCCGCGGCTCCTGGCCCTCACGCGCAAGACCGAGCGGCGCTGCATCCTCTTCTGCGACGATCTCTCCTTCGACCAGCAGGACACGAGCTACAAGTCGCTGAAGGCCGTACTCGAGGGCGGCATCGAGGGGCGGCCCGCCAACGTCGTGCTCTACGCGACCTCGAACCGCCGCCACCTGCTCTCGCGCGACATGATCGAGAACGAGCGCTCGACCGCGATCAACCCCGGCGAGGCGGTCGAGGAGAAGGTCTCGCTCTCGGACCGCTTCGGCCTCTGGCTCGGCTTCCACGCCTGCGACAACGAGACCTATCACGCGATGGTCCGCGGCTACGCCGAGCGCTACGGGCTCGACGTGCCCGCCGAGCAGCTCAAGGCGGAAGCCAACGAGTGGTCGATCACCCGCGGCGCCCGCTCCGGCCGCGTCGCCTGGCAATACATCCAGGATCTGGCGGGCCGCCTCGGCAAGCGGATCGCCTGACGACGCTCAGCCGCTGGCGGATGTCGCCGGCAGGTATTCCGCGGGATCGAGCGCCCGCGTTCCCTTGCGCACCTCGAAATGAAGCTGCGGCTCGCCGACCGTGCCGGTGGCGCCCACGCGCGCGATCATCTGGCCCCGCCGCACCTTGTCGCCGCGCTTCACGAGCAGCACGGCGTTGTGGGCATAGGCGGTCATCCAGCCATTGGCATGCTTGATCAGGATGAGGTTGCCGTAGCCGCGGAGCTCGTTCCCGGCATAGGCGACCGTCCCCGCATCCGCGGCGAGAACCGGCGTCCCCGTGGGTGCGGCGATGTTGATGCCGTCATTGTGCGTGCCCCCGGCCCCTGGCCCGTAGCGCGCGATCACCCGCCCCTCGACCGGCCAGAGGAAGATCGCGCTCCCCTTTCCTGCGCTGGGCGGCGGTAGCGACGCCGATTGCTCCGGCGCTGCCGCCGGTGCCGCCGGTGGAGGCACGGCCGGAGCGGGAGCCGGGCTCGGCCGCACCGCCGCGCTCGAGGGAGGCGGCGAGACCGGTGTCGGCGGCGCGATCGGCTGCACCGCGGGCGGCGATGGTGCGGACTGCTGTGGTGGCGACGGCGGGGGGGCGCTCCCGGACGGAGATGGCGGCGGGAGCTCCGTGACCGCGACCTCCGCGGGTCTTCCGGGAGTTGCCGGCGCGGACGCCGAGACGGGCGTGGGCGACGCGGCCACGGTCGGCGGCAGGACCAGGGTCGTTCCCGTACGAATCGTGAAGGGCGTCTGGAGGTGGTTCGTCTCCGCGAGCGTCGCGACGTCGACGCCATACTGACGGGAGATGCTGTAGAGCGTGTCGCCGGGGCGCACGAGATGCGTGCGCACCTGGGGCAGCGTCAGCGTCTGGCCCGCGCGCAATCCATATGGCGGCTCGAGCCGGTTGGCATCGATGATCGCGCGGATCGGCACGTCATAGCGCCGGGAGATCGCGTACAGCGTTTCTCCCGGCAGCACGATGACGCTATCGGGGTGCCATCTCGCCCCGCCCTCGCGGGACGGGGGAAGCTGGACCGAGGGTTGCGGCGATCCGCCACCGTAACCGGCCGGCTGACACGCCGCAGCGAGGGTCGCCAACGCCGCAAGAAGGAGCGCTCGGCACAGAAAGGAGCTCGACATGGCGCGACAGTCTAAGTCACGCGCCGAGCGCTCACAATCGCGCCGGGCTCTCGCGCGGAAGGCCCGCGACCAGCGGCACGAAGCGGACGGTGCCGAGCTCCTCGGCCGCGAACTCCTCGCCAATGCGCCGGATGCGCAGGAGCTTCTGGTCCCGCCGCTCCTCGCCCACGGGGATCACCATCACGCCGCCGTCGGCGAGACTTTTGAGCAGCACCGCCGGCACCTCGGCCGCCGCGGCCGTGACGATGATGCGGTCGAAGGGCGCCTGCTCCGACCAGCCCTTGGCCCCGTCGCCGAGCCGCGTGGTGATGTTGTGGACGCGGAGCGCGGCAAAGCGCTGCTCCGCCGCCTTGAGGAGGTCGCGAAAGCGCTCGATCGTAAAGACGCGCCGGCAGAGCTTCGCAAGGATCGCGGCCTGATAGCCGGAGCCGGTGCCGATCTCCAGCACCTTGTGCCGCGCGCCAACTTCGAGCGCCTCCGTCATCTGCGCGACCACGAGGGGCTGGCTGATGGTCTGGCCGTGCCCGACCGGGAGCGCCACGTTGTCGTAGGCCCGGTCCTTGAAGGTGTCCGGGAGGAACGCCTCGCGCGAGACGCGCTCGATCGCGCCCAGCACGCGTGCGTCCGTGATCCCCGCCGAGCGCAGCTCCATGATGAGGCGGACCTTCTTGGTCGCGAGCGCTGTGCTCACGGAAAGACCTTGCGCAACGGCGCCAGCGCCTCGTCGTTGGTGAGGTCGAGCAGGATCGGCGTCAGCGCAATCTTCCCCTCCGTGATCGCCGCGAGATCGGTGCCGGGGATTCCCGGGTCCTTCTCGCGCAAAGGTCCGATCCAGTAATAGGGCCGTCCCCGCGGATCCGTGCGCTCCATGAGCTGGTCGCCGATCTTGTGGCGGCCCTGGCGCGTGACGGCGATGCCCGCGACTTCTTCGGCGGACCGGTCCGGGAAATTGACGTTGATCAGCGTGTTCTTGGGCCAGGGCTGCGCGACGAGGCGGAGGATCACCTCGGGCGCGTGGCGCTCGGCCGTCGGCCAATGGATGGCGTCGCGGTCGGAGAAGACCATGCTGAGGGCGATCGCGGGCACGTCGAGCAGCGTCGCCTCCATCGCGGCGGCGACGGTCCCGGAATAGGTCACGTCGTCGCCGAGATTGGCGCCGGCGTTGATCCCCGAGAGCACGAGCGTTGGCCGCTTGTCCGCGAGAAGCCGGTTCACCGCCAGCAGCACGCAATCCGTGGGCGTCCCGTCGACCGCGAAGCGCTGCGGGCCCGCCTTGCGCACGCGGAGCGGACGATGGAGCGTCAGCGAGTGGCTGGCGCCGCTCTGCTCGAGCTCGGGCGCCACCACCCAGACGTCCGTCGAGAGCGTGCGCACGACCTTCTCCAGGAGCTTGAGCCCCTGTGCCTCGAGGCCATCGTCGTTGGTAAGGAGGATCCGCGCCTGGCCCAGATCGATGGGTCGATCAAACATCGGGAGCGATCGCCTCGATGCCGCCCATGTAAGGACGGAGCGCCTCCGGTATCGCGACCGAGCCGTCCGCGTTCTGATAGCTCTCCAAGAGCGCGATCAGCGTGCGGCCGATCGCGAGGCCCGAGCCGTTGAGCGTGTGCACGTGCCGCGTCCCCTTCCCCTCCCTCGGCCGGAAGCGCGCTTTCATGCGCCGCGCCTGGAACTCGCCGCAGTTGGAGCAGCTCGAGATCTCGCGATAGGCAGCTTGGCCGGGGAGCCAGACCTCGATGTCGTAGGTCTTGCGCGAGGCAAAGCCCATGTCGCCCCCGCAGAGCAGCATCACGCGATAGGCGAGGCCGAGGCGCTTCAGGATCTCCTCGGCACAGGCGGTCATGCGCTCGTGCTCGTCGTTGGAGCCCTCCGGATGCGCGATCGAGACCAGCTCCACCTTCGAGAACTGATGCTGGCGGATCATGCCGCGCGTGTCCTTCCCGGCCGCGCCCGCCTCCGAGCGGAAGCAGGGAGTCCACGCGGTGAAGCGCAATGGGAGCCGCGCCTCCTCGAGGATCTCGTCGGCGACGAGGTTCGTGAGCGGAACCTCCGCGGTCGGGATGAGCCACAGGCCCGTGGTGGTGCGGAAGAGGTCGTCCGCGAATTTCGGGAGGCTGCCGGTGCCGTAGACGGCCTCGTCGCGCACGAGATAGGGCGGCGAGACCTCGGTGTAGCCGAACTCGCGCGTGTGGATGTCGATCATGAACTGCCCGAGCGCGCGCTCGAGCCGGGCGAGCTTGCCCTGCAGCACCACGAAGCGCGCGCCCGAGAGCTTTCCCGCCCGACCGAAATCCATGAGACCGAGACGCTCGCCGATCTCGAAATGCTCCTTGGGCTTGAACGCCGGCCGCAGGGGCGTGCCGTGCTGCCGCACCATCCGGTTGGCCTCGGCATCGGCGCCCTCGGGCACGTCCTCCGCGGGGATGTTGGGAATGGTCGCGAGGAGCGCCTCGACCGCGCGCAGGCGCTCGGCAGCCTCGGCTTCCATGGCCGCCTGCCGCTCCTTGCTCGCGGCAACCTGCGCCACAATTTCCGCTACGTCCTGGCCCTTGGCCTTGGCTGTCCCGATCTCTTTGGAGAGGCGGTTGCGCTCGGCTTGCAGCTGCTCGGCCTCGGTCTGGGCCTCGCGCCAGACTTTGTCGAGCGCCAGGATTTCCGAGGATTGCGCGGGCAAGCCGCGTTTCGCCAACCCGGCGTCGAAAGCCCCGGGATTATCTCGGATCCACTTGAGATCGAACATTAACGGCGCCCATCGTTTCCGGCGCGCCGGTTATAGAGGCTCAGGCGCGCGCCGTCCATCGCGCGGGGCTCACTCCGCCTCCGCGGCCTCCGCCTCTCGCGCCTCCCGCTGCTTCTCCACCAGCCGGCAGCAGAAGATCGAGATCTCGTAGAGCACCACCATCGGCAAGGCGAGCGAGGTCATGCTGAAGAGATCGGGCGGGGTCAGCACCGCCGCGAGAATGAAGTTGACGACGATGGCGTAGCGGCGCTTTTCCTTCAGCTGCTGCGAGGTGATGATACCCACCCGCGCCAGGAGGGTCAGCAGCACCGGGAGCTGGAAGGCCACGCCGAAGGCGAAGATGAGGCGCATCACGAGCGTCACGTATTCGCTGACCTTCGGCAGGAGCTGCATGGTCAGCGTCTGGTCCTGCCCCATCTGCTGGAAGCTCGCGAAGAACTTCCAGGCGACCGGGAAGATCACGTAATAGGCGAGCGCGCCGCCGAGAATGAAGAGCAAGGGCGAGGCGATCAGATAGGGAAAGAAGGCGCGGCGCTCGTTCCTGTAGAGGCCCGGCGCCACGAACATCCAGAGCTGCATCGCGATTACGGGAAAGGCGAGACAAAAGGCGGTCCAAAGCGCGATCCGGAGATCCGTGAAGAAGCCCTCCGTCAGATCCGTGAAGATCATGTGCCCGCCGGCGTGCTCGCTCAGGATGTCCTGGAGCGGCCGCGCGAGGAAGTTGAGGATGTCGCCGGAGAAATACCAACCGGGGATGAGCATCACCACGAGCGCCAGGACCGAATAGACGATGCGGCGGCGCAGCTCGATCAAATGATCGAGCAGGGGCATCTTGCCTTCTTCGAGCTCGTCTTCGGCTTCGGCCATGGGTCAGACCGGCGTCGGCGTCTTCTCGGGCGGCGCGACGGGAGCGGCCTCGGACGCCGTTGCGGGGGGCAGAGCCGCGGCGGCCTCCCCTGCGCTCGCGGTCTCCGTCGCAGGAGGCAGGTTGATCTCGGTGCTCGCGGCCGTTCCCGCAAGCGCAGCCGTCATCTCGCCCTTGGGATCGATCGTGTGCTCGATCTCCTTGCCGACGTCGACCGAGACTGTCTTCTCGATCTCCTTCCGCGCTTCCTCGAGCTCGCTCTCGCGGATCATCTGCTCGACGCTGGATTGAAACTCGCGCGCAACCACGCGCGCCTTGCTCGCCCATTTCCCGAGGGTTCGCAGCACGCGCGGGAGGTCCTTCGGCCCGATGACGACCAGCGCCACCAGTGCGATCACCATGATCTCGGACCACGCGAAATCGAACATCGTTAAGACCCGTCCAACCCAGACGGCGCGGATAATGGCAGATATCGGGTCCGGGCGGCAATCTCGCGGGATCGGCCCTCAATTCTATCCGTGGCAACCCCTGAGCACCGCCAAGACGACCTGTATTGCGACGATAACGAAGATGATTGGGAAGGACCCACCACCTTTCTTTTTCCCCGATTTCCCCGACCAGCTTGCCTTGGCCTCGAGATGGGTATCGCGGAGCCAGACCAGATAGTCCGCATGCTCCCGCGAGACCAGGCGGAGCACCCAGGGCTGATGCCGCTCGTATTCCTCGAGCGCCCGCTCGATGCTGTCCCGCGCGATAAGCCGCATGCGCCAACGCGGCAAGCGGCCCAGGAAGGCGCGCGCGATCTGGCGCTGCTGGCGCGCCTCGAAATTACCGCCGGAGCCCGCGGCGATGGTCTTGAGCTCCGTGTACCACCGCTCCGCCGCGAGCCGCTCGAGGACGCGCTCCCGGAGCGCCCTCCACTCCTCCCCGTGCCAGGCGAGCGGCCGGTCCCAATCGGCGGCGCGGGCGATCTCGGCGAAGCGCGCGACGGGGAGGTCGAGGTCCTCGACCGCGACCTTCATGAGGTCCGCGACGAAGCGCTCCTGCTCCGTGAGCGACCACAAGCCGCGCGCTGCGCTCCGGCTGAACTCCGCAAAGGCCGCCTCGGTATCCACCGCGGCACCCGCCGCCTCGAAACGCCGGCGCGCGGCGGCTGCTTCCAGATCGTCCTCGGGGTCGATTTCCGGCGGCTCCGCACGGTCGATATCGTCGGTGGGCGGCGGCTCGCGAGCCTCTTCCCCGAATGCGCCTTCGTCCTCCTCCGAGAGGATCTCCGAGGGCTCCGCCCCGCCGGAGCTGCGCTCGGCCCAGGCGATCGCGCGCTCGAGCGCCAAACGCAGGCGCTGAAACGCCTGGGGGTCGCGATCGGGATGCGCATCGCGGAGGCGCTGCGCATAGGCCCGGCGGATCGCACGGGCATCGGAGGTCGGCGCGATCCCTAATTCCTCCCACACGTCAGGAGCGCCGGCTCAGAGGAAGAACTCGTCGTCGACGCGGTCGAGCCGCTCCGCGAGAGCCGAGCGCGCGCGATCGATTTCCAGAGGATCCTGGCCTTCGATGCGCGCCAGGAACTCCGCGAGCCATTCGCCGATCGCCTGCCGCGTGTCGCCGAGCCGCTCCTCGTAAAGCCGCTCCGCCCGCGCCACCACCGCCGCGTTCTCGGCCTGGTCGCGCGGGTGCACCTTGAGCTTCGCCAGCGCCGCGAGACGCTCCTTGATCTCCGCGGGGGTGAGCACGCCGGGATTGCCCTCGATGACCAGCGTCTCTTTGCGCCCGGTGCTCGCCACCGTCGTCTCGACTTCCAGGAGGCCGTTCGTGTCGTAGGTGAAGCGGACCGCGACGGACTCCTTCCCTTCGGGTCCCGGCGGAATCTTCAGCGTGAGCTTGCCGAGGAAGATGTTGTCCTTGATGAGCCGCGCCTCGCCTTGATAGACCGAGACGTTCATCCGGGTCTGGTCGTCCTCGATCGTCGTGATGTCCTTGGTGCGGCTCGCGGGGATCACCGTGTTGCGCTCGATGATCGGGAGAAAGAGGCCGCTGACCCGGCGCCCGCGCGAATCCTTCTCCGAGGTTCCGATCCCCAGCGTGAAGGGTGCCGCGTCCGTCAGCACCATCTCCTCGAGCGTCTCATCGCGCATGGCGAGGCCCGCGCGCACCGCGGCGCCCCGCGCCACCACCTCGTCGGGGTTGATGTGCTGCACCGGAAGCCGCCGGAAGAGCCGCGCGATGAGGCGCCGGAACATGGGCATCCACGCGGCGCCGCCCGCGAGCACGATCTGCGCGAGATCGTCGGGCTTGACGCGGGCATCGCGGAGTGCCCGCTCGATCGGCGCCCGCACCTTCACCATCAGCGGCTCGGAGATCGCCTCGAACCTCTCCCGCGTGAGCGTCCATTGAATGGGCTTGCCGTTGTAGACGATCTCGAGGCTCGCGCTCTCGGCATCCGTGAGGCGGCGCTTCAGGAGCTCGGCCTGGCGGCGCAGCGCGCCATGAACGGCGGCGCCCGAGGCCGGCGATGGCATGCCCGCCTCCTTGCCAGGACCCGCCATGAAGGCCGCGACGATCGCGTCGACGAAATCCTCGCCGCCGAGCCAACTGTCGCCGGCGGTCGCGCGGACCTCCATCACGCCCTCGAAGCAATGCAGGATCGAGACGTCGAAGGTTCCGCCGCCGAGATCGACCACCATGAGCGTGGTCTCGTCGCCCTCGACGCCGAGACCGTAGGCGAGCGCCGCCGCCGTGGGCTCCGTGAGGAGCCGCTCGACCCGGAGCCCCGCGAGCTCGCCCGCGGCCTTGGTGGCCTTGCGCTGGGCGTCGCTGAAATAGGCGGGCACGGTGATGACCGCCTCGGTCACGGGCTCGCCGAGGAACGCCTCCGCGTCGGCCTTGAGCGAGCGTAGGACGAGCGCCGAGAGCTCCTCCGAGCGATAGCCGCGGTCGCCCAGGAAATGCAGGCGATCCGTGCCCATGTAGCGCTTGAAGGCGGCGGCGGTGCGCGCGGGATGGCTTGCGAGACGCTCGCGCGCCGCGAGACCGACCAAAATCTGGCCATCGTCGGCGGCGCCGACACAGGACGGCGTCAGCAAATGGCCGAGCGCGTTCGGGATGAGCGTCGCCTCGCCCTCCCGCCAAATGCCCACGAGGCTGTTGGTGGTGCCGAGATCGATGCCAACGATCATGGGAGTGTCGCTATCGCCACAAAGGGGTAGCAACCTAGCGTCTCGGGCCCGCGCGGCGCAACGTGCTTTTCCCCGCGAGGTGTGCAGAGGATGACCGCGTCAGCGCGTCTCAGCGCTGCGAGCTCAGGGCCTCCTCCTCCGGCAGCAAGGGCTCGAGCTCCGGTACCGGTGCCTCGTCGGCGCCTTGGTCCTCCGCGGCCTCGGCGGGCGTGAGCGCGCTCTCGCGCAGGGAGACCGCCGGGCGGCCGCCGATGAGGCCCGCCGCCTTCAGCTCGTCCATGCCCGGGAGATCGTTGATCTCGCCGAGACCGAAGTGCCGCAGGAAGCTGTCCGTGGTGCCCCAGGTGACCGGACGCCCCACCGTCTCGCGCCGTCCCTTCGGCATGATCCAGCCGGCCTCCAGAAGCGTGTCGATCGTGCCCTTGGAGATCTGCACGCCGCGGATCTCCTCGATCTCCGCGCGCGTCACGGGCTGGTGATAGGCGACGATCGCGAGCGTCTCGACCGCGGCGCGCGAAAGCCGCCGCTGCACCGTCGTCTCGAGCCGGAGCCGCTGGCCCAGATCGGGCGCGGTGCGGAAGGTCCAGCCGCCGGCGATCCGCACGAGGTTCACGCCGCGCGCGCCGTAGTGCTGCTCAAGCTCGGCCAGGAGCGCCGGCACGTCCGCGTCTTCGGGAAGCCGATCGGCGATGCTCGCCTCCTCCACCGGTGCGGCGGAGGCGAAGAGCAGCGCCTCGATCAGGCGCAACGCCTCGGCATGGGGATCGGGCTCGTTCGCACTCATGGGAAATGCCTCATGTCGCCGAAGGGAACGGCGGGCTGCGGAGATAGATGGGGCCGAAATTCTTGTCCTGGCGTATCTGCACCTTGCCCTCGCGCACGAGCTCGAGGCTCGCGGCGAAAGTGGCGGCGATCGCGGAGCGGCTCACGAGGCCGAGACGCAGGTTCGGGGGTAGGAAGCTCGCGAGCGTCCGCCATTCCGGCATACGGCCCATGAGCGGCGTCAGACGCTTCAGCGCGTCGTCCATGGAGTAGAGCTCGGCGGGCGCGATGTGCAGCACCGCTGACTCCGCCCTTGCGCGTCCGTCCCCATAGGCCTTGAGGAGCTCGAACAGCGTCGCGTCGTAGACGTGATGGCGGACCACGGGGATGCCCTCGGGCGCGCCGCGCTGGAACACGTCGCGGCCGAGCAGCGGCCGCGCCATCAGCCGCGCGCCCGCCTGCTGCATCGCCTCCAGGCGCTGGAGCTGATAGGTGAGCGCGGCGGCGAGCTCGGTGCCGGAGGGCTCGTCGTCGGGCTGCGGCTCCGGCAGCAGCAGGCGCGACTTGAGATAGGCGAGCCAGGCCGCCATCACGAGATAGTCGGCGGCGATCTCGAGCTTGAGCTGGCGCGCGGCGGCGATGAAGGCGAGATACTGGTCCGCGAGCTG
>DATKNV010000094.1:0-6894 GCA_035541215.1 Allostellaceae bacterium | reverse complement strand
TCGTTGAGGATCGTATAGCCCCCGATATGCGCGAGCGCGTCGCGCTCGGCGACGTTGCGTCCGCGCTTCCCGATCACCACCGCAAGCTCCGTCTCGTAGTCGAGCTTGGTGACGGTCTTGGGCTTCGGGATCGGCGCGCCGGTGCCGATGACCGACGTCGCGAGCTTCACGAAGATGCGCGGCTTCTCCTGCGCCGCGAGCCCGCCCTCGGCCGCATGGGCGCCGTAGTTGCGGCCGACGCCGAGGATCTTTCCGGGCCGCGGCAGGGGCGCGAGGAGCCGCAGCGAGGCGAGCGGCCGGCGCTCGCCGCGGGGAAACGCCTGCCGCGCCGCCGCCAGCGCGGCCTCGCCGCCCGCGAGGAGATCGAGCATGCTCGGGGGCACGCCCTCGCCGGCGAGGCGCACGACCTCCTTGCCGTCGAGCGCGCCGAGGAGCGCCTCGCCGCCCTCGCGCTCGGCATATGTCGCGAGCCGCATCGCCAGGCTCAGCTTCCGGGGAGGTCGTGGATCTCCGGGAAGAACAGGTCCTTCCAGGATTGCGCCTTCGCCTTGATCGAGCCCACCTCGGCCATGAAATCCGCGTATTTCATGGTGTGCTCGGGCGTCATGGTCCAGACGACCTGCGGGCCCGCGAGGATCTTGTAGACCATCTCGGGATCGAGCTTCGACTTCGAATTCTCGATCCAGAGCTGCGCCGCCGCGCGCTTGTCGGCGTTCAGGATCTCCGTCGCCTCCTTGAGCGCGTCGACGAGCGCGCGATAGAGCTTCGGATTCTCGTCGTGGAACTTGCGCGAGGTCCAGGCGACCGTGAAGGTGTGCGAGCCCCCGAGCACGTCGAAGGAATTTAGGACGGTGTGCACCTTCGGATCCTCGAGCTGCTGCTGCTGGAAGGGCGGCACGGAGAAGACGCTCTCGAACTGCGTCCCCCCGGAGAGGAGCCCCACCGTCGCGTCCGGCGGCGAAAGCGAGATCGTGAGGGGGTCGAGCTTCGCGTAGCTCTCCTTGCCCCAGAGCTGCGCCGCCGCCATCTGCAGCGTCACCGCCTGCACCGAGACCTTGACCGCGGGGAGCGCGATGCGGTCGGACTCCGTGAAATCCGCGATGGTCTTGATGCGGGGACTGCGGGTGTTGAGGAGGAAGGGCTGCGAGCTCAGCGCGGAGATGCCGCGCACCTCCTGCGCCGTGCCGTGCGTCTTCGCCCAGAGCGTGACGAGGCCGGGCACGCCGCCCGCGACGACGTCGACGCTGCCGGAGACGAGCGCGTCGTTCATGGCGTTGGGCCCGTTGAAGGTCGCCCAGGTCACCTTGACGTCGCCGAGCCCGACCGCCTTCGCGTGGGCCTCGATGAGCTTCTTGTGCTCGAGGATGTTGAACTGGACGTAGCCCATGGAGAACTGCTTCGCGAGCCTGATCTCCGTCGCCTCCGCGCGGGCTGCCTGCGGCGCCGCGAGCGCGCAGGCCGCCAGGGCCAGCGCAAGCCAACCTCTCTGCATCGCACTCCCTCCCGGTTCTTATCGCGCGATCAGTATGCCGCCGATGATCCCGCCGCGCCAGAAGGGATGGCTCGGCGATCCGGTTGGATAACGCTCGGCCGTTGCGGTAGGCTGCTCGCAGGCTTCCGTAGCACCGTGGATTCCCGGCTCGCATGCCATCGATCTTCCTCTCCCATTCAAGCCAAGACGACAGGCTCGCCGCTGCGCTCGAGGCATGGCTGCGAGGGAACGGCTTCGACGATCTCTTCGTCGACCACGCGGACATCCGCTCCGGCGACAAATGGACCGAGGCGCTCAGGCGCGCCAAGGGCTCGTGCCGGGTGGTGCTCTGCCTGGTGACGCCGGCCTGGCTGAGCTCGGACGAGTGCTTCGGCGAGTTCACCGCGGGCTGGTATGCGGGACGGCGCATCATCCCGCTGCTGGCGCTCGGCGGTGCGGCTCTCGACGAGAAGCAGCAGCTCCGCCTGCGCCGGCTGCTGAGCGAGGATCAGGGCGCCGACCTCTCGAAAGCCGGCGCGCCCGCGGCGCTCGACCTCGATTCCGATCCCGGCGTGGCCGAGCCCCTGAAGGCGGGCCTGCGGGCAGCCGGCGCGCTCGCGCGCGTCGGGCTCGATCCCTACGCCTTCGAGATCGACCGGACGGTGCGGCCGGAGCCCTTTCCCGGCCTGCAGAGCTTCGGCGATACCGATGCCGACGCCGCCGTCTTCTTCGGCCGCAGCGACGCGATCGCGCGCTGCCTGGAGGATCTCCGGGAGATGCGCGCGACCGGCGACCGGCGCGTCTATGCGCTCCTCGGCGCCAGCGGCTCCGGCAAGTCCTCGCTGCTGAAGGCGGGCCTGCTGCCGCGGCTGCGGCGCGAGCGGGCCTGGCTCGCGCTGCGCGTCTTCCGGCCGGGGATCGATCCGCTCTACAACTTCGCGGAGGCGATCGCGCTCACCGCGGCGCAGCTCGACCTCGAGCGGTCTCCGGGCGCCCTTCGCGACGCGCTTCGCGATGCCTGGCGCGGGAAGGCGGATCTGCGCAAGACGCTCGACGAGATCATGGCGCCGCTCAAACTCAGGGCTCACCGCGCCGACGCCACCGTGCTGATCGCGGTCGATCAGGGCGAGGAGCTCGCGCGCGCCGAGGGCGAGAGCGCCGACGCGCTTGCGGCCTATCTCAAGGCGGCCCTCGCCGAGGCGACGGAGGGCGAGCCCACGCCCTATGCGGTCGTCGTCACCGTTCGCACCGACACGATGCCGGAGCTCGAGGCGTCGCGGCGCATCGAGGGGCTGGTGGCGCGCTCGCAGAACGTCCGCACGCTCCCGGTCTACAGCTTCGACACCGCGATCGAGCAGCCGGCGGCGCGCTACGGCGTGGAGATCGAGCCCGCCCTCGTCGAGGCGCTGATGGAGGAAATCGGCACGGAGGATGCATTGCCGATCCTCGCCTTCTCGTTGCAGCGCCTCTGGCGCCAGTACGAGAAGGAGCGGCGCATCCGCAAGGCCAATTACGACAGCATCGGCAAGCTATCGGGCCTGATCGAGGACGCGGCCGAGCGCGCCTTGCGCGGCATCGACCCGCTGGCGCCGCAGGCGCCGATCGAGGGGAAGCTCTCGGACGCCCGCGACAAGCAGGGGGCGCAGGTCTTCCTGCCGTCGCTCGCGCAAGTGAACGAGGGCGGCGCCGTGATCCGGCGAGTGGCGCGGCTCTCCGCCTTCGACGAGGCGGGAAAGCAGCTCCTCGGCGCGTTCGACAAATGGCGCCTGGTGGTCACGCGCGGCGAGGGCGTCGAGGTCGCGCACGAGGCGATGTTCCGGGAATGGCCGCGCTTCCAGGCCTGGCTCGCGCCGGAGAAAGCCCGGCTCGAGGCATTGCGCGGCGTCGAGACCGCGGCGGCGAGCTGGGATGCGAAGCAGCGCAAGCCCGACGACCTCACGCATCGCGGCCGCCGGCTCGCCGAGGCGGCGGCACTGGACAAGGTTCCGGACTACAAGGCGCAGCTCGACCGCAGCCCCCTGGCGCGCGCCTATCTCGAGGCGTGCCGCCGCGCGCAGCGGAGGCGGCGCACGATCGCCGCCGCGGCCGCGCTCGCGGCGGTTTGCAGCCCGCTCGCGGCCATCTACGCCGCGGACGCTCTCGAGCACATGGCGCGCGAGCGTGCCGCCGCCCGTGCCGCGGCCTATGTGCCGACGGCGCCGGTTCTCGCCACGGGCCAGCGCGCGGGCACCTTGCCGCCGGGGTCATCGTTCCGCGACTGCGCTCACTGTCCGGAAATGGTGGTGATTCCCGGCGACGCCTTCATGATGGGCTCCTCGGACGAAGAGGAGTTCCGCGAGAAGGACGAGGGGCCGCAGCACCGGGTCGCCATCGCCACCTTCGCCGTCGGCAAATTCGACGCGACCTTCGACGATTGGGAGGCTTGCGTCGCCGACGGCGGCTGCCGCAGCAATTCGAGGCCCGACGACAGAGGCTGGGGCCGGGGACGGCATCCCGTGATCTCCGTGAGCTGGACGGATGCCGAGGAGTACGTGCACTGGCTCGCCGCGCGGACCGGCAAGCCCTACCGTCTCCTGACCGAGGCGGAGTGGGAGTATGCGGCCCGCGCGCGCACCGCGACGCCCTACTGGACGGGAGCCTCGATCGACAGCTCGCAGGCGGAATTCAACACGGGGCCCCAGCGCACCTATCCCGTGGGCTCCTACGCGCCCAATCCCTTCGGGCTCTACGACATGGTCGGCAACGTCTGGCAGTGGCTCGAGGATTGCTACCTGCCCGACTATGGCAGTACGCCGACCGATGGCTCGGCCGCGGTCGCGAGCGGCTGTCTCGAGCACGTGCTTCGCGGCGGCTCGTGGATCGATTTGCCGCGCTATCTGCGCTCGGCGTTGCGCTTCAAGCTCCTCTATACCGTGACCGGCGACAGCATCGGCTTCCGCGTGGCGCGGGGGCTCTCGCCCGCCACGGCCGCGAGCGCCGCGCCGGCCGAGGGCGGCCGCTGACGCGTCAGCGCCGGCTCCCGCCGGCCGGGACTCGCTCGGTCAAGAGCTCTTGGCCCGCGCGTTGGGCGATCGGGCTCGGAAGCGGCATGCTCTTGCCCGTGGCGGTGCCCGCGATGACGGCGGTGCAGTCGCAGGTCGCGACCATCTTGGCGCTGACGCCGTCGAGCATCTGGTGCACGAAGCGGAGATACTTCTTGCCGACGGCGACGACGCCGCTGCGGATCGTCACGAGCTCGCCGCCCTTGAGCTCGCGCAGGAACTGATAGTTCTCGCGCACGATCGCGACCCGCTGCTTCTTGCGCTTCATGCCCGCGGGCGTCACGCCGATCGAATGCAGGAGGAACCAGGTCGCCTGATCGAAGCGCGAGACGTAGATTGGCGAGTTCATGTAGGCCTCGGCGTCGTACTCGGAGGCGAGCACGGCGCCCTTATAGGTCTCGACCCATCCGCTCATGCGATCCCTCCCTTCGCCCGCCGCCGGAACCCTAGCATCTCGATCGGAGCTCGGCCCCGCCGTCCTTGCGCGCGCCGCGGCGAGGTCTAAGTTACCTGCCGCTCAAGCATCGTCCCGTCAGAGCAGAACCTCCAATCTCAATTAAGGGAGTGGGTCCGATGCCGAAGTTTCTGATCCAGGGCTCCTACACCTTCGAAGGTCTCAAGGGCTTGCAGAAGGACAAAGCGTCTGGGCGCAAGGCCGCGGTGAGCGCCGCGGCCGAGGCGGCCGGGGGCAAGCTCGACGCCATTTACTATTGCTTGGGGCAGGATGACGTGATCGTGATCGTCGACCTGCCCGACGCCGTGGCCGCGACCGCGCTTTCGGTGACGGCGTCGGCCTCGGGGCTCGTTCATACCAAGACGACCGCGCTGCTCACGGTCGAGGAGGCAGACAGGGCGCTGGCGAAGAGCATCTCCTACCGCCCGCCCGGCCGCTGAGCCCCTGAGCTAGCGCTTTCGCTCGTAGCGCTGGCTGAGTTCTCGCGCGACTTGCGCTTCCGGCAGCAGCTTGCCGCCGGCGAGCCAGACCTCCTTGACGCGCCCGCGGCCGTCGCGGACGCGGCGCACGCGCTCGCCGTGGCTCGCCGTGCCGCTCGCGAGCGCGATCCGGCCGCTGTCCCTGCCGGTGATCGCGAGCTCGCTCGCGTCCATGAGCGGATTGAAGAAGGCGGGCGTTGCCACCAGCACCTTGCGCCCCATGGGGAGGAGATCGACCGTGCCCCAGAGGCTCCACCAGCGCCCGGACCAGCCGGCGACGCTGCGCGCGGGCGCTCCCTCCTTGGCGAAGCGCTCGAGGATTTGGATCGAGCCGTCGATCCAGGGATGCGCGAGCCCGTCGGCGGCGTTGGTGAGGACGGAGACGGTGAGCCCCTCGGCGGGCACGCTCGCGGTTCGCGTGATGTAGCCCTGGAAGCCGCCGGAATGGCCGAACCAGTCCCAGCTCGCGAGCTTGCCGCTGACGATGCCGAGCCCGTAGTGCCGGTCGAGGCTCGAATGCGGGTCCTTCCACTGCCGCCTTATCATCTCGCGGCGGCTTCCGGGCGAGATCGGGCTCTGCCGCGCCTCCGGGATGAGCGAGTTGAACCAGCGCGCGAGGTCGGCGGCGGTGCTGACGAAGCCGGTCGCCGCCGCGAGCGCGTGGGTCGAATTCTCGCCGGGGATGACGACGCGGCGTCCGAGCGGAAGCTTTGCGCTGTGCCCGCGCGCGAAGGGCAGGCCCCGCCGAAGCGGCACGTCCGGCTGCGTCTCCTCGAGCCCCGCTTGTCCCACGATCTCGCGCGCGATCCAGCGCCTGTAGGGCTCGTGCGTCACCGCCTCGATGACGAGGCCGAGAAGCCCGTAGCTGTGATTGGAATACTTGAAGCGCGTATTGGCCTCGAGGATCGGCGCCTCCGTGAGCGCCTGGCGGAGCTCCGCCTCGTCGAGGAAGGGGCGGCGGTCGGTCCATTGGCCGCTGTCCGTGCCGTCGCGGATGATGCCGGCGCTGTGCGAGAGGAGCTGCGCGAGCGTCGCCTCCGCGGTCCTCCGGTGGAGGCCGCGCACGTATTTTCCCGCGGGATCGTCGAGGCGGAGCTTCCCCCGCTCGCGAAGCCTCATGATCCCCGCCGCGGTGAAGCTCTTGGAGTGCGAGGCGACGCGCAGCCGATGCCGCGGCGTGAGCGGCACCTTGCGCGCGAGGTCGGCATGGCCGAAGGCGCGCTCCAGCAGGATCTCGCCGCGCCGCGCGACGGCGATGACGGCGCCCGGCTGCTCCCAAAGCCGCATCTGGTGTTCGATCCACCGCGGGATGTAGTCGAGTGCGGCGGCGAGCCAGCGTTCCATGGAAATGCTCCTCTATTCCGATGCGGCGAGGATAAACGCTTTTCGCGCGGAGGTCGCCGAGGATGCGCAGAGGACGCAGTGGATTCGTCTCCTCGGCGTCCTCTG
>DATKNV010000093.1:0-2080 GCA_035541215.1 Allostellaceae bacterium | reverse complement strand
TTCGCCGATCTGGCCGTAGCCGAGAATCCCCAGCGTCGAGCCTTTCAACTGCCGCCCCATGCGGACCCCGGCCTCGCGTCCCGCGTGATATTCGGCGGCTGAAGCGGGGACGTGACGGCCGAGATCGACCATGAAGCCGATTGCGAGCTCCGATACGGAGGCGACGAACCCCGCCGTCGCCTGCGTTACGAGAATGCCCGCCTTGCTCGCGGCCGCGACGTCGATGTTGCGGATGTCGATGGCGCAGCGCAGGAACGCCACGACATCGGGCGCCCGCTCGAAGAACGCCGCCGGCGCCGCAGTCTGCCGATCGGAGACCACGATCTCGCAGCCCTCCGCCGCCTTGGCGAGCGCCTCGGCGTCAAGCACCTTGCCCGTGGTGTTGAGCCGCACCTCGCCGAGCTTGCGCAGCGCCGCGAGCGCGCGCTCGCCGTAGTAATTCGCGAGCATTTCCGGGATGTGCGTCAGCAGGATTCGCGCCATGGCCCCCTCGCCAATTCCTGCGAAGACCGTAGCACGAAGCGCGGGATGACGCCTCCTTGCGATCGCGCTAGAGTCGCGAGACCCGGCTATCCCCGGAAGTGAGGGCCTCTGCCATGAAGACGACGCCCGTGACCAAGGCCGATTTCGAGCGCTCGGTGCTGGCGGTGCCGCCGATCGCGCGGAACGCCGACTATTCGCTCAATACCGCTGGGAACCGCGCGCTCATCCGCTATCTCGAGGCGGGCGGCATCCGCACCCTCATGTACGGCGGCAACGCCAACTTCTATCACCTCGGCGTCTCCGATTTCGAGGCCGCGGCGGCGGAGATCGCGGCGCTCGCCGGCGCCGACACCTGGGTCATTCCCTCGATCGGACCCGAATTCGGCAAGGCCTTGGACCAGGCGCGCGTCCTTGCGGGACATGCATTCCCGACCGCGATGGTGCTGCCGACGGCCTTTCCGCTGACGCAGAAGGGTGCCGCGATCGGTCTCGGCAAGATCGCGGAGCGCTATGGCAAGCCCGTGATCGCCTACGTCAAGAGCGAGAACTATCTCGATCCCGCCGACGCGGCGGCCCTCATTGGCGAGGGCGCGGTGCTGGCGATCAAATACGGCGTCGTGCGCAAGAGCCCCGCCGAGGATCCCTACCTCGCGGCGCTCGTCGCGAAAGTCGATCCGCAGCGCATCGTGAGCGGTATCGGCGAGCGGCCGGCGCCGGAGCATCTCCGGCGCTTCGGCCTCGTGAGCTTCACCTCCGGCTCCGTCTGCGTGGCGCCCCGGCTCTCGCTCGCACTGCTCGCGGCGCTCGAGGCCAAGGACGACGCGAAGGCGCGCGAGATCCAGGCGGAGTTCATGCCGCTCGAGGATCTTCGCGACAAGCTCTCGCCGATCCGCGCCCTCCACAGCGCGGTGACGCTCGCGGGCATTGCGGAGATGGGACCGATGCTGCCGATGCTGACGGAGATCGAGGCCCCCGCCGACCGCCGCGACATCGAAGCCGCGGCACGCGCGCTCCGCGCCAAGGACGAGGCCTACGGCAAGCGGCGGGCGGCCTGAGTCAATGAGCGCCACGAACCCCGTCGTCGTCGTCATCGCCCAGGGCGAGATGGGCGCGGGCGTCGGCGGCCGCCTCCGCGAGCGCGGCGCCGAGGTCCGCACATCCCTCCGGGGCCGCAGCGCCGCCAGCGCCGAGCGCGCGAGACGGCACGGTCTCGTCGCCGTCGAGGACGACGCGGCGCTGGTACGCGGCGCCGATTTCGTGCTCTCGATCCTGCCGCCGGGCGAGGCGGTGGCGCTGGCGGAGCGCCTCGCTCCCGCTCTCTCCGCCCCAACGGAGAAGCCGCTCTACGTCGATTGCAACGCCATCAACCCCACGACCATGGCGAAGGTCGCGGCGATCGTCGAAGGCGCCGGCGCTTCCTGCGTCGACGCGGGGATCATCGGCGGGCCGCCGCGCCCGGATGCCCCTGGCCCCAAGCTCTACGCCTCCGGCCCGCTGGCAGCGCGCTTCGCAATGCTCCGGGATTGGGGCCTCGACGTGCGCGTGCTCGACGATCGCATCGGCACCGCCTCCGCTCTCAAGATGGCCTATGGCTCGC
>DATKNV010000092.1:0-14893 GCA_035541215.1 Allostellaceae bacterium | reverse complement strand
TCGCAACCGCGAGGCCGTCATCGCGCGCTTCGGCGAGTTCAATTACCGGCGCTTCCGCCTCTATCTCTGGGGCGCCGCGTACGAGTTCCTGAGCCGAAGCCTCGACTGTTACCGAATGATCATCCAGTACCCCGAGGATGTGGCGCCGGCCTGAGCGACCGCACCGAGCCTCGAAGCAACACTAGGCGATCATCGTCGAATGGACGCGCTTCGCACCGTGGCGCGGCGCCACCTCGCGCTCGCCGCCACTTTCCTGAGCGCGCGCAGACGTCCGATATGGGTCCCGAACGGTCCTCAAGGCGATGTCCACCTTGAGTCCGCTTTCCCCTCGTGAGCAGACTTCCGTTGGGCACCACGAGATCGCCCGAAAAGTGCCAATTTCGGAACTTCGCCAGGGTCATTCACGTGCCTGCACTTGCCGTGCGAGAGGGTTGGTTTGCGCTGAATACGTCACGTCGGATAACCTAGGCGTCTGACGTATCGGCGATCGGTGATGCCATAGGGGAGAAGCTCATGAGCGCGCAAGATGAGCGGCCCACCGAGTTCTCGCGGTTTGCAACAGAGGTCAAGAGCTTCGAGAAAACGCTCTACGGCCTCGTTGCGTCATCATTCGTCTTCGCCGGCATAAGCTCGTTAGTTAAAGCTGACCATTTCAAAGACGAAGCCGGTCTCGCTTCTCTGACGCTGCTCGTGGGCACGATCGGAGGCGTTGCCGGCGTGCTGGTGACCTATGTCGGTTGGTCTCGACATCCGCTTGATGAGTTTGGCGCGCGCATGGCGTTCCGGGCAGCCGGGTTTTCCTGGCAACTCGGGTTCACATTCTTGGTCAGCGTCGCGTCCCTCTACGTATTCTATGACCTGTCACGAGGCGATCACGACGCTTCTCTGCTCGTGCTCCCGATCTCAACATTCTTTTTCTTTCGAGCGTTGGTAACGGGTTTTCTGGTCGCACGAGAAGCAGAAGCGCAGCGGCGGATGTGGGATACGATGACGGTCGAGCAACGCAAGGCGTGGCTCGCGCGCGAGCAGCGGGAGCGAGAACTACACGAGGAGGCCCGCAAACTGCACCGTGAAGGGCAGGAATTGATTGCGAAAGTCAGACGCAACGCTCGCGCGATACAAGCGAATGCGCGACGCCGAAAATGGGAGGCGGTTTGGTCGCGCGCTGTGCGCGCAATTCAGACCATGCACGCGGCGTCGATGAACCTCCGTGCCGCCCTGGCCGGTGATGCACTATTAACGCGTTCGGAACGGCTCCGGCGCGTCCAGGACAAGCTTGAGATGGAAAGGGCGCTTGACAACCTGAATAAAGAATTCGCTCAAGGGATTTTTACTGAGATCCAGGATGGCACGTTGCAGCCGTTGAAGTTGGAGGGGACGTCCATTGAGATCTTTCAAAGCGGTGATGGGCGCTATGTGGTCATCCGGGAGGCAGTCGATGAAGCGAAAGCTCGACAGTTTGTGGACTCTCTTTCCCGCTTCCGCAATCCAGTGTCAGGCAAGTTCCAAATCCTTCAAGGGTTCGTTGAAGGCGAGGTGGAGGTCACCGTTCAGGCATGTGATTACTTAAAGGCAGAGGGCATTGCGCTTTACAGGACCTCGAACTGGGAGGCCATCTAGGCACGCCGGCGCCTTCACGTAGATGCCTCTTTCTTGAAATTCCGAGTAGGCCGCAGACTATTGCGCGAGCGCCGAGGCGAAGGGTCGGATCACCGGCAGGTCTTCTAGGCCGGTAGCCGCCAATGTCTGTCGCGGATCAAACCCGGCGGCCACGACGGCGCAGCCGCATCTGCGGCACGAACTGAGCGATGCCGAGGGAGGCGTCATCAACCCGATGCTGCGCCATGCTTGATCGTGCTACCTTTCGCCTCTCGCTCAGGAATTACGAGCCCATGATCTAGCGCGCGCCCGGGATCGGCCACTTTCCCCGGCGCTCGAAGACGCCGCCGGGACCCAGGTGCATGTGGCTGAGCGTGCGGTCCTCGCTCTGCATGCGCCAGGAGAGCAGCTTCTGCGCGTAGGCGAGCACGAGCCCGCGATAGTCGGGATCGCCGGCGCGATTGTCGAACTCGTGCGGGTCGCGCTCGAGGTCGAAGAAGAGCGGCGGCAGCGCGGCGAAGTGGACATATTTGTAGCGGTGGTCGCGGATCACCGTGAGTCCGCACTCCTCCGGGCCGAGGCCGAGCGCAGCCTCGGCCGCGGGCTCGCGGAGATCGCGGAAGTCGTAACCCCAATGCACCTCCCGCCGCCAATCCGCGGGCGTCTCGCCGCGAAGCCAGGGCGCGAGCGAGCGGCCGTCGCAGGCATGCGGCACCGGCTCGCCCGCCCATTCGAGGATCGTGGGCATGACGTCGATCGCCTCGGTGAAGGCCTCGACGACCCGACCGCGCACGGTGCCGGGGTCTCGCACGATCAGCGGGATGTGGAAGGCGGCGTCGAAATACCCGTCCTTGCCGAAGAGCCAGTGATCTCCGAGCTGGTCGGCATGATCGGAGGTCACGACGATGAGCGTGCGGTCGTAGCTCCCGTCGGATTTGAGCGCAGCGACGAGACGGCCGAGATTGTCGTCGAGCTCGTTGAGCATCCCGTAATAGGTCGCGCGCATCTGGCGGATGCCGCGCGCGTCGAGCTCCGCCATCGGCCGCGGCTCCTGGATCGGCATCTGTCCCGCCCAGAGCCGCTGCAGATGCTGTTGCAGCCAGGGATGCTGCATGCCCTCGACCGAGCGATCGGGCCGGCAGTTCGGCGCCGGGACATCGGCCGCGGGATAGCGGGAATTGTAGGGCGCGGGCGCGATGTAAGGAGGATGCGGCCGATAGTACGAGAGATGCACGCACCAGGGCGCGCCGCGCTGCTCGGCGATATAGGCAAGCGCGGCGTCCGTGAGAAAGCTCGTCTCGCTGTCCTCTGGGGGATAGCGCGTGGGCGCGAAGCTCGGCCCGTCGCCGTCGTCTTGCGCGCCCCGGCGAAGCGGCAGGAACATGTCCTTGCCCGGAGCGGGCGGCGCCGGCACGGCGTAGCCGCGACGCGCGAGCTCGGCGATCCAAGTCGTGAAACTCTCGTCGAGCGGCACCACCGGCGTGAAGCCCGGCATCGGGTTCTCGTAGGTCGCGAGGCGGGGATCGTCCGGCGGCAGCGTCCGCGGATCGAGCGAGGTGTCGGTGTAGCCGAAGAGCGCGGGGTCATAGCCGCATTTGCGCAGCTCGCGCGGCAAGGTCGCGTGGCGCTCGTCGAGCGGTGTGCCGTTCCGGAGGGAACGGTGATTGTGCATGTAGAGTCCGGTGAGCAGCGACGCCCGCGCCGGGCCGCAGGGCGAGGCCTGCGTGTAATGCCGGCGGAAGAGAACACCGTCCGCCGCGAGGGCGTCGAGGTGCGGCGTCTTGAGGCAGGGGTGACCCACGGCGGAGAGACAATCGGCCCGCCACTGGTCGAAGGTGATCAGGAGAATGTTGCGCAGGGGGCGGCTCCTCGTGATGACGGCGAGAGGAGTTTACCCCTGCCCCAGATTGATCGCGACGATTCCGACGGCGCAGAAGGATGCCGCGACGACGCGCCAGCGGCCGAAGGGCTCGTTCAGCAAGGCCGAGCCGATCGCCGCCGCCATCACCACGCTGGTCTCGCGGAGCGCAGCGATGGGGGCGATGGCCCCGAGGCTGTAGCACCAGATGACGATGCCATAGGCGGCCGTGGAGAGGATGCCGCCGAGGGCGCCCGTCCACCAGCTCGCCCGCACTGCCGGGAGGAAGCCGCGGCCGCGCATCCAAGCCGCGATCGCCACCATCATCACGCCATCGAGGATGAAGAGCCAGGCGATGTATCCCGCGGGGCTGCCGGAGCGGCGCACCCCGAGACCGTCGGCGATGGTGTAAGCCGCGATCGTGACGCCCGTCAGCAGGGCCATGCTCGCGGGCTTCCAATCGAAGAGCTCGCTGAGCCGCAGCCGGTTGAAGGCAAGGCTGAGGATGCCGACGCAGAGCAGCACCACGCCCGCGAGCTGCACGGGCTCGAGGCGCTCGCCGATGAGCCAGGGCGAGAGGAACGCGACCATCAGAGGACCCGAGCCGCGCGCGAGCGGATAGACCTGGCTCAAGTCGCCGAAGCGGTAGGAGCCCAGCAGGAACACGTAATAGCCGAAGTGAATCGCCATCGAGAGCAGGAGAAACATCCAGCTCGCTCGCGCCGGCGAGGCGATGAACGGCAGGAGCGCGATCCCGACCGCGAGCCCCGTCAGATTCATGACCCCGGTGGTCGTGAGACGGTCCGGGGACGTCTTGAGAATGGCGTTCCAGGAGGCGTGCAGCAGCGCCGCCACCAGCACCAGCGCGATCACCAATGGCTCGAGCCCGAGGGAGACGCCCACGATCGCCTATTCCAAGCCGGCCGCGTGGCCGGCCTCGGCGATGGCGGTCTCGAGAATCTTCAGGGCCGCCTCCATCTGCGCCCGGGTGGTCACGAGCGGCGGCGTCAGGGTCAGTACATTGCCCATGGTGGTCTTGAAGCTGAGGCCGCGGTCGAGGCAGCGATAGAGCACCTCCTCCGCCGCATCGTTGGCGGGCTCTTTCGTCGCGCGGTCGCGCACGAGCTCGACGCCGATGAGACAGCCCCGGCCGCGAACGTCGCCGATCAAGGGGTGGCGCGATTTCATCTCCGCCAGACGCACAATGGCGAGCTCGCCGGCGACACGCGCGTTCTCGGCGAGCCCCTCCTCCTCGATGATCTCGAGCGTCGTGAGCGCCGCGCGCGCGGTCACGGGGTTCTTCTCGTGCGTGTAATGACCGAAGGCCCAGTCGCCGGCGACGTCGAGATCGGCCCGGCACAGCACGGCCGCGATGGGCAGCACGCCGCCGCCGAGGGCTTTGCCGAGCACGAGGATGTCCGGCGTCACGCCCTCGTGCTCGCAAGCGAACATCCGCCCGGTCTTGCCGAGCCCCGTGGGGATCTCGTCGAAGATCAGCAGCGCCCCGTGCTTGTCGCAGGCCGCCCGCACCGCCTGCCAATAGCCGGGCGGCGCCAGGTGCGGCACCGCGCGCGCGGGCTCGGCGACGATGGCGGCGACGTCGCCCTCGCGCTCCAGCACGTAGGAGACGTAGCTCGCGCAGGCCATGCGGCAGAGCGCGAGATCGGGCTTGCCGTCGCGCTCGGGATAGCCGTAGGGGCAGCGGTAGCAGGCGAAGGGTGCGACGTGCTCGGTGCCGCTCAGCAGCGGTCCGATGGGGCCTGAGCGGAAGAGCTGCTCGCCGCCGACGCTCGCGGCGCCGAAGCCCGCGCCGTGGAAGGAATCCCAGAAGGAGATCGTCTTGTGCCGCCCGGTCTTGGCGCGCGCGAGCTTGAGCGCGACCTCGACGGCGTCGGAGCCGCCGGTGGTGAAGAGCACCTTTTCCAGAGGGCCCGGCGCGATCGCTGTGAGCTTGCGCGCAAGCGAGATCGCGGGCTCGCTGGTGAAACGTCGGGGAGTGAACGGAAGCTCGTCGAGCTGCCGCTTGATCGCGGCGATGAGCTTCGGGTGGCCGTAGCCGATATGGTGGACGTTGTTGCCGTGGAAGTCCATGTAGCGCCGGCCGGCCACGTCCTCGATCCAGATGCCCTCGGCCTTGCGGATCGCGGAGAGGCAGGGCGTCGAGACCGATTGATGCAGGAAGAGCCGCGCATCCTCCGCGAGCATCCGGTCGAGCGCGGGATCGCGGTTGCGCGCCGCCCATTCCTCGCGCCGGCGCGAGCGGTTGACATCGCCCTCGGATTGCTTCGGGCGCCGGTCCTTCCCTAGAGCCACGGCAGCGAGTAGGTCTTGAGGTTCGTGAAGCTCTTCATCGCCTCGAGCACGCCTTCCTTGTAGCCGAGGCCGCTGTCCTTGACCCCGCCGAATGGCGACATCTCGATGCGATAGCCCGGCACCTCCCGGACGTTCACGGTGCCGACCTTGAGCTCGCCCACGAAGCGCGTGATGTAATCGAGGCGGTTGGTGCAGACGCCGGAGGAGAGCCCGTAGGCCGTCGAGTTCGAGAGCCGGATAGCATCGTCGATGCTCTTGAAGGTGAGGACCGGCGAGACCGGACCGAAGGTCTCCTCGCGCACGAGCTCGCACTCCGCGGGCACGCGGTCGAGGACGGTCGGCGCGTAGAGCGCGCCGCGGCGCTCGTGACCGCAGAGGAGCCGCGCGCCCTGGGCGATCGCGTCGTCGACGCGGCGCTCGATCCGGATCGCCGCGGCCTCGTCGATCACGGTCCCCATGTCGGTCTTGGGGTCCGTGGGATCGCCGTAGCGCACGGCCTTGGTCTTCGCGACGAGGCGGTCCGTGAACTCCGCGGCGACATCGGCGTGGACGAGGATGCGCTTCACGGCCGTGCAGCGCTGGCCCGAGTTCTTGTAGGAGCCAGAGGCCGCGAGCGTCGCCGCCTCCTCGAGATCGGCGTCCTCCATGACGATCAGGGGGTCGTTGCCGCCGAGCTCGAGCACGCAGCGGCGATAGCCCAGGTGCTCCGCGATGTACTTGCCGACGGAGACGCCGCCCGTGAAGGTCACGAGCTCGACGTTCTCGTTGGTGATGAGCTCGTCCGCGATCTCCCGGGGATCGCCGGTCACGACCTGGAACATCTGGGGCGGCAATCCCGCCTCGTAGAGCACGTCCGCGAGCAACAGCGCCGTCAGCGGCGTCTTCTCCGAGGGCTTCAGCACCATCTTGTTGTTGGTGGCGACCGAGGGCGCCACCTTGTGCGCGACCTGATTCAGGGGATGGTTGAAGGGCGTGATCGCGCTGATGGCCCGCAGCGGCTCGCGCATGGTGTGGATGCGGCGGCGCTTGCCGTGCGGGGTGATGTCGCAGGAGAAGGTCTGGGCGTCGTCGAGAAGCGTGAGCTGCGCCGAGAGCAGGAACACGTCGTAGGCGCGGCCGACCTCGTAGAGCGTGTCCTTCTTGCAGAGGCCGGATTCCGCGGTGATGAGATCGGAGATCTCCTCCTTGCGCGAGACCAGGATGTCGGCGGTGCGGCGGAGGATCTCCGCGCGCTCGTTCCGCGTGAGCGTCGCCCGGTAGTCGGCGGCGATCGCGAAGGCGCGGCGGATGTCCTCGACGCTGGCCTTGGGCACGGTTCCCACGACGGCGCCGGTATAGGGGTTCAGCACCTCGATGACCCGCGGGCAATGCACGCGCTCCCCGCCGAGACGCATCCCCTCCTCCCGGATCGGGGCGGAGGGGCGGACGCGCGAGACGGTCATGCTCATGGCGTAGTCCTCATTGCGCGCGGTTGAGCGCGAGGTCGAAGGCGTCGAAGTTGCGCAAGCGCTGGCTCGCGGGAACGTCGGCCAAGGGGCGGTTCAGGATCATCGGCACGCGCTGCTCCGTGATGCCGCCATGCGAGCGCAGGGGCGCGTCGAGGCCGGAGAGATCGTGGCGCGCGATGCCGGTGCCGATGACGGTGTGCCGGCCGGAGACGGCGACGACGTCGCCCATGCGATCCTCCGGCAGCTCGAAGGTCCGGCAGGCGGTGGCGCGATCCATGACCTGCTCCATGCCGGCGATCCCCTTGATACGCGCGAGCATGTCGGCGGCATCGAGGCTCGCATCGAGATAAACGGTTGCGAAGGAGCCGAGCGCGCCGTGATGGACGACATAAGGGTCCGTGATCGGCAGAATGACGCGGGTCTTACCGGCGCCGAGCCAGCCGTCGAGCACGTCCTGCAGGTAGATCACGTTGGGGCGGCCCTGCGCGTCCGTCTTGCCGTTCATGCCGTGGTCCGCAGTGATCGCGATCACCGCGCCCATGGCATCGATCTGTCCGAGGTAGCGATCCATCATCGCGTAGAAGGCATTCGCCACCGGCGTCCCCGGCGCGTGCTTGTGCTGGATGTAGTCGGTGGTCGAGAGATAGAGGATGTCCGGCCGCCGCGTCTCCATCAGCTTGACGCCGGCGGCGAAGACGAACTCGCTGAGCTCGGCGCTGTAGACCGAGGGGACGGGCTTGCCCACGAGATCGAGCACGCCGGAAATGCCGTTCTCGGATGCGCTCGCCTTGTCAGCCTTCTCCGCGGAGAAGCAGATGCCCTCCATCCGGTGTCCCAGGAGGGTGCGCAACTTGTCCTTCGCCGTCACCACCGCGACCTTGGCGCCCGCCTGGCTGAAGGCCGCGAGGATGGTGCCGCAGCGGAGATAGCGCGGATCGTTCATCATGACTTCCGCGTTGGCCTCGCGGTCGTAGAAATAGTTCCCGGAGATGCCGTGCACCGAGGGCGGCACGCCCGTGACGATCGAGAGATTGTTGGGATTGGTGAAGCTCGGAACGACGCAATCGGCGATGCGGTGGCTGCCGCGCGCGAGCGTCTTTTGGAGCCAGGGCATGGCGCCCGCGGCCATTGCGCGCTCGGTATAGTCGGGCTCGCTGCCGTCGACGCAGACCACGACCGCGGGCGCCTTGGGCCAGGCGTAGGTTCTGCCGTTGACGGTGACCGATCTCGTCATGCTCCGCTCCTAGGCGCTCGCCGCGCGCGCGGGTGCCGCGGGGCCGCGCTGCTTCACCCCGAACTCGTCGAGGGTAGCGCGGATTGGCGCGAGCGCGCCACGCATCTCTGCTTCGCCGAGCGCGCCGATGCAGCCAATGCGGAAGGTATCGGCGACGGTGAGCTTGCCCGGATAGATCACATAGCCCTTCTCGCGGAGACGGTCGTAGAAGCGCTCGAAATCGAAGCGGGGATCGGCGGGCGTGCGCACCGTCACGATGATCGGGGCCTGCAGCCGGTCGGGCAGCAGCGTCTCGAAGCCGAGCGCGCGCAGCCCCTCGATGAGGATGCGGCAATTGCGGCGGTAGCGTCCGCCGCGGCCGGCGACGCCGCCTTCGGCCTCGTGCTGCTCCATGGCGCGGGCGAAGGCCGCGATCACATGGGTGGGCGGCGTGAAGCGCCATTGGCCGTTGCGCTCCATGGAGCGCCATTGATCGTAGAGGTCGAGGCTGAGCGAGGCAGCGTTGCCCTCGCAGGCCTCGAGTGCCTCCTTGCGCGCGACCACGAAGCCCACACCGGGAACGCCCTCGAGGCATTTGTTGGCGGAGGCCGCGACCGCGTCGAATTGCAGCGTGCGTGCGTCAAGCGGAAGCGCGCCGAAGGCGCTCATGGCGTCGATCAGGAAGCGCCGCCCGCGCCGCGCCACGACCGCGCCGATCTCCGCAATGGGATTGAGGATGCCCGAGGTCGTCTCGCAATGGACGACCGCGACGTGCGTGATGGCGGAGTCCTTGGCGAGGCGCGCGTCGACCTCCGCGGGATCGGGCGGCGTGTCTTCCGCCGTCTCGTAAACCGCATGCGCGCGGCCATAATACTTGCACATCTGCGCCATGCGGCGGCCGTAAGCGCCGTTGACGGCGATCAGAAGCTTGCCGTCGCGCGGGACGAAGGTCCCGAGCATCGCTTCGACCGCGAAGGTCCCGCTCCCCTGCATCGGCACGGCGACGTGCGTCCCCTGCCCCTCCACCAGCGCCACCAGCCGCTCGCGGACCCACTTGTTGAGGGCGATGAAATCCGTGTCGCGCGAGCCCCAGTCGCGCAGCATCGCGCGCTTGGTCTCGTCGGTCGTCGTGAGGGGACCGGGGGTCAGCAGGAAGGGGACGGCCGGGGCCATGAAGCATCTCCGTCGGGCGGTGAGGCTGCCATTCTCGGGAAATCCGTGTTATACGTCAAATCCATAGTTTCTATGCTATCCAGAGGAACCATCTATGAATTATGCCCATCTGCGAGCATTCCACGCCGTGGCGACCGAAGGCGGATTCACGCGCGCCGCCGCGGCTTTGGGCGTCACGCAGCCCACCCTCTCCGCGCAAGTGAAGGCGCTCGAGGACGGCTACGGCGTCGCGCTGTTCGACCGGCGCGGGCGCGGGATCGTCACGACGACGCTCGGCCGCCAGCTCCTCGACGTGACGCGCCGCCTGTTCCTGCTGGAGGACGAGGCGCGGGAATTGCTGGCGCGGGCCCATGCCCTCGCGACGGGGCACCTTCGGGTGAGCGCCGACGGCCCCTATCACGTGGTGCCGTTCCTCGCGGCTTTCGCCAAGCGCTACCCAGCCGTGCACATTTCTCTCGCGATCGGAAATTCCGAGGAGGTCCTCAATGCGCTCCTGCACTATCAGGCCGACGTCGCGGTAGTGGCCGACCTCGAGGACGATCCGCGCCTGGAGATCATTCTCTGCGCCGAGAACCGGCTCGTCGTCTTCGTCCCGCGGCAGCATCCCTGGGCGCGGCGCCGGAGCATCCGCCTGACGGACCTCGAGGGCCAGCCCATGGTGCTACGCGAGCTCGGCTCGATGACGCGGCGCCTCTTCGAGCGCGCGACCGCGAAGGCCAAGGTGAAGCCGCGCGTGGTCATGGAGATCGAGAGCCGCGAGGCCGTGCGAGAGGCGGTCGCGGCGGGGCTCGGGATCGGCGTGGTCTCGGAGCCCGAGTTCGGTAATGACGAGCGCTTGGTCTCGGTCCCCGTCACGGACGGCGATCTCGTGCTGCGGGAATACGTCGTCTGCCTCAAGGAGCGGCGCAAGCTCCGTATCGTCGCGGCGCTGCTGGATCTCGTCCGCCAGGAATTCAGCTGATCGCCTGATATACGCGATCCCGGTCAAGTAAGCCGGCCGTGCGCCCCGCCCTCGTCGAGCGACGCCGAAATCTCGACGCTCTGCTCCGCCTCCTTGAGCCGGGATTGGCGCAGCTCGCCGGCGGCGTCGAGGATCGGGTACGCGACCGCGCAGATGTGCGAATGGATGCGCTTCAGGTCGCGCAGCACGTCGAGATGAAGCCCGCTCGAGGCGATGCTCTCGGGCCTGCCCTCGCGCAGGCGCGCGAAGTGGCTCTCCGCGGCCGCGCGCTCGGCATCCCGCACGCGCACCTTCTCATCGAGGAGCTGCCGGGCGATCTGGCGGTCGCCGGAGATGAAGACGCCCATGGCGAGCTTCAGATTGGCGACGACGCGCTGATGAAGGGCCTTGAGCTCGGCCTCGCCGTCGGCGGAGAATTTCGCCTGCGCCTTGATCTTCTTCGCCGCGAGCTCCATCAGGTTCTTGTCGATGATGTCGCCGACGTGCTCGAGATTGGTCGTGAACGAGATCACCTCCATTGCGCGCCGCCCGTCGGCATCGCTCAGACTCTCGCGCGTGATGCCCGTGACGTAGAGCTTGATCGCCTCGTGCAGGCGGTCGACCGCGTTGTCCATGCGCTCGACCTCCTGCACGAGCTTGCGGTCGTCGTTGAGGAGCGCCGTCATCCCCCGGCGCAGCATGGTCTCCACGATGTCAGCCATGTGCAGCGTCTCGCGCGCGGCGCAGGTCAGGGCCACCGCGGGCATTTCCACCGCGGAGGCGTCGAGGTAGCGCGGCCGTCCCGGCTCGTTGCGCTCGACTGCGGGCGGGATGAGCCTTTCCGCAAGACGCGCGATCGGGCCCACCGCCGGAAGGATGAGCGCCAGCGCCAAATTAAAGAGCAGATGGAAATCCACGACGTCCCTGCCCGGGCCGGGATCGAGAGCGGAGATCCAATCGGCCAGCGACGAGAGGAAGGGCAGCGCGATGAGCGCCCCCACGAGCTTGAAGGCGCCGTTCGCGAGCGCGACGCGCCGTGCCTCGGGGCCGTCGGCCATCGAGCCCGTAAGGGCGGGCAGCGCGCCTCCGACATTGGCGCCCAGTACCAATGCGAGCGCGAGTGGTCCGTCGATCGTCCCGGCGCTGGCCAGGGACATGAAAAAGAGGACGGTCGCGAGGCTCGAATGGGCGATCCAGGTGAGGAATGCAGATATGACGAGCGCCGCCACGGGCTGGCCCCCGAGCGCGGTCATGACATCGTGCACGATGACGCTCTCGCGCAGCGGCCCCGATGCCTCGAGGATGAGACGCAACGCCAATAGCGTAAGACCGAGGCCGATGAAAATGCGCCCGATGTCGCGCCGCCGGGTGACTTCGCCGGAGAGAAAGATCGCGACGCCCGCGAGGATGAAAAGCGGCCCGATCGCGGGGCGCGAGACGGAGAATATCTGCGCGGCCATTCCGGTGCCGAGGTCGGCGCCCAGCATCACCGCGAGCGCGGTCGCCGTTCGCATCATCTGGCGCCGCGTGAGCGACGTCACGATGAGCGCGGTGGCCGTCGAGCTCTGCAAGAGCACCGTGATGCCGAGACCGGAAGCGAATGCGAGAACGCGATTCTCCGCCGTTCGAGCGAGGAGCGCCCGGAGCCGGGCGCCGAAAGCGCGCGCGACCCCGGTCCGCACCATGCGGATGCCCCAGAGCAGCAGCGCGATCAAACCGGCGAGGTCGAGTAGAACCATCTTTGCCGTCGGCGGTCTCTCCGGAAATCCCAATGCGTTCGCGTCTCGGGAGCAGCCGGATGGCCGCTATTGCGAGGCGCAGCGCTCTGCACTGCGCCTCCTGCTTACAACAAAAGAATTCCGCGCCGGGGGCTGGTATTAGTCAAATCTAAAATATCAATGGGAAGTATTGAGCCTAGCTATATACGGGCCTCGCGCGCCTGCGAGGGCGGCGTTCCGAGCTTCTTATTCTAGGCAAGATCGATCGCGTAGCGCTTGAGGTCCGCGAGCGAGCAGTATTCGAGCGCGCCCTCGTGGGTCGCGCGCAGCACGACCCGCGGCGCCTGACGCGCTTCGAGGGCTTCCTGCCAGCGCGGCGCGCAGAGGCACCAGCGGTCGCCGGGCTCGAGGCCCGCGAAGCCGAATTCCGGCATCGGCGTCGAGAGGTCGTTGCCCCGCGACTTCGAGAATTCCAGGAACTCCGCGGTCATGACGACGCAGACGGTGTGGCTGCCGAAATCCTCTGCACTGGTATCGCAGCAGCCGTTACGGAAGAACCCCGTCATCGGCTTGATCGAGCAGGTCTCGAGCGCGCCGCCCAGAACGTTCCGCGACGGCCGCGGTCCGCGCCCACTGCCTCCTGCATCCGGCATGCCCGGCCTCCCCTCCGATCGGCGTATGCCGATCATAGCGCAGAGTGTGCTGGGCCGGCAGCGGCTCCCGATGCTATTGTGGCCCAAAGGGGGCATCGATGACCGCTGCGGCCGGGAAACGCCGGTTTTCCTTGGTTCTGATCAAGCCGTCGCACTATGACGACGACGGCTATGTCATCCAATGGCTGCGCTCGCCGATTCCCTCGACGACGCTCGCCAATCTCTACGGCCTCGCTCGCGACTGCGCGGAGCGCCGCGTCCTAGGCGAGGACGTCGAGATCGACATCACCGTCATCGACGAGACCAACACGCGTGTCCGGCTGGAGCACGTGATCCGCGCCATCGGCCGGTCCTGCGGGCTCGTGGGGCTGGTGGGCGTGCAATCGAACGAGTTTCCCCGCGCGATGGACATCGCCCGTCCGTTGCGCGCGCGGGGAATTCCGGTCTGCATCGGCGGCTTCCACGTCTCCGGCACCATCGCGATGCTTCCGGAGCCGCCGCCCGAGCTCGAGGAGGCCATGAGCCTCGGCGTCTCGCTCTTCGCCGGCGAGGCCGAGGGACGCCTCGACGAGGTCCTGCGCGACGCCTGGGCCGGGGGCTTGCGGCCGCTCTACAACTACATGGCGGACCTGCCGAGCATCGCCGGCAGCCCTCCGCCCGTATTGCCCGCGAGCCGCATCCGCCGCATCGCCGGCAAGACCGCAAGCTTCGATGCCGGGCGCGGCTGTCCCTTCCAGTGCTCGTTCTGCACCATCATCAACGTGCAGGGGCGCCAGTCCCGCCGCCGCAGCGCCGACGACGTCGAGACGATCGTGCGGCAGAACCTCGCGCAGGGCATCACGCATTTCTTCATCACCGACGACAACTTCGCGCGCAACAAGGACTGGGAGAGCATCTTCGACCGGCTGATCGAGCTCCGCGAGCGCGAAGGCCTCAAGATGAAGTTCATCATCCAGGTCGACACGCTCTGCCACCGCATTCCCGGCTTCATCGCGAAGGCCAAGCGCGCGGGCGTCTCGCGCGTGTTCATCGGCCTCGAGAACATCAACCCCGAGAGCCTGCTCGGCGCGAAGAAGCGGCAGAACAAGATCACCGAGTACCGCAAGATGCTGCTGGAATGGAAGCAGGAGGGCGTCACCACCTACGGCGGCTACATCCTGGGCTTCCCCGGCGACACGCCCGAGACCATCGAGCGCGACATCGAGATCATCCAGCGGGAGCTGCCGGTCGACATGATCGAGTTCTTCGCGTTGACGCCGCTCCCGGGCTCGGAGGACCATCAGAAGCTCCATGCCGCGGGCGCGCCCCTCGACCCCGATCTGAACAGATACGATCTCGAGCACGTCACGACGGTCCATCCCCTGATGTCGAAGGAGGCGTGGGAGGACATCTATCAGCGCGCCTGGCAGCTCTATTACGCGCCGGAGCATCTGGAGACGATGATGCGCCGCGCCGCGACGACGCGGCGCGGCCTCGGGAACATCGCCTTCCTGATCCTCTGGTTCTACGGCTCCATCACCATCGAGCGCGTGCATCCACTGCAGGGCGGCTATTTCCGGCGCAAGTACCGCAGGGACCGCCGGCCGACGCTGCCGCGCGAGAGCGCTTTCGTCTTCTACCCGCGCTACCTCGGCGAAATCGTCTGGAAGCACTTGCGGCTGCTGCGGCTCGCCTGGCACATCGACCGGCTGCGCCGGCGGGTCCTCGCGGATCCGGAGCTGCGGTCCTATCGCGACCAGGCCCTGGAGCCGGTCGCCGATGCCGAGCTCGACGCGCTCGACCTCTTCACCGTGAGCGCCGGCGCCAAGTACGCGGTGACCAAGGCGCGCAAGGAGGACGCCGCCCGCGCCCGCCACTCCTCGCTCCGCGCCTCCTCGACGCAGCCCTCCGGAGTGGTATAAGCAGCCGAGCGCCCGCCGCCTCAGCGGCGGCATGGTCCGGACGGGTGGCCGAGCGGTTTAAGGCACCGGTCTTGAAA
>DATKNV010000091.1:0-16941 GCA_035541215.1 Allostellaceae bacterium | reverse complement strand
GCGTGGTTGCGGGTGTTGCGGTCGATCTTCTCGATCCCGAGCTTGTTGCCTCTCTTGAGCGGCCAGAACTTCTGCAGCCCGTCGGGATTGGATTCGAAGGCCCAGCGGTCGCCGCCGTCGTCGAAGAGGAACTGCCCGTAGCGATCGACGTGCCGCTCGAACTGCATCCCCTGGAGCGTGTAGGAGTAGACCATCGGCCCGAGGCTCGCGGACTTCGGCACGATGAGATAAGCGCGATCGGTGTAGAGGAGCCTGAGCCCCGCCTGCGGCTCGCAATAAGCCGCCGATTGCGCCAGCGCCGCCCCTGCGCCCACGACGAGAAGCATCGCCGCCAGAACAACCGCCCGCATCGCCCCCTCCCACCGCAAAGTCGAGGCTCAGTCTCCCGCTTCCCGTGAGGGCAGGCAAGCGGCGCCCTCACCCTCCCGTTGCTGCGCAACGGGCCCCAACCCTCTCCCACCTCCGGCGGGCGAGGGACTCTTTATCCCCTCTCCCGTCGTGAGACGGGAGAGGGTGGGGCCCGCGCGCAGCGCGGGAGGGTGAGGGCGCTCGCCACCTAAAGCCCATAAAGCGCCTGCAGCACGCCGAGCGCGCCCACGAGAATCCCCGCGGCGGTCTCCTGCTTCAGGGGGCGGCCGCTCCAGCCCTCGCGGAGCGCCCATTCCTTCACCGTCCACTCGCAGCCGATGACGTGCCAGATGCAGGAGCCCGCTGGCGAGGAGATGCCGCCGAGCGCGGTCATGGCAGCATATACCTTGCGCCGCGCCTCCTGGCGGCGGTCGCTGAGCGTCGCCTCGCGCGACTCGCGCGGCAGGCGGTGCAGATCCGCGGCGCGCAGCGGATCGAGATGCGCCAGATGGAAGAGCGCGCGGAAATCCTCGCCCGCCTGCCGCATCGCCGGCGTGATCGTCTGCCGCCGCACCATCTGCTCGAGCGTGTCGGAGGCGCGATAGGGACGCGCGGAGCGCCCGGCCTCGTCGGCGATCGGGCGCGCGAGGCGCTCGATCCCGCCATGGCTCACCCGCTCGGGCGTCGGATGCAGGATGTCCTCGCGCGCTGCTGTCGCGTGCTTGCGTCGGCTCCGGGCCATGCTGTGCTCCCTCTGGAAGATGCGGTCGAATTCCTGCGCTCACTCCGCAAGCTCGGTGCCGGGATCAGGTGGCGGATGGTCGAGGAGGGAGCGGAGCTCCTCCGGCCGCTCCTCCGCCTGCGGCTCCGGAAACGCGGGCGGCTGGAGATGCGCGAGACCCGGCGGCGGCTCAGGCGCCTCCGCCTCCGCCGCGAGCGCCTTCGCGAGCGCACGGCCCGCGGCGCTCCGGGAGCTCACGACGCAGAGCCGCCGATGCGGCGCGCAATAGGCCGAGCCCGGAACCGCCGGCAAGCCGCAGAAGGGCCAGGCCCCGCGCGTGGCGGCTCGCACGACGAATGCACACCCCCAGCTGGCACCTCTGGTCGAGCTGCACTCGGATCCGTTGACGAGCGCGGCGGCCGGTGTTATCGATACGGGTTCTGTTCGTGTTTTGTTCTCAACACTTTCAACAAAAATTCCTTGGCGGACAATGACATGCGCCATCTCGCTCTCTCCCTGTTTCAGCCCGGGCTTGCCGCCGAGGGGCTACCTCTTCCTACGCAATCAGCGGTCAAAAGTCAACGCAAAACGCGTGTAGCCATGCGGTCCCGATGCGTACAGACTCTGGCCATGACCGAAGTCTCGGCCGTCTCTCGCCGCTTGAAGGCGATCCGCCAGCGCGCGGGCCTCTCGATCCGCCAGGTCGCGGAGGCGCTCGGCATGGAGCACGGCTCGAGCTACCAGCACTACGAGGATCGCTTCAAGAAGCCGCTCTTGCCCCTCGACCTCATCCTGAAGCTCGTGCCGATCTTCGCGCCCCGTGGGATCGAGGCGGCGGAGCTCTTCGCGCTCGCGGGCGTCGACGGCTCCGGCCACCGGCCGCTCGCGGGACCGCCGCGGCCCGAGCTCGCGGCGCCGATGCTGCGCATCGAGGAGCTCGACGTGCGCGCGAGCGCGGGCGGCGGGCTCACCGACAGCGCCGGCAGGACGGTGGCGGAGTGGCAAATCCCGAGCGAGATCGTGCGCGGCTACACCATGGCGCCCGCGGCGGAGCTTCGGATCATCACCGTGCTCGGCGACAGCATGGAGCCGACCTTGCTGCCGGGTCAGCGCGTTCTCGTCGACACCGGCGACCGGCGTCCGAGCCCGCCCGGCATCTTCGTCGTCTTCGACGGGCTGGGCCTCGTGGTGAAGCGCGTGCAGCTCCTCCCGCACACGGATCCGCCGCGGGTCAAGATCACGTCCGACAACGAGAATTACGAGCCCTACGAGCGCACCCTCGACGAGGCCTACATCCAAGGCCGCGTCATCGGTCAATGGCGCTGGCTCTAGTATTTGCAACGCCCAGGAAAAAGCGGAGGTCTCAGGTGTTTCGTCTCATGGCAATCGCAATCGCGGTGCTTGGAATTACCGGCGCGGCGCAAGCGCAGCAGGCCCAGTCCTACCAATGCCAGAAGGGGAGCGACACGCGCTCGGTCACGGTCGAGCGCTCGGCCGACGGCTGCCGCGTCCTCTACAAGAAGGGCGCCTCCGGCGAGGCGAAGGAGATCTATCGCTACAAGGCGCATCCGGAGACGTGCCAGACGCAGGCGCAATCCTTCGTCAAGAAGCTCCAGGGAATGGGCCTCACCTGCTCGCCGGGCTAGCTAGGTCGCGCTGAGGCCGCCGTCGATCACGAACTCGGCGCCGGTCACCAGCGCCGCCTCATCTGAGGCGAGATAGACCGCCATCTGCGCGACCTCCTCGGGCCGGCCGATCCGGCCGAGCGGGATCATGTCCGCGAGCGCCTGGCGCGTGCGCTCGGGATCGCGCGCGCCCGCGAGCATCCGGTCCACCATGGGCGTCGCGATGTAGACGGGATGGATCGAGTTGCAGCGGATGCCGTAGCGGCGCCGCGCGCAATGCATGGCGACCGACTTCGTCAGGAGCCGCACCGCTCCTTTGCTCGAGCAATAGGCGGCCATGTTGTGGACGCCGATCAGGCCCGCGACCGAGGACATGTTGACGATCGAGCCGCCGCCGGAGTCCCTGATGCGGGGAATGCCGTGCTTGCAGCCGAGGAAGACGCCGTCGAGGTTCACACGATGGACGAAGCGCCACTCCTCGAGGCTCGTCCGCTCGACGTCGCCGAGCGGGCCCACGCCGGCATTGTTGACGAGGATCTGCAGCCCGCCCATCGCCTCCGCTGCCGCCCTGAGGCTCCGCTCCCAGCTCGGCTCGTCGCCGACGTCGTGCTCGAGGAAGAGCGCGGGCCCTCCCAATTCCCGCGCCGCGCGCTCGCCGCCCGCGCGGTCGATGTCCGCGAGCGCGACGCGCGCGCCCTCCGCGACGAAGGCCGCGGCGATGGCGCGTCCCAAGCCCGACGCCGCTCCCGTCACGAAGGCGGCTTTACCCGCAAGGCGCAATCCCGCCATGGCGCCCGCTCAGGCGGACGGAAGCCGATGCTCGCGGAATATCTCCCGGAGTCTCGTCTTCAGGATCTTGCCGGTCGCGGTGTGCGGGATCTCCGGGACCACCACGACGTCGTCCGGGAGCGCCCACTTCGCGAGCTTGTCCTTGAGGAAATCCAGAATCGCCTCCTTCGCCGGCGAGCGTCCCTGCTTCGGCACGATCACCAGCAGCGGCCGCTCCGCCCATTTCGGATGCGGCACGCCGATCACCGCCGCCTCCGCCACGTCGGGATGCGCGATCGCGGCATTCTCGATGTCGATCGAGCTGATCCACTCGCCGCCGGACTTGATCACGTCCTTGCGGCGGTCGACGAGCTGGAGATAGCCGTCGGGATCGATGGTCGCGACGTCGCCGGTGCGGAACCAGCCCTCCTCGTCGAGCGCCTCGCGCGTCGCGGCCTCGTCGTTGTAATAGCCGCTGACGATCCAAGGCCCGCGCACGAGCAGCTCGCCGCGGGATTCGCCGTCGTGCGGCTGCACCTTGCCGCCGGCATCGACGAGCTTCATGTCGACGCCGTAGAGCGGCCGCCCCTGCATCGACTTGCGCGCGAGCTGCTGCTCCTTCGGAAGCTGCGCGAATTTTGCCTTCAAGGTGCCGAGCGTGCCGACTGGGCTCATCTCCGTCATGCCCCAGCCGTGGATCGCCTTGCAGCCGTATTTCTCCTCGAAGTCCTTGATCATCGCAGGCGGCGCGGCGGAGCCGCCGACGAGGACGCGGTCGACGAAATCGAGCCGCTTCCCGGATTCCTCGAGATGTTTGAGGAGGCCGAGCCAGACCGTGGGAACGCCGAGCGTCATCGTCACGCGCTCGCCCTCGAGGAGCTGATAGAGGCTCGGCCCGTCGAGATTGGGCCCGGGGAAGACGAGCTTCGAGCCCGCCATGGTCGCGGAATAGGGCACGCCCCAGGCATTGGCATGGAACATCGGCACGACCGGGAGCACCGTGTCCCACATCGCGAATGCCGTATTGTTGCTCATGCAGCAGGCGTAGGAGTGCAGCACCGTGCTGCGATGCGAGTAGAGCGCGCCCTTGGGATTGCCGGTGGTGCCGGAGGTGTAGCAAAGCGAGGATGCCGTGTTCTCGTCGAACTCCGGCCACTCCATTTCCGAATTCTCCGCCGCGATCAGCTCCTCATAGCAGAGCAGGCCCTTGAGCCCGCTCTGCGGCATGTGCGCGCGGTCGGTCATGACGACGTAGTGCCGCACCGGCTTCCATTGCGCCGCGAGCTTCTCCACCAGCGGCAGGAAAGTCAGGTCGAAGCAGAGCACCTTGTCCGCGGCGTGATTGACGATGTAGAGCAGCTGCTCCTGGAAGAGGCGCGGGTTGATGGTGTGGCAGATGGCGCCGATGCCGGAGACGCCGAAATAGAGCTCGTAGTGCCGGAAGCCGTTCCAGGCGAGCGTCGCGACCCGGTCGCCCTCCTCGACGCCGAGCCGCTTCAGCGCCTTTGCGAGCCGCTTCGATCGGCGCTCGGCCTCGGCGTAGGTGTAGCGGTGGATTGGGCCTTCGGTGGTGCGCGAGACGATCTCGGTATCGGCGTGATATCGCCCCGCATGCTCCAGCAGCGTCTGGATCAGGAGCGGGCGATCCATCATCAAGCCACGCATGACTCCTCCCTGTCACTCCGGGGTTTTGCTCCCTTCCCCCTGCGCCGATCCTAGGCCAAGCCGGCCGCGAAATCGACCAACGCGGCAGACCTCAAAAAGAGGCGGAGAGCCCGCCGTCCACCGCGAGGACATGGCCGTTGACGTAGCTTGCGGCATCGGAGGCGAGGAAGACTGCCGCCCCCGCGATCTCCCGCGGCGCCCCCCAGCGCCGCAGCGGAATCCGGCGCTTCACGAATTCCTCCACCATGGGATCGGCGACCATGGCCGCGTTGGTCTCGGTCGCGAAATAGCCGGGAGCGATCGCGTTGGTCGTGATGCCCTCCGGTCCGAATTCAACCGCGAGCGCCCGCGCGAAGGCCGCGAGCCCGCCCTTGGCCGCGATATAGGCTGCGTCGTAGGCGCGCCCCAGCGGCCCCGCGATCGAGGTCACGAAGATGATCCGGCCCCGCCCGCGCGGCACCATCATCGCGACCGCCTCGCGGGCGAGCTGGAACGCCGCCGTCAGATTGACATCCAGCACCCGGCGGAAATCCTCCGGCGTGATCTCCCGGAGCGGCAGCCGGTGCCGGATGCCGACGTTGCTCACGAAGATGTCGAGCGCCCCGAATTGATCCCGGATGCGCCGGAACGCCGCCGCGCCCGCGGCCGCATCGGCGATATCGAAGGCGAGCGTCGAGGCATTTCCGCCGCCGGCCGAGATCCGCGCGGCCGCCGCCTCGAGGCGCAAGGCGTCGCGGCCGTTCAGGATCACCTGCGCCCCCGCCTCCGCGAGCGCGGCTGCGATCTCGAAGCCAAGACCTTGCCCTCCGCCGGTGACGAGAGCCGTTCGCCCGCCGAGATCGAACAGGCCGGAGCCTTGGGTTCCGCTCATGCTGCAGCAGATTGTGATGGCGCGGGGGCTGCGTGCAAGCCCCGCCGTGGACATTCCCCTGCCCTTCCTCCATCGTGCGCCCCAAATGGAGGAGCACCGGAATGACAACGGCAAAGGGCAAGATCGGCGTCGTCGGCGCGGGTCTCATGGGCGCGGAGATCGCCCTCGTCTACGCGCTCGGCGGCTACGATGTGCTGCTGCACGACCGCGGCGAGAGCGAGCTCAAATCGGCGCTGGATCGGCTCGCGGGCATTCTCGACAAGGGCATCGCCCGCGGCTTCTACAAGGAGCCCGAGAAGCCCGCGGCTCTCGGGCGCATCGCCGCCACGACCGATCTCGGCCGCTTCCACGACCGCGAGATGGTGACGGAGGCGGTGTTCGAGGACGAGAAGGTGAAGGGCGAGATCTTCCGCACCCTCGACCGGGTTTGCCCGCCCCATGCACTGATCGCGAGCAACACCTCCAGCATCGCGATCTCCGCCCTCGCCTCCTATCTGAGCCCCGAGCGCCGGCCGCGCTTTCTCGGCACGCATTACTTCTCGCCGGTCTCTCGCATGCGACTCGTCGAGGTGATCCCGCAATTCGATACGAGCGAGGACACGGTCGAGCGGGCGATGGCCTATTGCCGCGATGCCGGCAAGACGCCGATCCGCGTCAAGGACGTCGTGGGCTTCGCGGTCAACCGCGTGCTGCACGCCTTCGTCATCGAGGCGATCAAGCTGGTCGAGGAGGGCGTCGCGACGCCCGAGGACATCGACCTCGCCTGCAAGCTCGGCCTCGGCCACCCCATCGGCCCCTTCGAGCTCATGGACGTCACGACCTCGAGCCTCTGCCTGCAGGTGCAGGAGATTCTCCACGAGGCCTATGGCGAGCGCTTCCGCCCGCCCGCGCTTCTGAAGCAGCGGGTGCAGGCGGGCTTCCTCGGCCGCAAGGCCGGCCGCGGCTGGCTCAAGAGCGCGGAGCGGAAGCGCTAGCGAACGACTTTTCTTCGGACGGACTCGTTCGAAGTTTTTTGAGTTGCCCCTCCCCCCTTGAGGGGGAGGGTAGGGAGGGGGGGTGCCACGGGCGCGATTCTTCCGCCGCTACCGCGGCGCGTCCCCCCACCCGTCGACGCTTTGCGTCGTCATCGATCCACTTCGCGGCTCGATCCGCCTCAAGAAGGGAAGGGTTACTTCCGGCAGGATTTGAGGGCCTCGAGGATCGCGACGAGGCAGCGGTCGCGCTCGGCCGCGAGCTCCGGGATGCCGCGGCCCGCGGCTTCCTCGTCGACGCCGTCGACGATGAGCTTCTGCACCTCGGGCGTGAGCTCGGGGTCCCCGAGCGAGGGCCACCAGTCCCTCGCCTGAGGCACGCCCAGATGCGGCATGAAATGCCGCATGCCGCCGACGCCGCCCGCGAGGTGGAAGGTCAGATGCGGCCCCATGATCGCCCAGCGCAGACCCGGCCCATAGGCGATCCCGGCATCGACATCCGCGACGCTGGCGACCCCGTCGGCGACGAGCGCGATCGCCTCGCGCCAGAGCGCGGCTTGCAGGCGGTTCACGAGGTGCCCCGTCACTTCCTTGCGGATGTGGATGGGGCGCTTGCCGATGTCGCGATAGAAGGCGATCGCGCGCTGCACGGCCTCCGGCGCGGTGCGCTTGCCGCCGACGACCTCGACCAGCGGGATCATGTGCGGGGGATTGAAGGGATGACCGATGACGCAGCGCTCGGGATGGCGGCAGCGCGCGGCGATCTTGCTGATGAGGATGCCCGACGAGCTCGAGGCGAGGATCACCTCCGGCGGCGCGGCGCGATCGAGGCGCTCGAAGAGCTCGACCTTCAGGTCCTCGCGCTCGAGCGCGCTCTCCTGCACGAACTCGGCGTCCTTCACGGCCGCGACGGGATCGCGCTCGAAGCGGATACGGTCGGGCGAAGCATTGGGAGCGAGGCCGAGCCGGGTCAGCGTCGGCCAAGCGGTCTCCACGTATTTGCGCAGGAACGTCTCGCCGTTCTCCGCGGGGTCGCTCGCGACGACCGAAAGGCCGCGCGACAGGAAATAGGCCGCCCAGCTCGCGCCGATGGTGCCGGCGCCGATGACCGCGACTTGCTTCATCGTCCTTCCCTCCCTTTCAAGGGAGGTATTGTTCCCGCTCGCGCGGGCGATGGCAACTCGGGCGGACGATCAGATCGCCGCGAGCGCGCGGTCGAGATCCTCGATCACATCTGCAGGATCCTCGAGCCCGACCGAGAGGCGCACGAGGCCGGGATCGATCCCGAGCGTCTGCTTCTCCTCCGGCGAGAGGCGCTGATGCGTGGTAGTCGCGGGATGTGTGATGAGGCTCTTGGCGTCGCCGAGATTGTTGGAGATCTTGACGATGCGGAGCGCGTTCTGGAAGCGGAACGCGCCGGGCTTGCCGCCCGCGGCGATGAAGGCGACGAGGTTTCCGCCCGCGGCCATCTGGCGACGCGCGAGCGCGTGCTGCGGATGGCTCTCCAGGCCCGGATAGAGCGCGCGCTCTACCTTCGGGTGCTTGTCGAGGAAGGCCGCGACCTCCGCGGCATTGCGGCAATGCTGATGCACGCGAAGCGACAAGGTCTCCAATCCCTTCACGAGGAGCCAGGCGTTGAAGGGGCTGAGCGCGGGGCCGGTGTGGCGCAGGAATTGCGAGAGGTGCTCCTTCATGAAGGAACTGGAGCAGAGGATAGCGCCGCCGAGGCTGCGGCCCTGGCCGTCGATGTGCTTGGTCGCGGAATAGACGACGACGTCGGCGCCGAGCACGAGCGGCCTCTGCAAGAGCGGCGTCGCGAAGACGTTGTCGACAACGAGAAGGCCGCCCGCCCGATGCGTCATCTCCGCCACGGCCTCGAGGTCGACGAGCTCGAGCGTCGGGTTGGACGGCGTCTCCAGGAAGACCGCCTTCACGGGCTCCGCGAGGCGGCGGCGCCAGTCATCGAGGTCGCGGCCGTCGACCAGCTCGGTCTTGATGCCGTAGCGCGGGAGGATGTTGTTGACGATGTGGAGACAGGACCCGAAGAGCGCGCGCGAGGCCACGAGCCGGTCCCCGGCCTTGAGCTGGCAGGCGAGCGCCGCGAAGACCGCGGCCATCCCGCTTGCCGTTGCGCGGCAGACCTCCGCCCCCTCGATGAGGCGCAGCCGCTCCTCGAACATCGCGACCGTGGGATTGGCGTAGCGCGAATAGACGAAGCGCGAGCCGTCATTGGCGAAGGCGGACTCCGCCTCCTCGGCGCTGCCATAGACGTAGCCCGAGGTCATGTAGATGGCCTCGCTTGTCTCCATGAACTGGCTTCTGAGGGTCCCGCCATGCACGAGCTGGGTGCTGAGGCGGGCGTTCTCCGGCAGGTTCGCACTCATCGATCGTCTCCCATTCGAGAGACCGGCCGGCTGCAACAAAAAAACCCTGGCCGCATGCGGTCCAGGGTCCCCACGGGAACTCCGACCTTTTAGCGGTTGGTTTTACGTGGTCGCAAGCCGGTCGGCCAAATCACCACGGATCGAGGCCGGAGGTAGCGCCTTTCGGCGGCTCCTGTCAAGCCGGAGCCTTTCGGGCGGAGATGACGCGCGCAAGCCCGATGCGATAGGCTCAGCATAGGGCACAGAAACGATCGTCACTGGGGAGTCGCATGAAGCTCTTCGATCTCACGGGCAAGACCGCCGTCGTCACGGGCTCCTCCCGCGGCATCGGCCGCGCGATTGCGGAGCAAATGGCCGCGGCCGGCGCCAATGTCGTGATCTCCAGCCGAAAGGCCGGCCCCTGCGAGGAGGTCGTGGCGGCAATCGCGGCCGCGGGCGGCAAGGCCATCAGCATCCCCGCCCATGTCGGCGACTTCGCGCAGCTCGAGGCGCTAGTGAAGCGCGCGCGCGAGGCCTTCGGCCGAATCGACGTCATGGTCTGCAATGCCGCGGTCAATCCCTATTACGGCCCGCTCGCGGAGATTCCTGACGAGGCCTACGACCGCACCATGAACTCCAACGTGCGCAGCAACCTCTGGCTCGCGAAGCTGGTGCTGCCGGAGATGGCGGAGCGGAAGGACGGCGTTTTCCTGATCGTCTCCAGCATCGCCGGCTTGCGCGGGAGCCCCATGCTCGGGGCCTATGCGATCTCGAAGGCCGCGGACATGCAGCTCTGCCGCAACCTCGCGGTCGAGTGGGGCAAGCACAACATCCGCATCAACTGCATCGTCCCCGGCCTCGTGAAGACGGATTTCGCCCGTGCGCTCTGGGAGAACAAGGACCTCTTGGAGCAGACCCTGCGCTCGACCCCGCTCCGCCGCATCGGCGACCCCATTGACATCGCCGGCGCCGCCGTATTCCTGGCCTCCGCCGCCGGCAAGTTCGTCACGGGCCAGAGCATCGTCGTCGACGGCGGCGTCACCATCGCCGGGCGGGTGTGACCGCCGGTTTGCTTCGAAGCCACCGACGTTTCACCACCAAGACACCAAGTTCTTTCTCGCGGCGAAGCCGCAACGATTTTCCCTGCGTCCTCAGCGGAACCTCAGCGTACTCCGCGCGAGATCTTTTCGCGCAGAGGCCGCAGAGGATGCGCAGAGGCCGCAGAGGATTAATTGCGGCTTCGCCGCGAAAAAGAACTTGGTGTCTTGGTGGTTCAAAACCTGAGCGATGCGCGCGGCATTGACCGACCCGAACGCTACACGATCTCGAACAGCCCCGCCGCACCCATGCCGCCGCCGATGCACATGGTGACGACGGCGTAGCGCACCTTGCGCCGCTTCCCCTCGAGCAGGATGTGCCCGACCATGCGCGCGCCGCTCATGCCGTAGGGATGGCCGATCGAGATGGCGCCGCCGTCGACGTTGTATTTCTCGGGGTCTATGCCGAGGCGGTCGCGGCAATAGAGACATTGCACCGCGAAGGCCTCGTTGAGCTCCCAGAGATCAATGTCGCCGATCTTGAGCCCGTTGCGCTCCAGGAGCTTCGGGATCGCGAAGACCGGGCCGATGCCCATCTCGTCGGGTTCGCAGCCCGCGACGACCATGCCGCGGTAGATGCCGAGCGGCTCCAGCCCCTTCTTCTCCGCGAGCTTCGCGTCCATCACGACGCAGGCCGAAGCGCCGTCGGAAAGCTGGCTCGCGTTCCCCGCGGTGATGTGGCCGCCCTCGCGCACGGGCTTGAGCGCGGCGAGACCGGCGAGGGTCGTCTCCGGACGGTTGCCCTCGTCCTTTGCGAGCGTCACGGGCTCGGTCCAGGTCCGGCCGCCGTCCTTGTCGCTCATCTGCTTCACCGTCGGAAGCGGCACGATCTCCGCATCGAAGCGGCCGGCCTTCTGCGCGGCGGCGGTGCGCTGCTGACTCAGGAGCGCGAACTGGTCCTGCTTCTCGCGCGTCACCTGATAGCGCCGGGCCACCACCTCGGCCGTGTCGATCATGGGCATCCAGATGTCCGGCTTGTGCGCGGCGAGCCAATCGTCGTGGTGGAAATGCGAGTTTGCGTTGTTCTGAACGAGGCTGATGCATTCGACGCCGCCCGCGACGGCCACGGGGACGCGGTCGACCATCACGCGCTGGGCCGCCACGCTCACGGCCATGAGGCCGGAGCTGCAGAAGCGGTTGATGGTCTCGCCGGAGACCGTCACCGGCAGGCCCGCGCGGATCGCGGCCTGGCGCGCGATGTTGTGGCCGGTCGTCCCCTCGGGGAAGCCGCAGCCGATGATGACGTCCTCGACCTCGCCGGGCTCGATCCTCGCCCGCTCGACCGCGTGCTGGATCACGTGTCCCGTGAGCGTCGCTCCGTAGGTCATGTTGAAGGCGCCCCGAAAGGCCCTGCCGATCGGCGTGCGCGCCGTCGAGACGATCACCGCTTCGTTCATCGCGAAACCCCTTCTCCGGTCCGGCCCGGAATGACAGACAGCGCTAGGAAACGCATTTCCGCGGGACATGGCAAGAGCATCTGGACGGCCGGATACGGCGACGGCACCATGCCGCCCTCGAATCCCCGGAGGAGCCCGCTCATGCGTCGATTCAAGAGCCTCGCCGATCTCAAGGCTGCCGTCGGCGAGACCCTAGGCGTCAGCGATTGGATCACGGTGACGCAAGAGCGGATCGACCGCTTCGCCGAGGCGACCGACGACTTCCAATGGATCCACATCGACCGCGAGCGCGCCGCAAAGTCGCCCTTCGGTACGACGATCGCCCACGGCTATCTCACGCTCGCGCTCATTCCCTCCATGGTCTATCGGATCTTTACCGTCGACGGCGTGGGTGCGCGGCTCAATTACGGGTCCAATCGCATCCGCTTCACCGAGCCCGTACCCTGCGACAGCCGGCTGCGCACGCACCTCAAGCTGCTCTCGGCGGAGGACCTGCCGCGGGGCGGCCTCCGCGCGACCTTCGAGGCCACGGTCGAGCGCCAAGGCAGCAAGAAACCCCCCTGCATCGCCGAGATCATCACGGTGATGCTGCCGGCGGAGACCGCCTGAGGGGAGAGCAAGAGCATTCCCATCAATGTCATTCGCGTCGCCGAATTTGCCCCTCCCCCCCGTGAGGCAGGGCCATTGCATATGGCGCAAATCCCCCTCTCCCCGCCGGGGAGAGGGCGGGGGTGAGGGGGGCCTCCGGCGCCGTCGCACAGCATTTTTCCAGCCTTCCGGCCGTAACGCCCCTCACCTTGCCTCTCCCCGACGGGGAGAGAAATTTCATATGCGATTCCCCTGCCCTCTAGAGGGGGGCGTGCAAGTTGATCGGCTCAGCCTCATTTGAATTCGCTCTAGGAAGCCGCGTCCTTTTTGCGGTGCGCCAGCCACTCCGCGTAAGTCTCGCGCTTCATCTCGAAGCGATCGGAGAGCCGGACATAGCCATTGCCGGAGAGGCGGCCCACGGGATGCATCGCGGGTATGTCGACGTAGCCGCGCGGCGTCAGGAACTCGTCCTTGATGTGGAAGCGCACGACCTCGCCGAGGACAATGGAGCGCTTGAGGTCGCCGCCGAAGCGCAGCTCCTCGATGAGGCGGCATTCCATGTTGACCGGGGATTCCGCGATCCGCGGCGTCGCAATCCCCGAGGATGGCGCGGCGGTCAGCCCTGCGGCGTCGAGCTCGCTCACCCCCGGGGGAAAATCGACGGCGCAGACGTTCATGGCCTCGGCGATCGCCTCGTTGACGAGGTTCACCACGAATTCCCGGTGCAGGCGGATGTTCCGCACCGTGTCCTTGGGAGCGCCGCTCTCGCGCTGCTCGATGCCGAGCGCCACGATCACGGGGTCGTGGCTAAAGACGTTGAAGAAGCTGAAGGGGGCGGCGTTGGGGACGCCGCGCTCGTCGAGGGTCGTCACCAAGGCGATGGGCCGCGGCACCACCGCTCCGATCAATAGACGATACCGGTCCCGCGGGGGCAGCGTCGTGAAATCGAACTCCATGTCCTGCTCACTCTCCATCGCAGCGCCAGGTGAACCCTGGCCAGATCGCGCGTTTCTGGCTAAGGATTACCCGATCGACCCCGGGGCCGGATAGGCCTCCCATAGTGGGCGATCCCCGTCCGCCACCACCAGCTCGGAACTTGCCATGCCCCTCATCGATGAATCCGCGCGCGGCTTCTACGTCATCTCCGCGACACCCTTCGGCGACGACGGCGCGATGGATTGGGCGTCCACGGACCGGCTGATGGACTTCTACCTCGAATGCGGCGTCGACGGCGTGACCATCCTCGGCATCATGGGCGAGGCGCAGAAGCTCTCGCAGGAGGAGTCCGCGGCCTTCGTCACGCGCGTCATGCGCCGGATCGGGATGCGCATCCCCGTGGTGGTGGGGGTCACGAGCGCCGGGTTCAAGCTCGCCGCCGACCTCGCGCGGCACGCCATGGACCTCGGCGCCGCCGGGGTCATGGTCGCAGGGAGCGGCCCCCTCAAGACCGACGACCAGATCTACGCCTATATCGAGGGCGTGCTCGCGGAACTCGGGCCGGAAATACCGGTGGTGCTGCAGGATTATCCGCAGACCACCAACGTCTTCTTCTCGCCGAGCCTGCTCAACCGCCTCTTCAACGACTTTCCCGTCATCAAGATGCTGAAGCACGAGGAGGCGCCGGGCCTGCGCAAGATCTCGAAACTGCGCGCGGCGGAAGCCTCGGGGGCGCGCAAGCGGCGGATCAGCATCCTCGTCGGCAACGGCGCGCTCCACATGATGCAAGAGCTCGCGCGCGGCGCCGATGGCGCCATGACCGGCTTCGCCTTTCCGGAGGCGCTTGTCGAGGTGATCCGCCGCTGGTTCGCGGGCGACCGCGAGGCTGCCGAGGATCTCTACGACGCCTATCTCCCGGTGATCCGGCACGAGAACCAACTCGGCCTCGGCCTCGCCCTCCGCAAGGAGACGCTGCGGCGGCGCGGCATCATCGCGAGCGCCCGCACCCGCGCGCCCGGCCCCGCTCTCGACGCGGACGACCAGGCGGAGCTCGCGCATCTCCTGAAGCGGATGGAGCGCGCGAAGGCGCGGCTCGGGATCTCGCTTCCGCCCCTGCAGCTCGCGGGGCAGTGATCCCTCACTCCTCCGGCGGCAGCGCGCTCTCGTGCCAGCGCGAGAGCAGCCAGCGCGAGATGCCGTCGAGCGAGAAGTAGATCACGATCCCCGTCAGCGAGAGTAGTAAGAGCGCCGCGAACATCTTCGCGATCTCGAGCCGGTATCCGGATTCGAGGATGCGATAGGCGAGCCCGGTCTCGGTCCCGCCGCTGGCGGCGACGAACTCCGCGACCACCGCGCCGATCAGCGCCAGTCCGCCGCTGATGCGCACCCCCATCAGGAAGGAAGGCAGCGCCGTCGGAATCTGCAGATAGGCCAGGATCTGCCAGCGCGAGGCGCCGTAGAGACGGAAGAGCGCGATCAGGTTCCGGTCGGCGCTCTTGAGGCCCAAGGTCGTGTTCGCGATGATCGGGAAGAACGCGACGATCCAGGCGCAGATGCGTACCGCGAGATAGGCGTTGTCGACCCAAATGATGATGAGCGGCGCGATCGCGACGATCGGCGTCACCTGGAGGGCGACCGCATAGGGATAGAGGCTGATCTCCACGGCACGCGACTGCGAGAACAGAACCGCGACCGCGGCGCCGATGACCGTCGCGGAGACCAGCGCGCATGCCGTCACCTTGAGCGTGTACCACAGCGAGACCAGAAGGCTCCCCCCACTGTCCCGGAGCGCCTCGGCGACGAGGAGCGGGCTCGGGAGGATGTAGGGCTTGATCTCGAAATAGCGGACGACGCCGTCCCACGCCGCGATGAAGAGCGCACCCATGAGGATCGGCGCGAGGATGCGAAGGATGCGGCCCGCCCAGGCGCCGCTCACGCCATCGCCTCCTGCAGGCGCCGCGAGAGGCCACGGCAGAACTCCGCATATTCCGGCGCCGTGCGCAGCGCGGGCTCGCGGGGATAAGGGAGAGCGACGGGGACCTCCGCGACGACGTGTCCCGGCCGCGGCGCCATCACCACGACCTCGCTCGAGAGGAAAGCGGATTCGAAGACGCTGTGGGTGACGAAGATCACGGTCCAGTGCCGCTGCTGCCAGAGCCGGAGGATGTCCTCGTTGAGCTTGAAGCGCGTGATCTCGTCGAGGGCCGCGAAGGGCTCGTCGAGCAGCAGCAGCACGGGATCGGTCACGAGCGCGCGCGCGATCGAGACGCGCATCTTCATGCCGCCGGAGAGCTCGCGGGGATAGGCGTGCTCGAAGCCCTCGAGTCCGACCTCGCGGAGCGTCGCCGCAATCCGATCCGCGACCCCGCCGCGTCCGTAGTTTGCGAGGCGCAGCGGCAGGTAGACGTTCTCCCAGACGCTCGCCCAGGGCATCAGCGTCGGTTCCTGGAAGACGAAGCCGATTGAGCCTCTGAGCCCGTCGGCGCCGCGGATCTCGCCGGCGCTCGGTGGCGTCAGCCCCGCGATGATCCGCAGCAGCGTGCTCTTGCCGCAGCCGGAGGGGCCGAGGATGCTCAGGAACGCGCCGCGCTCCACTTCGAGATCGACGCCGTCGAGGGCGACGGTGCCGCTGCGAAAGACCTTGCGGATGCCCCTCAGCGATACGAGCGATCCGCCGGCAGCGAATATCGGTTGGGGCGCGGCCACCCTATTTCCGCATGCTGGCGCCGAGGTTCTTGTTCACGAACTGGAGCGTGTAGGCCTTCTTATAGTCCATGGTCGCGGGGTAGAGCCCCTGCTTCGACATGACCTCGAAGAAGTCCTGCCAGCGCGCGTCGGTCATGGCGCCGATGCCGAGCGTCTGCGCGTCGCCGGAGTCCACCAGCCCGTGCTCCTTGATCGCCTTGAGCCCATAGGCGAGCAGCGCGTCCGTCATCTCGGGGTTGTCCGCCTTGATGAGCGCGTTGCCGGGCGTCGGGTCGTCGTGCAGATAGCTCTTCCAGCCCAGGATCGTGGCGGTCACGAAGCGCTGCACGATGTCGGGGTTCTGGTTCATGTAGTCGCGCGTGACCTCGATCGTCTCGTTGTAATTGTCGAAGCCGTAGTCGGCGAGCAGCAGCACGACCGGTGTCACACCGGCCTGCTCGATCGAATAGGGCTCGCTCGACACGAAGCCCTCCTGGATCGCGGTCGGGTCGGCGAGGAACGGCCCGAGGTTGAAGTTGTAGGGGCGGATCTGGTCGTCGGAGAAGCCCCACACGACGCGCAGCCACTGCCAATAGGTCGTGCGCGCCTCGTTGGCGATCATGATCTTGCGGCCCCGGATCGAGGCGAGGTCGGTGACGCCCTGCCCCGGATGGGCGATCAGCACCTGCGGATCCTTCTGGAACACGGTGCCCACGACCACGATCGGCACGCCCGACTGGACGTGGTTGAGCGCGGCATAGGAATTGGCGCCCATGTTGAACTGGATCTTGCCGGCCGCGAGCAGCTGGGCGTGATTGACCGACGGTCCGCCCTGCCGGATCGTCACGTCGAGGCCGTAGCGCTGGTAGATGCCGGTCGCGAGCGCCTGGTAATAGCCGCCGTGCT
>DATKNV010000090.1:0-12146 GCA_035541215.1 Allostellaceae bacterium | reverse complement strand
CGATCCAGGGAGGGAGGACAGCATGTCAGCGATGCGTATCCGCCGCCGGGAAATCTTGCGGGCCGCTGCGGCCGGTGCCGCCATTCTCAGCCTGCCGCGTTCGGGCCGTGCCGCCACGGTGCTTCGCTGGGGCTCGGTGCTCGCACCCACCCATCCCAGCGCCATCATGATGGATCGCGTCGCCAAGGAGGTGAAGGAGAAGACGAACGGCGCGGTGGAGATCCAGACCTTCCCCGGCGGCCAGCTCGGCTCCTCGCGCGACGTGATCGAATCGACCGCGACGGGCGCGATCCAGATGGTCGACGAGGGCGCGGCGCAGTACGGGCAGTTCGTGGCGCAATTCTCGATCCTGGAGGCGCCCTATATCTGGCGCGACGCCGCGCAGGTGCGGCGCGCCTTGACCTCGAGCGTGATGACGGAGATGAGCCAGCTTCTCGTGGAGAAGCGCGGCATGCGCGTCATCGGCGGCACCTATTACGGCAAGCGTCACCTGACCTCGGGGACGAAGGCCGTCCGCATCGTCGAGGACTTGAAGGGATTCAAGCTGCGCATCCCCGAGGTCGACACCTTCCGCGCGATGGTGGAGGCCTGGGGCGCGCGTCCGACGCCGATGAACATCAGCGAGCTCTATCTCGCCCTCAGCCAAGGAGCGGTGGACGGCCAGGAGAACCCGCTGCCGACCATCCAGAGCAACAAATTCTACGAGGTGCAGAAGTACCTGACGCTGACCGGGCACATCATCACGCCCCGGCTCATCGCCATCAACGAGAAGAGCTGGGCCGCGCTCTCGGCTTCGGAGCAATCCGTACTCCGGAGCGCGCTCGAGACGCACGGGGCCTGGCAGGACGGCGAGATCCTTTCCCAGGAGGCGAGCCTCGCCGAGACCTTCAAGAAGGCCGGGATGGAGGTGATCGCGCCGGACCTCGAGAGCTTCCGCAAGCCCGTCCTCGCCTCGGTTCCCGCGAAGTTCGAGGACAAATGGGGGAAGGGGCTCTGGGAGCGCATCGCGGCTCTCTGAGCGGAGCGCGCGCAGTGAGACGCCGCGCGGCCGATAATTCGGACGCCATGCTCGGATGATCGCGAGGCTTCGCGCCGCGCTCGATCTCGCGATCCAGTGGATCGCCTTCGGCCTCATCGGCACGCTCCTCGTGGTGGTGATGCTGGGCGTCGTCACCCGCGCGCTCGGCGATCCCCTGATCTGGACCGACGAGGCCTCGCGCTTTCTGATGGTGTGGCTCGCGGTCTTTGGCTGGCTGCTGGCGACCCGGCGCCGCGCCCATATCCGCATCCGCTTCTTCCACGATCTCCTGCCGCGCGGCGCGTGGCGCGCGGCCGAGGTCGTCATTCAAGCCTCGGTCGCCCTCATGGGCATCATGGTGGGGTGGTTCGCCGTGGATCTCGTGCGGCGAAACGCCGACATGTTCGCGCTGACCTTGCCGCTCTCGCTCGCCTGGATGTACGTGCCGATGCTGCTCGCGGGCGCCGTCACCTTCGCCCAGGCCGCGGTCGACGCGGGAGCGGCGCTCGGCCGATCGCCGCTGCCGCCCGCCCCCGGGGAGGAGCGGTCGGAATGACGGAGCTCATGATCGAGATCGCGGCGGTCTGGCTCGCGGCCATCCTCGCGGGCGTGCCGCTCTTCGCGGCCATGGGGCTCGCGGCCTTCGCCTTCGTCCTCCTGGGCGGGCTATCGCCGACGATCGTGCCGCAGAAGATGGCGCAGGCCATGAACTCTTTTCCGATCGTGGCGGCGCCGCTCTTCATCCTCATGGGCAACATCCTCGCGGCGGCGCGGATCAACGATCGCATCGTGGGCTTCGCGAGCTCGCTTCTGGGCTGGCTCAGGGGCGGCTATGCACATGCGAGCATCCTCGCGAGCACGATCTTCGCGGGGATGGTGGGCTCGGCGGTCGCGGATGCCGCGGGCGTCGGCGCGGTCGAGATCAAATCCATGCGGCGCGTCGGATACCGGCCGGAGGTCGCGGCATCGATCACCGCTGCCGCCGCGACCATCGGGCCGATCATTCCGCCGAGCCTCCCGATGGTCATCTACGGCGTCACCGCCGACGTCTCGATCGGCCGGCTATTCATGGCGGGATTCATTCCGGGCCTGCTGATGGCCGCGAGCCTCATGGTCATGGTGGCCGTCGTCGCCAAGCGCCAGGGGATGCCGCGGCATCCCTTTGCGGGACTGCGCGGCATCTGGATCGCCTTCAAGGCCGGATTCTGGGCCTTGCTCGCGCCGGTGATCCTGCTCGCGGGCCTCTTCAGCGGCTACTTCACGCCGACCGAGGCGGCGGCGGTCGCGACCTGCTACGCGCTCGTCCTGGGCTTCGGCATCTACCGCACCCTCGAGCTCCGGATGCTGCCGGCGATCCTGATCGAGACCGCGGAGACCACCGGCATCGTCATGGTGCTGGTGATGGCCGCGGGCGCGCTCGGCTGGTGCCTCTCGATCTCGCGCATCCCTCAGACGCTGGCCCCCGCCGTCGTGGCGACGATCCACGACCCCCTGGTCTTCCTCCTGGCCTGCAACCTGATCCTGCTGCTCATCGGCTGCTTCATGGAGGTGCTGGCGGCACTGCTGATCCTGATCCCGATCCTCTCTCCGGCGGCGGCGAGCTTCGGTGTCGATCCCGTGCAGTTCGGCCTCATCATGATCCTGAACCTGATCCTCGGCACCATCCACCCGCCGATCGGCGTGGTGCTCTTCGTGACCTCGCGGATCGCGGGCATCAGCTTCGAGACGATGTCGCGGGCGATCCTCCCCTGGCTCGTGCCGCTGCTGCTCGTATTGGTGGCGATTACGGTATGGCCGCCGCTCAGCCTTTGGCTGCCGCGGCTGCTGACGGGGCATTGAGGGGCAGGCCGCCCCGATTTGACACCCGCGTCCCCTTCCCGTAGTTTTCCGCGGCTTCCCAGGAAGCACGTTCGTTCTCGCCCCCGAGGGGGTCGGCCGGTCCGCGAGTGTCGCGCGCTGGCCTAGTTGGCTTTTGCGATGGAGCAGGGATGTTCGAGAGCCTGAGCAACCGTCTGACCGGCGTCTTCGACCGGCTGCGCCGCCGCGGCGCGCTGTCGGAGAGCGACGTCGAGGCGGCGCTCCGGGAAATCCGCGTCGCCCTCCTCGAGGCGGACGTGGCGCTTCCGGTCGTCAAGAGCTTCGTCGACGGGGTCAGGGCCAAGGCGGTGGGTCAGGAGGTGATCCGCTCCGTCACCCCCGCGCAGATGGTCGTGAAGATCGTGCACGACCATCTCGTGGAGACGCTCGGAGGCGAGGCGGGAGCGCCCCCAGTCGAGCAGGGTGTCAACCTCAACGCGCCTGCCCCGGTCGTGGTGATGATGGTGGGGCTCCAGGGCTCGGGTAAGACCACCACCACGGCGAAGCTCGCGCGCCTCCTCAAGGACCGGCAGCGCAAGAAAGTCATGATGGCCTCCCTCGACGTGAACCGCCCGGCGGCGCAGGAGCAGCTCGCGGTGCTCGGGCGGCAGGTGGGCGTCGATACGCTGCCCTTCATCGCGGGCGAGCAGCCGCTCGCGATCGCCAGGCGCGCGCATCAGGCGGCGAAGCTCGGCGGCTACGACGTGCTGATGCTCGATACCGCGGGGCGCCTCCACATCGACGAGGGCCTGATGGCGGAGGCGGCAGCGGTGCGCGATGCGACGGGGCCGACGGAAACCTTGCTCGTCGCGGATGCCATGACGGGCCAAGACGCCGTCAACGTCGCCAAGAGCTTTTCCGAGCGCGTGGGGATCACGGGGATCGTGCTGACCCGCGTCGACGGCGACGCCCGCGGCGGCGCTGCGCTCTCGATGCGCGCGATCACGGGGAAGCCCATCAAATTCGTGGGCGTCGGCGAGAAGCTCGACGCGCTCGAGCCCTTCCACCCCGAGCGCATCGCGGGCCGCATCCTCGGCATGGGCGACGTGCTGAGCCTCGTCGAGAAAGCCGCCGAGACCGTCGAGCGCGAGGAGGCGGAGAAGCTCGCGGCCAAGATGCAGAAGGGGAGCTTCGACCTCGACGACCTCGCCTCGCAGCTGAAGCAGCTCAAGAAGATGGGCGGGATGTCCGGCCTCATGGGCCTGCTGCCGGGCGTCGGCAAGATCAAGCGCCAGCTCGAGGAGGCCCGCATCGACGAGAGCATGCTGAAGCGCCAGGAGGCGATCATCTCCTCGATGACGCGGAAGGAGCGCAAGAATCCGAAGCTTCTCAATGCCTCGCGCCGCCGCCGCATCGCCGCCGGCTCCGGGACGACGGTGCCGGAGGTCAATCGGCTCCTGAAGCAGTATCAGGACATGGCGGACATGATGAAGAAGGTCTCGAAGCTCGGGAAGAAAGGCCTGATGCGCGGCGGCCTCTCCGGCATCCTCCCTGGCGGAGGCGGCGGTTTCAGGCCGCATTGAGAATGACCCTACCGCCCTCACCCTCCCGCGCTACGCGCGGGCCCCAACCCTCTCCCATCTCCAATGGGAGAGGGAGAATTTGTCCCTCTCCCGCTCTGCGGGAGAGGGTTGGGGGCCGTTGCGACGCAACGGGAGGGTGAGGGTGTCGCAAACCCTCTGACTTAAACCAAAGGAGACTCATGGCTCTCAAAATCAGAATGACACGCGGCGGCGCGAAGAAGCGTCCGTTCTATTCGATCGTCATCGCCGACAGCCGCAGCCCGCGCGACGGCCGCTTCATCGAGAAGGTCGGGACCTACAATCCCATGCTCGACCGCGGCCACAAGGACCGCGTGGTGCTGAAGGCCGAGCGCATCCAGCACTGGATGAAGATGGGAGCGACGCCGAGCGATCGCGTGGCGCGCTTCCTCGGCGATGCCGGCCTCGCGCCCAAGCCCGAGATCCGCGAGACGCCCAAGAAGTCGGCGCCGCGCGCCAAGGCGCAGGAGCGCGCCAAGGCCGCCGAGGGTGCCAGCGAGGCGGCGGCGGGCGAGAGCGCGCCGCAGGCCTGAGGCGCGAGCCTTCCATGGGCGCCTCGTCCGAGCGGCGCGTCCTCATGGGCATGATCCTCGGCGCGCATGGCGTGAAGGGCGCGTTGCGCGTCCTCAGCTACGCCGGAGTGCCCGAGGACATCGTCGCCTACGGACCGCTCATGGACGAGGGCGGGGAGCGCCGGTTCCGGCTGCAGCTCGTGGGGCGCGCACGGGGCGCGCTGCTGGCGGAAGCCGAGGGCGTGACGGACAGGGACGCCGCGACGCGGCTTCGGGGCACCAGGCTCTACGTCCTCCGCTCCGCGCTCCCGCCCGCGAAGCCCGGCGAGTTCTACTGGGACGACCTCGTGGGGCTTCGGGCGGAGCTGACGGACGGGACGGCGCTCGGCGAGGTGGTGGCGGTGCACGATTACGGAGCCGGCACCAGCCTCGAGGTGAGGCGGCCCGGCGGCGGCGTGGTGATGGTGCCGTTTACGAACCGCGTGGTCCCGGTGGTGGAGCTGGAAACGGGGCGCTTGGTGATCGAGCCGGTGCCGGGCTTGCTCGAGAACCGGCCGATCGAAGCGCAAGAGGTGGAAGAGGATTGACAGGTGGTCTGGGTCGCGACGGTGCTCACGCTCTTTCCGGAGATGTTTCCGGGACCGCTCGGCTGCTCGCTTGCGGGAGGCGCGCTCGGCCGGGGGCTCTGGCGCCTGGAAACAGTGGACATCCGCGGCTTCGCGCGCGATAAACACCGCTCCGTCGACGACGCCCCCTTCGGCGGCGGCCCCGGCATGGTGATGCGGCCCGACGTGCTCGATCGCGCGATCGCGGAGGCCGCGGGTCCCGGTCCGGTGATCTACCTCTCGCCTCGGGGGCGGCGCGTGGAGCAGGCACGGGTCAAGGAGCTCGCGGCGGGTCCGGGCGTCACGCTCATCTGCGGGCGCTACGAGGGCGTGGACGAGCGGGCGATCGAGGCGCGGTCGATCGAGGAGCTGAGCCTCGGCGACTTCGTCCTCTCCGGCGGCGAGCCCGCGGCGATCGCGCTCATCGACGCCTGCGTCAGGCTGCTGCCGGGCGTCCTGGGCGAGCCCGCGACGCTCGCGGAGGAGAGCTTCGAGGACGGGCTCCTGGAATATCCGCACTACACGCGGCCCCAGGAGTGGGCGGGACGGCCGGTGCCGGAAGTGCTGCTCTCCGGCGACCACGCGAGGATCCGGCGGTGGCGGCAGGAGCAGCGGGAAAAGGCGACGCGCGAGCGGCGCCCGGATCTGTGGGAACGCCGCGAGCGGCGGAAGATTTGATGGAAGAGGTGATGTCATGACCCTGGTGAAGACATTGGAGCAGGAGCAGATCCAGAAGCTCCTCGCGGGCCGCACGATCCCGGAATTCACGCCGGGCGACACGGTGAAGGTGAGCCTCAAGGTGGTGGAAGGCGAGCGCGAGCGCATCCAGGCCTTCGAGGGCGTCTGCATCGCGCGCAAGAACGCGGGCGTCAATTCCAACTTCACGCTGCGCAAAATCTCCTACGGCGAGGGCGTGGAGCGCATCTTCCCGCTCTATTCTCCGCGCATCAGCGCGATCGAGGTGATGCGCCGCGGCTCGGTCCGCCGCGCGAAGCTCTATTACCTCCGCGGACGCACCGGCAAGGCCGCGCGCATCGCCGAGCGCGGCGGCGCGGGCGAGGTCGAGGTGCCCGTGAGCGGCGCCACCGAGACCGCGGAGTCGACGCAGTAAGAGCATATTTTCCCGCTCACCCTCCCGCTGACGCGGGTCCCTCCCTCTCCCCGTCGGGAAGAGGATTGGGTGAGAGGCCGAAGGAGGAATCTCACATGGCGAAGCCGCGCACTCTCTTCGACAAGATCTGGGAGAGCCACGTCGTCGACCGCCAGCCCGACGGCACTTGTCTCCTCTACATCGACCGTCACCTCGTGCACGAGGTGACGAGCCCGCAGGCCTTCGAGGGGCTCCGCGCGAGCGGACGCCGCGTGCGCCGGCCCGACGCCACGATCGCGGTCGCCGACCACAACGTCCCCACCACCGACCGCTCCCGCGGCATCGAGGAGCCGGAATCGCGCCTCCAGGTCGAGACGCTCGAGCGCAACGTCAAGGAATTCGGCGTGCCCTATTTCGGCATGACCGACATCCGACAGGGCATCGTGCACATCATCGGACCCGAGCAGGGCATGACCCAGCCCGGCATGACCATCGTCTGCGGCGACAGCCACACCGCGACCCACGGCGCTTTCGGCGCGCTCGCCTTCGGCATCGGCACCTCCGAGGTCGAGCACGTGCTCGCGACGCAAACCCTGATCCAGAAGCCCGCCAAGAACATGCTGGTGCGGGTCGAGGGCGCGCTTCCCTTCGGCGTCACGGCCAAGGACCTGATCCTCGCGATCATCGGCAAGATCGGCACCGCCGGCGGCACCGGCCACGTCATCGAATACGCCGGCAGCACGATCCGCGGCCTCTCGATGGAGGGCCGCATGACACTCTGCAACATGACGATCGAGGGCGGCGCGCGCGGGGGGCTCGTGGCACCCGACGAGACCACCTTCGCGTATCTCAAGGGCAAGCCGCACGCGCCCAAGGGGGCCGCCTGGGAACAGGCGGTGAAACTCTGGCGCACGCTCCCGAGCGATCCCGGCGCGCACTACGACAAGGTGGTCGAGCTCGATGCGGCCTCCGTGGTGCCGCAGGTGACCTGGGGGACGAGCCCCGAGGACGTGCTGCCGATCACGGGCACGGTCCCCAATCCCGCCGAGGTCGCCGACGAGGGCAAGCGCCAGTCGATGCAGCGCTCGCTCCAGTACATGGGGCTCACGCCGGGAACGCCGCTCGCGACGGTGTCGGTGCAGCGCGTCTTCATCGGCTCCTGCACCAACGGCCGCATCGAGGACTTGCGCGCGGCGGCTGCCGTCGCCAAGGGTCGCAAGGTCGCGGAAGGCGTCAACGCGCTGGTGGTGCCGGGCTCCGGCCTCGTGAAGCATCAGGCGGAGGAGGAGGGGCTCGACCGGATCTTCCTCGAGGCGGGCTTCGAGTGGCGCGAGGCCGGCTGCTCCATGTGCCTCGCCATGAACGCCGACAAGCTCGAGCCGGGGGAGCGCTGCGCCTCGACCTCAAACCGCAACTTCGAGGGCCGCCAGGGCCGCGGCGGCCGCACCCATCTCGTGAGCCCCGCCATGGCGGCGGCGGCGGCCGTCACCGGGCACCTCACGGATGTAAGAAAGCTCGGCTGACGCCCTGGGCTTGCCGACACGACCGGGGGGCGCGTCGGTATCGCTTGCATTTCACCGCGAGTCGAATTTGACTGATTGCCCGTCTCGGCGAGTGCTGACAGACGCGGGCACTTCTTTCATGGGGAAAACGGAGGGAACCGATGGGCGACTATCTCAAATTCGACCGGATGATCACGCCGATCATCATTCAAATCATCTTTTGGGTCCTGGTCGTAATCTGCGTGATTGCCGGGCTCATCCAAATGTTCGGGGGTGAGTCGGGGGTTCAACGACTGGGCGGTCTGTTGATATTCATCATCGGCCCGATCCTGGTCCGCATTTACTGCGAGATCATGATCGTGATGTTCCAGATCAACGATAAGCTGCACGACATCCGCGAGAACACAAAAAAGTAGATCGAGCCTGAGCCGGCCGCGGCCGGCTCTTCGGGCTCGGTGGTCATCGGGCGGCCTGGGGTGGAGATTCCGCTTCCCCAGGCCGTTCCGTTGTGGCAACTCTCGCCGGCCAGCAACAGCGAGGGCCGTCGAACCGGCATCGTCCCATGCAGAAATTCACCACGCTCACGGGCATCGCTGCGCCGCTGCCCATGATCAACGTCGATACCGACAAGATCATCCCGAAGCAGTACCTGAAGACGATCGCCCGCACCGGTCTCGGCAAGGCGCTCTTCGACGAGATGCGCTATCGCGCCGACGGCTCGGAGAATCCCGATTTCGTGCTGAACCAGCCGGCCTATCGCCAGGCGAAGATCCTGGTCGCGGGCGAGAATTTTGGCTGCGGCTCCTCGCGCGAGCACGCGCCCTGGGCGCTCCTCGACTTCGGCATCCGCTGCGTCATCGCCTCGAGCTTCGCCGACATCTTCTACAACAACTGCTTCAAGAACGGCATCCTCCCGATCAAGCTGCCGCAGCAGGTCGTCGACCAGCTCATGGACGACGCGAAGAAGGGCGCCAATGCGCGCCTCACCATCGACCTCGAGCAGCAGACGATCACGCGGCCCGACGGCGGGAAAATCCATTTCGAGCTCGACGCCTTCCGCAAGCATTGCCTGCTGAACGGTCTCGACGACGTGGGCCTCACGCTCGAGAAGGCGCCCGCGATCGACCGCTACGAGGAGCGGCAGCGGCTCGCCCAGCCGTGGCTTTACTCCTAATTTCGTGCCCCGCGACCCTCACCCTCCCAGCGCTTCGCGTTGGGAGGGTGAGGGCCTCCCCTGAGGATTCCCTTTCATGGCCGCGAACAAGAAAATCCTGCTCCTCCCCGGCGACGGCATCGGCCCCGAGGTGATGCGCCAAGTCGGCCGGGTCGTCGAATGGTTCGACCGCCGGCGGATCGCGACCTTCGACGTGACCGAGGGACTCTGTGGGGGCGCCGCCTACGACAAGCACGGGACGCCGCTCACGGACGAGACGCTGGCTGAGGCGCAGCGCAGCGACGCCGTGCTCTTCGGCGCGGTCGGCGGCCCCAAATGGGACAACCTCCCCTTCAATCTGAAGCCCGAGCGCGGCCTCCTGCGCCTGCGCAAGGAAATGGACCTCTTCGCCAACCTCCGTCCGGCGATGGTGTTCGACCCGTTGATCGGCGCCTCGACGCTCAAGCCCGAGGTGATCCAGGGTCTCGACATCATGATCCTTCGGGAGCTCACGGGCGGCGTCTATTTCGGCGAGCCTCGCGGCATCACCACGCTCCCGGATGGCTCGTGCCGCGGCGTCGACACCCAGGTCTACACCACCGCCGAGATCCAGCGCGTGGCGCGCGTCGGCTTCGAGCTCGCGCGCAAGCGCAAGAACCGCGTCACCTCCGTCGAGAAGGCGAACGTCATGCACACGGGCGTCCTCTGGCGCGAGGAGGTGCAGAAGCTGCACGACGCCGAGTACAAGGACGTCGAGCTCGCGGACATGTACGCGGACAACTGCGCGATGCAGCTCGTGCGCAACCCCCGCCAGTTCGACGTGATCGTCACCGACAATCTCTTCGGCGACCTGCTCTCGGATTGCGCGGCGATGCTGACGGGCTCGCTGGGCATGCTGCCCTCGGCCTCGCTCGGCGCCGCCGACAGCAGCGGCCGGCGCAAGGCGCTCTACGAGCCCGTCCACGGCAGCGCACCGGACATCGCCGGGAAGGACCTCGCCAATCCGCTGGCCTCGCTGCTCTCCTTCGCGATGATGCTCCGTTATTCCTTCGACATGGCGGAGGAAGCGAAGCTCGTGGAGAACGCGGTGCAGGCGGCGCTCAAGAGCGGCGTGCGCACCTCCGACATCCTGCAGCCCGGCACCGCGCGCGTCTCGACGACCGTGATGGGCGACACGATCCTCCGCGAGCTCGAGAAGCTCGCCTAGCCGGTCGAGCGCGACGCCCGCACCAGCGTCTGCGCGAGCGCCGCGATCTCCGCCTTCGGCGCTTTCGCGAGCGCCGCGCGTCCCGGGAGCTCCTCGATCATCGCCCGCGCCTCTGCGGGAACGATCGGCGCCGCCCGCAGAACCGCCCCACCGAGCGCCTCTCCAAGCACGCCGCCGAATCTCAGCGAGATCATCGGTCCGAAGGCGGGATCCTCCAGAAGATCGATGATCGTCTCGAGCCCGCCGATTCTCACGGCGGCGGGCAGACGGATCGGCGCAGCCGGAGAGGAGTCTTCCTCCGCCGGCTCGGGAGCGTCGAAGGACCGGCGGAAGGCGGCGAGCGCCGCCACCGCGCGAACCGCGTGCACGGGCTCCTCGAAGCTCAGCACGCCCGTCGCCTGGAGGGATTTTCGGAACTCCAGCGTCGAGAGGCAGGAGATGCAGAGCAGCGTCTTGGGATGGCGCTCACGCAGCGCTGCCGCCGTCTCGAGCATGCGCGGTCCATAGACCGGGTTGCGGCCGGTGGCGCCCAAGGAGGCGATCACGCTGCCGTAGCCGCCTTCCTCCAGCACGAGGTCGAGGGAGCGATCGATGAGACTGCGGTCGGCCACGACGTGGCCGGTGATGTCGATGGGATTGCGCGTCGCCGCGAAGGGCACGAGCGCGCGGATCTTTGCCTGAAGGGGCGCGGGCGCCGGGGCCACCGCAAGACCGAGCCGCTCGGCCGTGTCCGCCATGAGGACGCCGATCCCGCCGGAGACCGTGACGAGACCCACACGGCCGTCCTGCGGCAGGACGCCGGCCGCGGCAGCGGCGCCGATGTCGAAGAACTCCTCGAGGCTGTGCGCGCGGTAGACGCCCATCTGCCGCAGCACTGCCGCGAACACCGCCTCCGATCCCGCGGGGGAGGCGGTGTGCGCCGCGACCGCCGCCGCGCCCGCCTCGGTCGCGCCGGGCTTCAGGCAGATCACGGGCTTCTGCGCAGCGCGCGCGCGGCGGAGTCCCTCCATGAGTTTTCGCCCGTCGCGGCAGCCCTCGAGATAAAGGAGGATCACGTCGGTGCCGGGATCGGCGGCGAAGTGAGCGAGGCAGTCCGCGACGTCGACGTCGGCCTCGTTCCCGGTGCTGGCGCTGGCGCTGAAGGCGAGGCCGCGGTCCTGCGCCATCATGAAGCACAGTCCGCTGAAGGCGCCGCTCTGGCTCACCAGCGCGATGCGGCCCGCGGGCCCGATTCCCTCGCGATAGGCGGGATGGAAGCTCGCGACGGCGCGGCTACGGAAATCGACCACGCCCATGCAATTGGGCCCGACGACGCGCATGCCGGAACGGCGCGCGAGCGCTGCGATCTCTGCTTGCTGGAGGCGGCCTTCCTCGCTCACCTCCGCGAAGCCCGAGCTGAAGACCACGGCCGCGCGCACGCCCTTCGCCGCGCAATCGCGGAGCGCCGCCGGGACGCCCGCGCTCGGCACCGCGATGATCGCAAGATCGACCGGCCCCGGCACCTCCTTGACGCTCGCAAAGGCGGGAAGCCCCTGGATCTCGGCGCTGCCGGGATTGACGGGATAGATCTCGCCCGCGAAGCCGTTCGCGCGCATGAACGCGATCGGCAATCCCCCGATCTTCGCGGCATCCCGCGACGCACCGATCACCGCGACCGATGC
>DATKNV010000089.1:0-3062 GCA_035541215.1 Allostellaceae bacterium | reverse complement strand
CTCGCCTCCTTGTGATCGATCGCCAGCAGTCGCGATAGATCGGCAGCCGTGACGCCCTTCTCGCGAACGATCTTGTGGAGCGCCGCTTTCAAGGCGACCGTCGCGTCCGGTGCGACCTGATACGCCTTGCGCCCGGCGGGGGAAGGGTCGGGAATCGCCTCGCCGTCGACGATCCGCGACATCAGCGCCTCCGAGAGAGCATCCGCCGCCTCGCGAAGCGCCTCGGCCTCGCTGGCACCATCCGTGAGCGCTTCGGGAAAATCACGAAAACGCACCAGGAAACGGCCCTTGGCGTCACGCGTGAGCGTAGCGGGATAGGCAAATACGGTCGCGCGCATCTCGATCCCCTAGAAGAAATCTTCCTTGCTCAAGCCGAGCTGCCGCAGCATCGCACTCAGCAGCGCCGGCCCGATCTCCTTCTTGCGATCCTTCACCGTCGTCTTGCGTGCGCCGTAATAGAGCGTCGCGTGGCTGCCCTTGCCGTGGCGCTTATCGAGACGAACGGTCGTGCCGGTGCGTTTCGCGAGAGCCTCTAGCCTGCGGATGAACTCGGCGCCGTTCATGCCGCCGGACGATAGGGGATTAATTCCCTAACACAACATCAAAGATAGGGGATTTTTCACCTATTTCAAGGGCGACGAAAAAATGAAAGAGAAAAATATATTGCGCAGAGGACGCCGAGGATGCGCGGGGGTCGCAGAGGCCGGTGGATGACTCTGTTGCTCAGCGTACTCCGCGCATCCTCTGCGCCCTCTGCGCGAAACCTTCTCTCAGCCTCACCCCCGATTCATCCTGTTCTCCACGAGATCGCTCACCACCGCGGGGTCCGCGAGCGTGCTCGTGTCGCCGAGCGCGCCATGCTCGTTGGCGGCGATCTTGCGAAGAATCCGCCGCATGATCTTGCCGCTCCTCGTCTTCGGCAAACCCGGCGCCCATTGGATGAGATCGGGCGTCGCGATCGGGCCGATCTCCTTCCGTACCCACTGCACGAGCTCCTTCCGGAGCGGCTCCGTCGGCTCCTGTCCCGCCTTGAGCGTGACATAGGCATAAATGCCCTGGCCCTTGATGTCGTGCGGATAGCCCACGACGGCGGCCTCCGCGACCTTCGGATGCGCGACCAGCGCGCTCTCGACCTCCGCGGTGCCGAGACGGTGGCCCGCGACGTTGATCACGTCGTCGACGCGGCCGGTGATCCAGTAATAGCCGTCCTCGTCGCGCCGCGCGCCGTCGCCGGTGAAGTATCTCCCCTTGAAGGTCGAGAAATAGGTCTCGACGAACCGCTTGTGGTCGCCATAGACCGTGCGCATCATGCCGGGCCAACTGTCGGCGATGCAGAGATTGCCCTCGGCCGCGCCCTCGAGAAGATTGCCCTCGTTGTCGACGATCACGGGCTTGACGCCGAAGAAGGGCCGCGTCGCCGAGCCCGGCTTCAAGGGCGTCGCACCCGGGAGCGGCGTGATCAGGATGCCGCCGGTCTCCGTCTGCCACCAGGTATCCACGATCGGAACGCGACGCTCGCCCACGACGTTGTAGTACCAGAGCCACGCCTCCGGATTGATCGGCTCGCCGACCGTGCCCAGGAGCTTCAGCGATTTCCGCGAGGTCTTCGTGACGAAGCTCTCGCCCTCGCGCATCAGCGCGCGGATCGCCGTCGGCGCCGTGTAGAAGATGTTGACCGCGTGCTTGTCCACCACCTGCCAGAAGCGCGAGGCGTCGGGATAGTTCGGCACGCCCTCGAACATGACGGTGGTGGCGCCGTTCGCGAGCGGCCCGTAGATGATGTAGCTGTGCCCCGTCACCCAGCCGACATCCGCCGTGCACCAGAAGATGTCGCCGTCGTGATAGTCGAAGACGTATTGATGCGTCATCGACGCGAAGACGAGATATCCCCCCGTCGTGTGCAGCACGCCCTTGGGCTTACCCGTGCTGCCGGAGGTGTAGAGGATGAAGAGCGGGTCCTCCGCCGAGAGCTCCGCCGGCGGGCAATCCCTCGAGGCCTTCGCGAGCTCCTCGTGATACCAGAGGTCGCGGCCCTCGGCCCATTGGATGGCACCGCCGGTGCGGCGCACCACGATCACGGTCTTGACGTCCGGGCATTGCTTCAAGGCCTCGTCGGCATTCGCCTTCAAGGGCACCTTGCGTCCGCCGCGGAGGCCTTCGTCGGCGGTGATGAGGAAGGTCGATTTGCAGTCCTGGAGCCGCCCGATCAGGCTTTCCGGCGAGAAGCCGCCGAAGACCACGGAATGAATGGCGCCGATCCGCGCGCAAGCGAGCATCGCGAAGGCCGCCTCGGGGATCATCGGGAGATAGATCGTGACGCGGTCGCCCTTCTTGACGCCGCGCGCCTTCATGACGTTGGCGAGGCGGCAGACGTCCTCGTGCAGCTCCGCATAGGAGACGTGGCGGTGCTCGCTCGGGCTGTCGCCTTCCCAGAGGATCGCGGTCTGGTCCGCGCGCGTCGCGAGGTGCCGGTCGATGCAGTTGTAGGAGGCGTTGAGCGTGCCGTCCTCGAACCAGCGGATCTGCACCTCGCCCTCGAAGCTCGTGCTCTTGACCTTGGTATAGGGCTTCACCCAATGGAGGCGCTTCCCGTGCTCGCCCCAGAACTTGACGGGGTCCGCGAGCGAGGCCTCGTACATCCTCGTGTATTGGACCTCGTCGGCCCAGGCATCGCGCGCGACGCGCTCGGGCACGGGGAAGATCGAGGTATTCGACATGGCATACGCTCCGGGGTTCTCTCGGCGAGGGTTGCGGAGATTATTGCGGGATCGCCGGGGCGAGACAAGTCGAGGGGGCCGGCGCTCGTGCCTCGAGCCGAGCGGGCACAATATTGAATTGCAGCACCGCCCGCGTCTCCGGCAGCACGGCGCGGGATGGGGGTTTGGGCAAGAGGCTTGAAAAACCGGCCCTCGCCATGATACCTAGTCAATATGACTAGAATCGTAAAAACCCCGCCCAAGCGGCCGCGTGCGCCCGGCCGCTGGCTGCTGCACGACGCCAAGGCCCGCTTCAGCGAGCTGGTGCGGCGGGTGCGTAGCGAGGGCCCGCAGCGCGTCACCGTG
>DATKNV010000088.1:0-114246 GCA_035541215.1 Allostellaceae bacterium | reverse complement strand
CCTCATCGAGGCCGGCAAAACCCCCAAGGTCGCAACTGTCGCCCTCATGCGCAAAATGCTCGTCACCCTCAACGCCATCCTTCGCGACAACCAACCTTGGAAACACGCCAAAGCCTGCTAAGACACAGTTGCTCCCATCGCGAGGCGATGGGAGGGTGAGGGCATTGCGGCCGGAATAAGATGATCTTGAAGAACCGCACCCAAGAAATGCCATGATGGCGTGCACTCTCTCCCGCCGGCGCGGCCGGACCGAGGGAGGGTGTCGATGACGGAATGGCAGAGGGCGCTTCGAGCGGGCTTGGTTTCGATCGCGTTGATCTCGACAATGGCCGCGTGCCAGACGCGATCGATCTCCAATTCGGGATACGAAGCCGGCAATGCCTATGTCGGTGGCCACTATCCCTACCCGGGCTATGCACGGGACAAACTGTACCGCGGCGAGCTCGCGGAACTCGACGTTCTCGGCATCGACACGACCGGGGACATTGACAATGCGAAGATCACGCGGACACGCGCGGAGTACCGCCGTCCAGCGCTCCGCAGAGGCTCGTCGGTTCTTCTGGTGCAGTCGGGGGCGATGCTGCCGGATGAAGCGATGTCGCAGGCGCTGGGGCCTTACTTCGATGTGCAACCCTTCTCGGGCGTGCCGGAGGGCGGTCGCGTCTACGCAACGGCGTTGCGGCTCGCCGCGGCCCGCGCCGGCGCCGACACCGTCATTTGTTATTGGGGTGTCCTCGAGAGCGCGGTCGAGCGCGAGGGGACGAAAGTCGTCTCGTGGGTTCCGATCATCGGCACCTTCATTCCGGACGAGACCCAGCACATGCGCATCCGGCTCAAGGTTGCGGTCATCGACGTGCGCAGCGGCGATTGGTCGGTTTTCGCGCCGGACAGCCGCTCCGACAGCGCGCTCAGCGCAAACTTGGATCGGGGCGGCTCGGACCAGCGTCAGGTGCTGGCGCTCAAGGCGATGGCCTACAAGGCCGCTGCCGAGCAGCTCGTTGCGAGCTACGCGCCGTAGCTTTCCGGCGAAACCCTCACCCTCCCGTTGCTGCGCAACGGGCCCCAACCCTCTCCCATCTCCGATGGGAGAGGGAAATTTTTCCCTCTCCCGCCATGCGGGAGAGGGTTGGGGCCCATCGCGAGGCGATGGGAGGGTGAGGGTCCGTTAGATAATTCCTCTCAACAGCACCACCGCAACCACCCCAATCGCCAGCGGCACCACCAAGAGCTCCACGAACCACGCCGCCGCTGCAACGATACCGGCCGCCATCCACTCCGGCGGCCCCGCGTGCGCGAGCATCGGCACCACGAGGGCGATCAGGATCGCCACGGGAAGCTGAGCGAGCGCGGCGCGGAGCCGGGGATGGTTCGGAATCCGCGCGCCCACGAGATAGCCCGCGACGCGGATGCCGTAGCTCACCGCCGCCATTGCGAGAAAGGCGAGGATGACCTCAGGGCGCACGCCGGCCTCCGGCCCCGAGTGCCGCCACACCCGCACCGGCGAGGCCGCCGAGCAGCACCGGCGCGCTGCCGCCGATCCAGCGGTCGGCCGCGAGCGCCGCCGCGGCGCTCGCGATCCACACCAGCGGCGCCGGCGCCTTGCGGCCGATCGCGACGGCGAGCGCCAGGAACATCGCGGGGAAGGCGAAGTCGAAGCCCCACTGCTTGGGATCGCTGACGACGCCTCCGATGACGTAGCCCAAGACCGTCGCCGCGAGCCAGCTCGCGTAGACGACGATCCCGGTGCCCAGGAAGAACGCTCCCCAGTGCCGTCGCTCGCCCTCGGCCATCGTAACCGCCCAATTCTCGTCGGTGACGAAGAAGAGCGCGAGCAGCGCGCGCGGCTTCGGCCAATCGCCGATGACGCGATCCATGGTCGCGGCCATCAGGAAGAAGCGGAAGTTGATGAGGAAGGTCGCGAGGGCGAGGGCGAGCACCGGCGGCGGCACCGTCCATAGCCCGAGCGCCACGAATTGCGCCGAGCCCGCAAAGACGATGGCGCTCATCGAGGTCGCCTCGGCGAGGCTCAAGCCCTTCTGTGCCGTGAGGGCGCCGAATACGAGCCCGTAGACGAGGACCCCCAATCCGACGGGGAGAGAGCGCACCACGCCCGCCGTGAAGGCGTCGGAGGCGCTGGAGCGGTCAGGCGAGGCCATGAGGGCCTTGTGCCACGAGCGCCACCATGCGCGGTAGCCCCGGCCCGTCATGGCTGTTCCACGTCGGCGCATGGGCCATGGCGACGCGGATGAGGCGATAAACCTCCTTTTCTTTTCAATGCTTTATGGAGTCTGAACAAGATGTCATCCGCCTGCCGCAATCTCGTGCCGCAGAATTCCAGCCCCGCGATTCGCCTGGGTTGCGGCGGCGGGAGCCCCCTTGATAGGCTCTCCCGGCCTTGGCTCGGGGGATCGTCCCCCGGGCGGTCAGGAGCCGGTCCCTTGCTTTACCTCAGCACCCGCGATGCCCGACGGCCGCCGGAGCGCCTCGCTTTCGACGCGGTGCTGCTGGCGGGCCTCGCCCCCGATGGCGGGCTCTACGTGCCGGAGGGCTGGCCCGCGCTCGACGCGGCGGCATTGCGCGCGCTCCGCGGGAAGTCCTACGCGGAGATCGCGACGGCGGTGATGGCGCCCTTCATCGGCGATGCGATCGCGCCCGCCGCCTTCAAGCAACTCGTCGAGAACGCCTACCGGAATTTCGGCCACGCCGCGGTGGCGCCGCTGAAGCAGCTCCAGAGCAATCTCTGGCTCCTCGAGCTCTTCCACGGGCCGACGCTCGCCTTCAAGGACTACGCTCTGCAGCTCGTGGGCCCGCTCTTCGATCACGTGCTGGCGCGACGGCGCGAGCGCGTCACCATCATCGGCGCCACCTCCGGCGACACCGGCTCCGCCGCGATCGAGGCTTGTCGCGACCGCGACGCGATCGACATGTTCATCCTCTTCCCGAAGGGCCGCATTTCCGAGGTGCAGCGCCGGCAGATGACGACGGTCGCCTCGTCGAACGTCCATGCCATCGCCATCGAGGGCACTTTCGACGATTGCCAGGACCTCGTGAAGGCGATGTTCGCGGACGAGCGCTTCCGCGCGCGGCACAACCTCTCCGCGGTCAATTCGATCAACTGGGCGCGCGTCATGGGGCAGGTGGTCTATTACGTCGCGGCCGCCGTCGCGCTCGGCGCGCCCGACCGTGCCGTCTCTTTTGCCGTGCCCACCGGAAATTTCGGCAACGTCTATGCCGCGCACGTCGCGCGCAGGATGGGCTTGCCCATCTCCGAGCTCGTCATCGGCACCAACCGCAACGACATCCTCTCGCGGTTCCTGAACGACGGCACCATGACCATCGCGGGCGTCGAGCCCAGCCTGAGCCCCAGCATGGACATCCAGGTCTCCAGCAATTTCGAGCGGCTCTATTTCGAGCTCAAGTCCGGCGACGGCGCCGCGGTCGGGGCCGCCTTCAAGACCTTCCGCGCGACCGGCGCGCTCCCCGCGAGCACAGAGGAATGGCGCCGTGCCCGCGAGCTCTTCTCCGCCAAGCGCGTCGACGACGAGCAGACGCTGGCGGAGATCGCGATGACCTATCGCATGACCGGCGAGCTCATCGATCCCCACAGCGCGATCGGCGTCCGCGCGGCGCGCGGCGCGCGGCGCGATCCCGCCGCGGCCGTGGTGGCGCTCGCGACCGCCCATCCCGCCAAGTTCCCGGAGGCGGTCGAGCGCGCGACCGGTATTCGCCCGCGGCTTCCGATGCGCATGGCGGATCTTCTCGATCGTCCCGAGCGCATGACGGCGCTGCCCAACGATTTGGCGGCGGTGGAGCGCTTCATCGCGGAGCGGGCGCGCCCGGCGACCTCGCCCGCGGGTGCTGCAGGAGGCTAGTCAATGTCGGTTCGCGTCTCGCGTCTCTCCAACGGACTCCGCGTCGTCACCGATGCCATGGACACGGTCGAGACCGCCTCGATCGGCGTCTGGGTCGATGTCGGCACGCGGCACGAGCCCGCGGAGATCAACGGCGTCGCCCACGTGCTCGAGCACATGGCCTTCAAGGGCACGGAGCGGCGCTCGGCGCTCGCGATCGCGCGCGAGATCGAGGCCGTCGGCGGCCATTTGAACGCCTATACCTCGCGCGAGCAGACCGCCTCTTACGCGAAGGTGCTCGCGGGCGACCAGCAGCTCGCGCTCGATATCCTCGCGGACATCCTGCAGCGCTCCGTCTTCGATCCCGTCGAGCTCGAGCGCGAGCGGCAGGTGATCCTGCAGGAGATCGGCCAGGCCGAGGACACGCCCGACGACATCGTCTTCGACTATTTCCAGGAATGCGCCTATCCCGACCAGGCGATGGGACGGCCGGTGCTGGGGCGGACCGATATCATCCGCCGCCTCGACCGCGACACCGTCGCGGGCTACCTCAAGCGCAATTACGGCGCGGCCGGCATGGTGCTGGTGGCGGCGGGGAAGGTCGAGCACGAGGCGGTCGTGGCCTTTGCCGAGGGAGCCTTCGGCGGGCTCCCGCAGAAGGGCGAGGCGCGGACGGAGCCGCCGCGCTACCGCGGCGGCGACCTGCGCAAGCCCCGCGACCTCGAGCAGGTGCACGTGGTGCTGGGCTTTCCGGGCCTCCCTTACGGGCATCCCGACTACTACGCGCTGCAGCTTCTCTCCTCCGCGCTCGGGGGCGGCATGTCCTCGCGCCTCTTCCAGGAGATCCGGGAGAAGCGCGGTCTCGTCTATTCGATCTATTCCTTCGTCCACGCCTATAGCGACGCCGGCCTCTTCGGCATCTACGCTGGCACCGGCGAGAGCGAGGTGGCGGAGCTGGTGCCGGTCCTCTGCGAGGAGATGCGGCGCCTGCCGCAGGGCTTCGATGCCGAGGAGATCCAGCGCGCGCGCTCGCAGCTCAAATCCGGCCTCTTGATGTCGCTCGAGAGCACCTCCTCTCGCGCCGAGCAGCACGCGCATCACATGCTCATCCACGGCCGGCCCTTCGATCCGCGGGAGGTCGTGCGCAAGCTCGAGGCCGTCGATGCCGCGGGGATCGCGCGCGCGGCGCGGAGCGTCGGCGCGGGCGCGCTCACGCTGACCGCGCTCGGGCCCATCGGGCGGCTCGAGGAATACGGCCGCGTGGCGCAGCGGCTCGCGGCCTGAGGGAGCGGCGATGGCGACCGACATCCTCCGCCTGCCGCGCCTCTTCGCGGGCTCGCCGCCGGCGTTGCGGCTCCTCGGCGAGCGGGTGGTGCTGCGGCCGGCGGAGCGCACGGATTTCGAGGATTGGGCGGAAGTGCGCTCGCAATCGCGCGGCTTTCTCACGCCCTGGGAGCCGAGCTGGAGCGCGGATGCGCTGACGCGTAGCTCCTTCCGCCGGCGGCTCGCGCGCTACGCTCAGGACTGGCGCGGGGATCAGGGCTACAGCCTCTTCATCTTCGCGCGCGACAGCGGGAAGCTCATGGGCGGCATCGGCCTCACCAACATCCGCCGCGGCGTCGCCGAGACCGGGAGCCTCGGCTATTGGATGGGCGAGCGCTACGCGGGCCGCGGATTCATGAAGGAGGCGCTTCGGCTCATGCTGGGCTTCGCCTTCGATCGCCTGCACCTCCACCGCGTCGAGGCCGCGTGCCTCCCGCACAACTCGAAGAGCCGCCACCTGCTCCTCCGCTGCGGCTTCCGCGAGGAAGGCTTTGCGCGGAAATATCTCTGCATCGACGGCAAATGGCAGGACCACGTCCTCTTCGCGCTGCTCAGGGAGGAGTGGACGGGGCGGTGATTCCCCTCTCCCCTTGGGGAGAGGCTGGGTGAGGGGCATTACGGGCGGAAGGCCGGAAGAATTTCCTCGAACGCTGAGCCCGACGTCCCCTCACCTCGACCCTCTCCGCTGAGGGGAGAGGGGATCGATCGCTACGCCGGCCTTCGCGGCACGATCAGGTTCCCGACGTTCACCTGCACCTCCTCGCCCTTCTGGTTGAGCGTGGTGGTGCGGACCTTGATGAGGCCTTGGTCGGGGCGCGACTTCGAGGGGCGGACTTCCAGCACCTCGATCTCCAGATGAAGCTCGTCGCCGGGACGGACGGGGCGGGGCCAGCGGAACTCGTCGAAGCCCGCGCCGACGATCCCGCCCATCGGCTGAAGCTCGCTCTCGACGAGGAGGCGCATCGTGAGCGCCGCCGTGTGCCAGCCGCTCGCGGCCAAGCCGCCGAAGATCGAGCGCTCGGCCTTGGCATCGTCGAGATGAAAAGGCTGCGGATCGAACTCGAGCGCGAAGCGCTTGATGCTGTCCTTGTCGATCGTGAGCCGGCCCGAGGCGAATTTCTGCCCGGGTGCGAAATCCTCGAGATAGCGGCCGAGGGCCGCGCTCACGCGTGTCCCGCGTCGCCCGAGAGGGCGGAGAGGTTGACGCCGATCTTGGCGAGCGCCTGCTGCCACTTGTCCTTGAGGTCGCGGTCGAAGACGAGGCCCTCGTCCGCCGCGACGTGGAGCCAGCCATTGGCCTGAATCTCCGAATCGAGCTGGCCCGGGCCCCAGCCGGAATAGCCGAGCGCGAGCAGCCGCTTCTTCGGCCCGTCGCCGCGGCCGATCGCGCGGAGGATGTCGAGGGTCGCGGTCAAGGCCATGTTGTTGCCGACCACCAGCGTCCCCTGCTCGGTGTAATCGGCGGAATGGAGGACGAAACCGAGGCCCGACTCGACGGGGCCGCCGAAATGGACGCGCGCATCGCCGCGCAGTCCCGCGGCCTCGATGCCGAGCTTCGACAGCAGCTCCGACATCTTCACGGGCGGATTGTCCACGAGCTTGTTGATCACGATCCCCATGGCACCCTCGGTGCCATGGGCGCAGACGTAGATCACCGACCGCGCGAAGCGGTGGTCCTGCATCTGCGGCATCGCGACCAGAAGCTGCCCCGCGAGCGACGTCACCCGGCGATCTCCTTGCTTGCGCCGGGATTGGAGATAGGCCCGAGCCCGCCGCAGTGCAAGCGCCCTCGAGCCATGCCAGGCATCCGGGCCTATCGTGCGGGCGGGAACCCCTATATATAACGGGCCCGGAAGCCGCCATGTCCCGACCCGTGCACCGCCTCCTCGGCCTGCTCTGCCTTGTCGCTTGCCTGCTGCTGGGCATGGGCGCCGGCGCCATTGCGGCCGAGCCCGCCTCGGCGTGGTTCATGACCAAGCAGGGCGGGGTGCGCCTCATCGCCGCGGAGCCCGCGGTGGGCACGTCGGAGCAGGTGACGCTCGGCCTCCAATTCGAGCTCGCCCAGGGCTGGAAGATCTATTGGCGCTCGCCGGGCGATGCGGGCTTCCCGCCGCAGCTCGACTGGAAGGGGTCGGAGAACGTCGCGAGCGCGAGCATCGCCTGGCCCGCGCCTACGCGCTTCAGCGTGCTCGGGCTCGAGACGATGGGCTACGAGGGCGGGGTGGTGCTGCCGATCGCGGTCCGGCTCGCAAAGCCGGGCGAGCCGCTCCACGCGGTGGTCGCGCTCAACTATCTCACCTGCGAGAACATCTGCATTCCCTACGAGACGACGCTGACGCTCGATCTGCCCGCGGGGGCGGCGGAGGGCGGCGTCTTCGCCCGCCTCATCGGCGAATACCAGGCGAAGGTGCCCGGCGACGGCAAATCCGCGGGACTGCATCTCGATGCGGTCACGGTCGAGAGCGGCGACAAGCCCGTGTTGATCCTGCGCCTCGCCGCCGAGCCGCCGCTCGCGCATCCCGATGCCTTCGTCGAAGGGCCAGAGGGGATCGGCTTCGGCCCGCCCGTGCTCGCGGGCGATCGCGCGCATCCGGCATTGCGCATTCCCGTCTACGGCGACGGCAAGACGCCACCGCAGCTTGCGGGCGAGCGTCTCACGATCACCGTCGTCGACGGCGCTCGCGGGCTCGAGGCCGTCGCGGTCCCCGCGGAGGTCGCGCCTGCGGCGCCGCTGCCCTCGCTGCTGAGCGTTTTGCTGGTCGCGCTTCTCGGCGGCTTCATCCTCAATTTCATGCCCTGCGTCCTGCCGGTGCTGTCGCTGAAGCTGCTCGCGGCGGTGGGACATGGCGAGAGCAAGGCCGAGCTGCGGCGCGGCTTCCTCGCGACGGCCGCGGGCATCCTGCTCTCCTTCCTCGTGCTCGCGGGGGCGATGGTTGCGGTGCGGGGGGCGGGCATGGCGGTCGGCTGGGGCGCGCAGTTCCAGCAGCCGGCGTTTCTCGCGGCGATGGCGGTGCTCACGACGCTCTTTGCCGCCAATCTCTGGGGCTGGTTCGAGATCCCGCTGCCGCGCGCCGTCGCCGACCGCGCGAGCCTCGCTCCCGGCCGTCCCTCGCTCCTCGGCAGCTTCGCGGCCGGCGCCTTCGCGACCTTGCTCGCGACACCGTGCTCGGCGCCCTTGCTCGGCACTGCCGTCGGCTTCGCGCTGGCGGGCTCGAGCCTCGACATCGTCGCGATCTTCGCAGCTCTCGGGCTCGGCCTCGCGCTGCCCTATCTCGCGGTCGCGGCAATGCCGGCCCTGGCACGCCTGCTGCCGCGGCCCGGGCATTGGATGCTCACGCTCCGCCGCGTCCTGGGCCTCGCGTTGCTCGGGACCTCCGCGTGGCTCGTCTTCGTCCTGGTGGCGGAAGCGGGGCTTCTCGCGGCCTCGATCGTGGCGGCGTTACTTGTAGCAATGCTGTTGCTGCTGAGCCTCGTGCGCGCGTCCCGGCTGAGCGCCGCCGGCGCCGTCATCGCGATTGCAGCGGCACTCGCCGCGGTCCTGGTGCTGCCGCCGCCGCAGGCGGCGCCCGGGCGGCTCGCGGACACGCTATGGCAGCCCTTCGACCGCGGCCGGATCGCGGGCCTCGTCGGCGAGGGGAAGACCGTCTTCGTCGACGTGACCGCGGACTGGTGCGTCAACTGCAAGTTCAACCGGTGGCTGGTCCTCGATCGCTCGCCCGTGCGCGATCGCCTCGCCGAGCCCGGCACGGTCGCGATGATCGCGGATTGGACGCGGCCCGATCCCGCGATCGCCTCATATCTCATGAGCTACGGCCGCTACGGCATCCCCTTCAGCGCGGTCTATGGGCCCGGTGCGCCCGAGGGCATCGCGCTTTCGGAGCTTCTGAGCGCCGAGGACGTGCTGCGGGCGCTCGAGCGGGCGCAGGGAACGCCGCGCGCTGCCGGCAACATAACCCCACGCCCTGGGGGGTGATTTTCGCATATCGACCCACTATTGTAGCGGCGGCGCGGGGCTCGCCCTGCGGATCGAAATTCGTCCCAACAGAGGGGAGAGGCAATGATCAAGATCGGCGACAGAATTCCGTCGGTGAAGCTCAAGCACATGACGGCGGAGGGCATCAAGGACATCACCACGGACGAGATCTTCAAGGGAAAGAAGGTCGTCCTCTTCGCGCTGCCCGGCGCCTTCACGCCGACCTGCTCGGCGAAGCATCTTCCGGGCTTCGTGCAGAAGGCATCGGAGATCAAAGGCAAGGGCGTCGACACCATCGCCTGCCTCTCCGTCAATGACGCCTTCGTCATGAATGCTTGGGGCAAGGACCAGAAGGTCGAGGACAAGGTGCTGATGCTCGCCGACGGCAACGGCGACTTCACGCGTGCGATCGAGCTCGAGATGGACGGCAGCGGCTACGGCCTCGGCAAGCGCTCGCGCCGGTATGCGATGGTCGTCCAGGACGGCGTCGTCAAGACCCTCAACGTCGAGAACCCCGGCGCCTTCGAGGTCTCGAGCGCCGAGGCGATCCTGAAGTCGCTCTGAGCCTTTCCGTGTAAGAGACTGCCGGCCGCCGCCCCTTTGGGCGGCGGTCGCGTTTCAAGCCTCCGCCTCCCGATTGGCCGCGATCGCCGCGCGCGCGAGCGCGTCGGCGCGCTCGTTCTCGGGATGGCCGGCATGGCCCCGCACCCAGACCCATTGGACCCTGTGCGGCGCGAGTGCTGCTTCCAGGCGCTGCCAGAGATCGACGTTCTTGACGGGCTTCTTGTCGGCGGTGCGCCAGCCGCGGCGCTTCCAATCCCGGAGCCATTGCGTGATGCCGTCGTGGAGATAGCGGCTGTCGGTGTGGATGCGGGCGGAGCAGGGGCGCTTCAAAGCCTCTAGCGCCGCGATCGCTGCCATGATCTCCATGCGGTTGTTGGTAGTCTCGGCCTCGAAGCCGGAGAGCTCGCGCTCCTTGCCGCGGTAACGCAGAATGGCGCCCCAGCCGCCGGGGCCGGGATTCCCGCTGCAGGCGCCGTCGGAGAAGATGTCGACGACGTCGTTCTCGGCGCTTCTCATCCGTCGATGCCGTAGGCGCTGACGCGGTCGATGCCCCGGTGGAAGCGGAGCTTGCGCAGGTATTCGAGCGGGTCCTTGGGCCGCACCAGCGCGCCTGCGGGATGATTGAGGAGGTCGTAGAGCCGCGTCAAAAGGAAGCGCAGTGCGCTTCCGCGCGCGAGCAGCGGCAGCGCCTCGAGCTCCGCCGGCGAGAGCTGCCGCCGCGCGCGGTAGTTCGACAGCAGCAGCCGCGCCTTCGTTACGTTGAAGTCGCCGTCGGTCTCGAAACACCAGGCGTTGAGGCAGATGGCGACGTCGTAGGCGAGGAAATCCGTGCAGGCGAAATAAAAGTCGATGAGGCCCGAGACCGCCTCGCCGCGGAAGAACACGTTGTCGGGGAAGAGGTCGGCATGAATGGTGCCGGCGGGGAGGTCCCTGGGCCAGCGCCGCTCCAGCTCCTCGAGCTCCTGTCCGAGCTCCTCCGCGAGTCCCGGCCGCACCTCGTGCGCCCGCGCCTTGCAGGCATCGAAGAGCGTGCGCCAGCCCGCGACCGAGAGGTTGTTGGGCCGCTTCATGCCGAAGCCCCCACCCGCGAGATGAAGCGCCGCGAGCGCCCCGCCCACCCCCGCGCAATGGAAGGGGTGGATGCGGCGCGGCCACATGCCCTCGAGGAAGGTCACGATCGCCGCGGGCCGGTTGCAGAGAGTGCGGAGCGCGACGCCATCCCGCGCCTTGACGGGCGTGGGGCACGCAATCCCCTGCTCGGCCAGATGCTCCATCAGCGCGATGAAGAAGGGGAGGTCCTGCGGCGCAACGCGCTTCTCGTAGAGCGTCAGGATGAAGCTGCCCTTCTCCGTCTGCAGGAGGTAGTTCGAGTTCTCGACGCCCTCGGCGATCCCCTTGCAGGAAACGACCGCGCCGATGTCGTATTGGGCGACGAAAGCTGTGAGCTCCTCGTCGCCGACATCCGTATAGACGGCCATGACCGGCTCAGACTCAGGCGAAAGCCGCGCCCGGCGGAGGCGTGGCAATCATGGGGTCGGGGCGGGGCGGGCTCATGGCGACCGCCGCATTCTGGTGGAGGCGCCGGCTTCGCGCAACGGCGCGGCGGCGAATCGCTGCGTTTTCCGCGGCTTTATCGCCAAGCCGCGGGCCTTGTGCGGCCGGGCGCCCTCGCATAGAGTCCGCCGCGCACGCATAGCCACCCACCGGAAGAGAAGCCATGGCCGAGCCGATTCCCGCACAAAAAGCACCTTACGGCGTCAAGGTCGAGGCAGGCCGCGAGTATTGGTGGTGCGCCTGCGGGCGCAGCAAGTCGCAGCCCTTCTGCGACGGCTCGCACAAGGGCACCGGGCTTTCCCCCCTGCAATACACGGCGCCGCAGAGCCAGGAGGTCTGGTTCTGCGGCTGCAAGCATTCCGCCGCCAAGCCCCTCTGCGACGGCTCCCACAAGCGTCTTTGAAGATCATGAGGGCCGCGCGCGCTATCGCTGGAGCCGCGGCGGCGGTCGCCTCGGCGCTTTTGGCGGCCGGCTGCTCGAGCCTCGGCAGCTCGGACTCGGTGCGCTGCCCGCGCACCACGATCATGCCTGACCTCCAAGCGGTAGCGAAGTTCGGGTCCGGGCCGAGCCGGCAGGAATCCAACCTCGCTTACGGCGCGCGCATGCTCGCGACCACTTCGAGCTGCGAGCTCGACAAGAAGCGCAACGGTATTACCGTAAATACCAAGCTCGGCGTCATCGCCTTGCGCAACTCGATCGACGTGAAGAAGGGCCAAGTCACCTACCTCATCGCCGTCGTCGATCGCAACGCGCAGATCCTGACCGAGCGCGACTTCGTCATCGATCTCGATTTCCCGAGCACCCAGCGCCGCCTAGAGATCACCGAGGAGCACACGACCTTCATTCCGCTGGCGAAGGGTCGCGCCAGCGACGACTACGGCATCGTCTTCGGCTTCCGCCTCACGCCCGAGGAACTCGAGTACAACCGCGCGCACGCGCAGCACGGTCCGAGCTGAGGCGGATCGCTGGCCTTCCATCGCGCCCGGTGCTAAGGTCGCCCCCGTGCCGTAGAGCACCCCGATGGGAGAGATCGGGCGCAGCCGACGAGGCGATGCGCCCGGCGCCGAAGGAGCAACCGCCCCGGAAACTCTCAGGCAAAAGGACCGTCGGGGGAAGGGCACTCTGGAAAGCAGACGCGAGTTCGATTGCGCGTCTCACCGAAGAGGTAAACCGGCGGGAGCGATCACGCCGGCGAATCTTTCAGGTTCCGTGACAGAGGGGGCTTCCGTCGCGGCATGCCGCCGCGACGCGCGAAGCCGACCGCCGTCAGGGACCCCATGACCGATCCGACCCTCCTGAAGACGCCGCTCCATTCGCTCCACGTGGCGCTGGGCGCGCGCATGGTGCCCTTCGCGGGCTACGACATGCCCGTGCAGTATCCGACGGGCATCGTCACGGAGCATCTGCACACGCGCGCGGCTGCGGGCCTCTTCGACGTCTCGCACATGGGCCAGCTTCGCCTCGATGGCGCCGGCGCCGCCGCGGCGCTGGAGCGGCTGGTGCCTGGGGAGATCCAGGCGCTGAAGCCGCAGCGCATGCGCTACACGCTTCTGACGGAGGAGAGCGGCGGCATCCTCGACGACCTCATGGTCACGAACATGGGCGACCACCTTTTCGTGGTCGTGAATGCCGCCTGCAAGGCCGAGGACACCGCGCATATGAAGCGGGCGCTCGAGCCCGCGATCAAGGTGACGCCGCTGCCGGAGCGTGCGCTCATCGCGCTGCAGGGTCCCGAGGCCGCCGCGGTGCTCGCGCGGCTCGCGCCGGCGGTCGGGGCCATGCCTTTCATGAGCGTGAAGGCCGAGACGCTCGAGGGCGCTGCCTGCCTCGTCTCGCGCTCCGGCTATACCGGCGAGGATGGGTTCGAGATTTCAGTGCCTGCCGAGGCCGCGGAGCGGCTCACGCGGCGGCTGCTCCGCGAGAGCGAGGTGAAGCCGATCGGACTCGGCGCACGCGACACGCTTCGGCTCGAGGCGGGACTTTGCCTCTACGGCCACGACATCGACCGCAGCACGACGCCCGTCGAGGCCGATCTCGCCTTCGCGCTCGGCAAACGGCGGCGCGAGCAAGGCGGCTTCCTCGGTGCGGCAACGATCCTGCGTCAGCTTCGCGAGGGCGTCGCGCGCAAGCGCGTGGGCATCAAGCCCGAGGGCCGCGCTCCGGCGCGCGAGGGGACGGAGATCCTCGATGCCGGAGGCACCGTCATCGGCAAGGTCACCAGCGGCGGCTTCGGCCCGAGCGTCGACGGTCCCATCGCCATGGGCTACGTCGCGAGCGCCCATGCCGCGCCCGGCACCGCCCTCTCGCTCATGGTGCGGGGGACGCCCCGCCCCGCCCGCGTCGTCACGCTGCCCTTTGCTCCGCATCGCTACTACCGCGGCTGAGACTGCGCCAATGACAAACGAGGAAACGCCATGACCGTCAGATACACGAAAGACCACGAATGGGTCCGCGTCGAGGGAACCACCGCTACCGTGGGGATCACCGACTACGCGCAGGGCCAACTCGGCGACGTCGTCTACGTCGAGGTGCCCGAAGTCGGCCGCAAGCTCGAGCAGGGCAAGGAGGCGGCCGTGGTCGAATCCGTGAAGGCCGCGAGCGAGGTCTATGCGCCGATCTCGGGCCAAGTGACTGCGGCGAACGGCGACCTCGCGGGCGAGCCCGCGCGCGTCAACAACGACGCCATGGGCCAGGGCTGGTTCTTCCAGATGACCGTCGCCAATCCCAAGGAGCTCGACGCGCTCATGGACGAGGCGCAGTACAAGGCCTATGTCGAGGGGCTCGGCTGATGCGCTACCTCCCGCTCACCGATGCCGACCGCAAGGCGATGCTCTCCGCGATCGGCGTGCCCTCGATCGACGCGCTCTTCAAAGACGTGCCGAAGGCGGCGCGAATCGAGGGGCTGCTCGATCTCCCGCGCCTGCAAGGCGAGCTCGAGGTCGAGCGCGCGCTCGGCGCCATGGCCGCGAAGAACGTCGCCGCGGGCTCAGTGCCGAGCTTCCTCGGCGCCGGCGTCTATCGCCATCACGTTCCCGCCGCGGTCGATCACCTGATCCAACGCGGCGAGTTCCTGACCTCCTACACGCCCTACCAGCCGGAGGTGTCCCAGGGCACGCTGCAGACGCTTTTCGAGTTCCAGACCCAGGTCGCGCTCATCATGGGGATGGAGGTCGCGAACGCCTCGCTCTACGACGGCGCCACTGCCTGCGCCGAGGCCGTGATGATGGCGAACCGGGTGACGCATCGGAAGAAGGCGATCCTCTCCGGCAACCTGCACCCGCATTATCGCGATACCACCGCGACCTACGGCCGCTTCGTGGGCTACGAGACCGTGCTCGCGGACCCCGATCCCGCCGGAAAGGAAAATCTCGTTAGCCGGATCGACGGCGAGACCTCCTGCGTCGTGGTGCAGAACCCCGGCTTCTTCGGCGAGCTCCGCGATCACACCGCGCTCGGCGAAGCCTGCCACAAGGCGGGAGCGCTGCTGATCGTGATCGTGACGGAGCCGGTCTCACTGGGCGCGGTCAAGCCGCCGGGCGCGATGGGCGCCGACATCGTCGCGGGCGAGGGACAGGCCCTCGGCATGGGCCTCGTCTTCGGCGGCCCGCATCTGGGATTGTTCGCGACCCGCGACCGCTTCGTGCGGCAGGTGCCGGGACGGCTCTGCGGCGAGACCGTCGATGCCGACGGGAGGCGCGGCTACGTGCTGACGCTCTCCGCGCGCGAGCAGCACATCAGGCGCGAGAAGGCCACCAGCAACATCTGCACCAACTCCAATCTCTGCGCGCTGGCCTTCTCGATTCACTTGGCGCTCCTGGGCGAGGCGGGCTTCACGCGGCTCGCGGCGGTCAATCACGGCAAGGCCGTGCAATTGGCCGAGCGCCTGGCGGCGGTGCCGGGCGTCTCCGTCGTCAACGACGGCTTCTTCAACGAGTTCACGCTGCGCCTGCCGAAGCCCGCGGCGCCGGTGGTGGAGGCGCTGGCGCAGCGCCGCATCCTCGGGGGCGTGCCCGTGAGCCGGCTCCATCCGGGACGCGCCGAGCTCGCGAGCCTGCTGCTGGTCGCCGCGAGCGAGACCAACACGGAAGCTGACATGAGCGCCTTCGCATCCGCGCTCACGGAGGTGCTGCGATGAGCGACTGGAGCAAGGCGGTGAGCGGCTTCAAGAGCGAGGGCAAGGAAGGCCCGACCATGAGCGGGAGCCGCGGCCTCCAGGAGGAGGAGCCGCTGCTCTTCGAGCAGGACGCGCCCGGGCGCACCGGCGTCGATCTTCCGGAGCCGCCGGCGGTGAAGAGCCGCCTCGGCGGGATGGCGCGGCAAGGTGCCATCGGATTGCCGGGTCTCAGCGAGCCGCAGGTCGTGCGGCACTACATGCGAGTCTCGCAGAAGAATTACGCGATCGACACCGGGATTTATCCGCTGGGCTCCTGCACCATGAAGCACAACCCGCGCCTCAACGAGAAGGTGGCGCGGCTGCCGGGCTTCGCGGACATCCATCCGCTGCAGCCGGTCTCGACCGTCCAGGGGGCGCTCGAGCTCATGGACGAGATCGCGCGCTGGATCAAGATGCTGACGGGAATGCCCGCGGTGGCGCTCTCGCCCGGAGCCGGCGCTCATGGCGAGCTCTGCGGCATGATGTGCATATGGGCGGCGCTCGATCACCGCGGCGAGCACCGCAAGCGCGTGCTGGTGCCGGAATCCGCGCACGGCACCAACCCCGCAACAGCGGCGGCCTGTGGCTATGCCGTCGATCCCATCAAGGCGGACGCCGCGGGCCGCGTCGATCTCGCCGATCTCAAGGCGAAGCTCGGGCCGGACGTCGCGGCCTTCATGCTCACGAACCCCAGCACCTGCGGGCTCTTCGAGCGCGACGTGCGGGAGATCGCGGACATGGTGCACGCCGCCGGCGCCTATTTCTACTGCGACGGCGCCAACTTCAACGCGATCATGGGCCGCGTCAATTGCGCGGAGCTCGGCATCGACGTGATGCACCTCAATCTGCACAAGACCTTCTCGACTCCACATGGCGGCGGCGGTCCCGGGAGCGGGCCGGTGGTGCTCGCGGAGAGCCTCGCTCCCTACGCACCGGTGCCCTGGGTCGTGCACGACGCCGGCGGATTCCGCCTCGTCGAGCGCAAGGACGGCGAGGCGAAGATGGCGCTCGGGCGGATCAAGGGGAACCACGGGCAGATGGGCATGTTCGTGCGTGCCCTCTCGTACATGATGAGCCACGGCGCGGACGGCCTCCGCCAGGTCGCGGAGGATGCGGTGCTCAACGCCAATTACCTCCTCGCCTCGCTCAAGGACGAGCTCACTCCCGCCTTCCCCGGCACCTGCATGCACGAGGTGCTGTTCGACGATCGCTTCCTCGAGGGCACCGGCGTCACTACGCTCGACTTCGCGAAGGCGATGACGGACGAGGGCTACCACCCCATGACCATGTACTTCCCGCTGATCGTGCATGGCGCGCTGCTGATGGAGCCCACGGAGACCGAGAGCAAGGATTCGCTCGATCGCTTCATCTCGGTGGTGAAGGGCCTCGCGCGGCGGGCGAAGGCGGGCGAGACCGATTTCTTCCATGCGGCGCCCCGCCTCACGCCGCGCCGGCGCCTCGACGAGACCTTGGCCGCGCGCAAGCCCGTGCTGCGCTGGCGCCCCAAGCCCGGCGAGCGGCAGGCGGCGGAGTAGCGGGAGCCGATGCGCGAGCGGCGGCACGCGCAGCGCGTCAGGCCGCCGCGCGCGCAGCCGCCTCCTCCGCTCCCGCCGGTACTGCGTCTCGGCGGCACGCCGCCTACCGCGCGCGATCTCTATCACGCGCTGCTGACGATGCGCTGGCATTGGTTCTTCGTCGCGCTGGCGGCCGCCTATTTCATGTTCAACAGCGCCTTTGCGCTGCTCTACCTCGCCGCGCCAGGCGACATCGCGAATGCCCAAGAGGGCTCCTTTGCGGATGCCTTCTTCTTCAGCGTCCAGACCATGGCGACGATCGGCTTCGGGGTCATGGCCCCCAAGACGCTCTACGCGAATATCATCGTGACGATCGAGGCGCTCATGGGCCTTGCGGGCTTCGCGCTCGCGACCGGCGTGATCTTCCAGCGCTTCTCCCGGCCGACCGCGCGGGTACTCTTCAGCCGCGTCGCGGTTGTGACGCGCTTCGAGGGCGTCCCCACCCTCATGTTCCGCTGCGCCAACGAGCGCCGGAACATCATGCTGGAGGCCGAGGTGCACGTTTACTTGGCGCGCGAAGAGGCGAGCGCAGAGGGAATGCAATTCCGGCGCACGCACGACCTGAAGCTTGCGCGCTCGCGCAATCCGCTGTTCTCGCTGAGCTGGACGGTGATGCATCCGATCGACGCCAAGAGCCCGCTCCACGGCGCCGACGCGGCGGCGCTCGCGGCGCAGGAATCAGCGATCGTCGTGACGCTCACGGGCACCGACGAGAGTCTGTCGCAGACGATCTTGGCCCGGCACGTCTACGACGCCGCGGACATTCTCTGGGGCCGGCGCTTCGCTGATGTCCTGAGTCGAACGGATGGCGGCCTGCGCGTCATCGACTACCGCCGCTTTCACGACACCGAAAGCGACGGCGGGTGAGGGCGCCGCCGGGGCGCGGCCCCGGCGGCGCTCCGATCACATCTTGTCCGGGCGAACTTGGCCGCGGATTTCGCCGCCCTTGTTATTGGCGGTGTGGATGTTGACGTAGAACTTGCCGGCATCGAGATCGGCGATCTGGGCGTCGGTCAGGACCTTGCTGCCCTTGATCTCGCCGGCGGCCGCGGACGGGACACCGTCGAAGGGCACGACGACGCCGGCATTGGCGCCGACGGCCGCAGGGCCGTGGATGTGCGCGGCCGTGGCTGGGCCGCTGAGGTCGCTGAAATTGACGGTCCAGCTCAGCTGCTTCGTGGCGGGGTCGAGGGTCAGCATGGCTGTGCCCTTGCCGGCGCCGCTCACCGGCGGCACCTCGTTGGCGGCATAGAGCTCGGCCTTGTAGGTCTTCTGGCTCGACATTTGATTGGTGCAGGCCACCAGCCCGACGGCGACCGCCGCGGCGGCGAGCATCGTGAAGAAACGGCGCATCAGGATCCCTCCCTGTCTCGTTTGACGCGTGACGTGCGCGCCCCGCGTTCATCACGCCGGCGCGCCGTCGGTGGCTTGGTAGCACATCCGCGGAAGTGGTGGACCGCCGCACCGGCACTAGCGCGGTCACAAAGCCGTGTGCGAGGGGCGGCGCCCCTCGCTCGCGATTCTCCTGCTTCCACCAGGAGCCTAGGCACCGCCCTAGGAAGCCCGGGCCGAAGCTTTCGGATGCCGCTGCGGCCGGCCATGCTATGGTGGCCTTGGAAGGTTCGGTGACCGTCATGAAGGAAGCGGTGCGATGTCGGAGACAAGCGCGATCACGTCGGTGGAGATCGGCAGCGCCGAGGCGCTGAGGCGCTACGAGACCTTCATGACGGTGGCCCGCAACCGCCTCACGACGCGTCAGTTCCGGCCGGACTACGTGGTGCCGCGCGAGCATTACGAGATGATCCTGGAGGCCGCGCGCCACGCGCCCTCCGGGGCCAACGCGCAGCCCTGGCATTACATCATCGTGACGGAGCCGGAGCTGAAGCGGCGCATCGCCGACTATTTCGTCGAGGAGCAGCGCCTGCGCGCGAAGCTCAAGATGAAGTTCCCGACGCCCAATTACCGCGGCCTCGAGACGGCGCCGGGCTTCATCGTGGTGGCCGCGGACTTCCGCTTCATCCGCGCCTTCCCGGTGCTGATGGACGGCTCCGCGCTCGACCTGCAATACCGCGAGAACGCGGAGCGCATCCTCCTGCAGAGCGTCGCCGCCTCCACCATGTCCGCCCACCTCGCCGCGGCGGCGCTGGGCTACAACGTCTGGTGGGTGACGGCGATCGGCCAGGAGGCCGCGCAGAATGAGATGAAGCCGCTCCTCGGCATTCCCGAGGACCTCGCCGTCATCGACATCATGCTCTTCGGCCCGCCCTTGAAGCCGCCCTATAAGCGCTGGAAGAAGGCGCTGCCGCAGATCATGAGCTGGAACCGCTTCGATCCCGCGAATCACATGACGCTGGAGCAGATCGAGGACTGGATCAAGACGACGCGGCACAAGGTCATGTACCGCGACGAAGCCAAAATCGATTGAGGTATCCCAACCGATGGCCAGGCGCTCGATTATCTCCGACGATATCGACAATTACGTCACTCAAACTCTGGTCAAGGAGACGCCGCTTCAGCGCCGCTTGCGCGCGGAGACCGCGAAGCTCCCGCTGGGGTTGATGCAGATCGGCGCCGATCAGGGCGCCTTCATGGCGCTGCTGGTGCGCCTCATGGGCGCGCGGCGCTGCCTCGAGATCGGGACCTTCACGGGCTATAGCGCGCTCACGGTGGCATCGGCCCTGCCGCCCGATGGCAAGCTCATCGCCTGCGACGTGAGCGAGGAATGGACGAGCATCGGCCGCCGCTATTGGCGCGAGGCCGGGCTCGAGAGCCGCATCGATCTCCGCCTCGGCCCTGCGGCGCAGACATTGCGCGGACTACTCGACGGGGGCGAGGCCGGCCGGTTCGACTTCGCCTTCATCGACGCGGACAAGTCCAACTACGACACCTATTACGAGCTCTGCCTCCAGCTCCTGCGTCAGAACGGCCTCATTGCCGTCGACAACGTGCTCTGGAGCGGCTCGGTCCTCGACGAGAAGAAGCAGGACGCCGATACGGTGGCGCTCCGCGCCATCAACCTCAAGATACGCGACGATGCCCGAGTCGAGTCGGTGCTGCTCACGGTCGGCGACGGGCTGACGCTCGCGAGGAAGCGCTAGCCGAGGGCGGCCGCGTGCGATTGACTTTGTGCTGGACGCCACGCATGAATCCTGCCGCAGGGCCAAGGAGGCGGGGGATGCGCAGAGCGATGATGACGGCGGCGGCGGTGCTCTTGCTCGCGGGCGCGGCGCACGCGGAAGAGCCGGTGCTCAACGTCTACAATTGGTCCGACTACATCGGCAAGGACACCATCGCGAAGTTCGAGAAAGAGACGGGCATCAAGGTCCGCTACGACGTCTACGACGCAAACGAGGTGCTGGAGGCGAAGCTGCTCGCGGGGCACTCCGGCTACGACGTGGTGGTGCCGTCGACGAGCCCCTACCTCGCGCGCATGGCGAAGGCGAAGATCTTCCTGAAGCTCGACAAGTCCAAGCTCACGAATTACGGCAATCTCGATCCGCAGATCCTCGCGAACGCGGCGGTCGCCGATCCCGGCAACACCTACGGTGTGCCCTACATGTGGGGCACGACGGGCATCGGCTACAACATCGATAAAGTGAAGGCCGCGCTGGGAGCGAAGGCGCCGGTCGAGAGCGTGAGCCTCATCTTCGATCCCGCCAATGCGAAGAAGCTCGGGGAGTGCGGCCTCTCGCTGCTGGACACGCCGGAGGAAGTGTTTCCCGCCGCGCTCCTCTATCTCGGCAAGCAGCCCTTGAGTCGCGACGACAAGGATCTCGAGCTCGCGGCGGGCGCGGTTGCGAAGATCCGGCCCTTCGTCACGAAATTCCACTCCTCGCAGTACATCAACGACCTCGCCAACGGCGACCTCTGCGTCGCCTTCGGCTATTCCGGCGACATCTTCCAGGCGAAGCAGCGTGCCGAGGACGCGAAGAACGGCGTCAAGATCGCCTATTCGATCCCCAAGGAAGGCGCGATGCTCTGGATCGACCAGATGGCGATCCCCGCGGACGCACCGCATCCCGAGAACGCGCACGTCTTCATCAACTTCATCCTGCGGCCGGAGATCGCCGCGGAAATCTCGAACGCGGTCGCTTACGCCAATCCGAACGTCAAGGCGACGCCGCTCGTCGACCCCGAGATCCGCAACAATCACAACATCTACCCCTCCGCCGAGGTGAGGAAGCGGCTCTTCTTCGACACGCCCGTCAGTCCCGAGTACGAGCGCGCGCGGACGCGCGCCTGGACGCGGGTGAAGACCGGCGGCTGACGGCGGCTCCCGTGGGCGCGGCGGCTGCGGCGCCCCTGGTCCGTCTGGAGCGGGTGGTCAAGCGCTTCGGCGGAACGCTCGCCGTCGACGACGTCTCGCTCGAGATCGAGCGCGGCGCCTTCTTCGCGCTCCTCGGACCTTCCGGCTGCGGCAAGACCACGCTCCTGCGCATGCTCGCGGGCTTCGAGCGTCCCGATAGCGGCCGCATCCTGATCGACGGCGCCGACGTCGCGGAAGTGCCGCCTTATGCGCGGCCCACCAACATGATGTTCCAGTCCTATGCGCTCTTCCCGCACATGACGGCGGCGGAGAACGTCGCCTTCGGCCTCAAGCAGGGCCGGCTGTCGCGCAAGGAGATCGCGGCCAAGGTCGAGGCGATGCTCGACCTCGTGCAGCTCCGCGCGCTCGCGGGGCGCAAGCCGCATCAGCTCTCGGGCGGCGAGCGGCAGCGCGTGGCGCTCGCCCGCGCGCTCGCGAAGGAGCCGAAGCTGCTGTTGCTCGACGAGCCGCTCGCCGCCCTCGACCGCAAGCTCCGCGAGGAGACGCGGCTAGAGCTCGTGCGCATCCAGCACCGCGTCGGCGTCACCTTCCTCATGGTCACGCACGACCAGGAGGAGGCGATGGGGACGGCAAGCCGCATGGGCGTGATGTCGAAGGGCCAGCTCGTCCAGGTCGGAGCGCCCGCGGAGGTCTACGAGCGTCCGAGCTGCCGCTTCGTCGCGGATTTCATCGGCGGGGTGAACCTCTTCGAGGGCCGCGTCGCCGGCGCAGGCGCAGGGCTCTCGGTGGAATGTCCGGATCTGGGGCTCGCGATCGCGGTTGCCGGCACGGCACCGGTGGGCACCGCCGTCGCCGTCGCCGTGCGGCCGGAGCGGATCGCTCTCTCCGTCCAAGAGCCGGGCCGTGCAAACCGCTTGCAGGGGACGGTGCAGGAAATCGCCTTTCGCGGCGAGGCCTCGACCTATCTCGTCGCGGTCGCGGGCGGCCGCGTCGTCCGCGTGACGCTGCCGAATGCCGGGCCGGGTACCGCCCCGCCGCCCGCTGTGGGGGCCGCGGTCTGGCTCGGCTGGGACGCCGAAGCCGGCGTCCTCCTGACCTCATGAGCGCGCGGGGAAGAGGCGGCCACTGGGGGAGGCGCGGCCTCATCGGCATTCCCTATCTCTGGCTCGTACTCTTCACGCTGCTGCCGCTTGCGATCGTGCTCAAGATCAGCTTCGCCGAGAGCCGCCTAGCGATCCCGCCCTATGGGCCGCTCTTCGAGACCGGCGATGGGGGCCTCCGGCTCGGCGCCACGCTCGAGAGCTACGCGCGGCTCCTCTCCGACAGCCTTTATATCCGCGCCTACCTGTCCTCGATCCGCTATGCGCTCGCCGCCACGCTCATTTCGCTGCTCCTCGGATATCCCATGGCCTATGCGATCGCGCGGGCGCCCAAGGCCTGGCGCGTTGCGCTGCTGATGCTGGTGATCCTGCCGTTCTGGACGAGCTTCCTGCTGCGGGTCTACGCCTGGATCGGGCTCCTCAAGGGCAACGGCCTCGTCAACAACGTGCTGATCGCGCTGGGCGTCGTGAGCGAGCCGCTGCCGCTCCTCAACAACTCCTTCTCGGTCGTGCTGGGTCTCGTCTACGGCTATCTCCCCTTCATGGTGCTGCCGCTCTACGCGACCTTGGAGCGGCTCGATCCCGCGCTCCTGGAGGCGGCGGCCGATCTGGGCTGCCGCCCCTGGCGCGCTTTCCTCAGGGTGACGCTGCCGCTCTCGCTCCCGGGCATCGTCGCGGGCTCGCTCCTGGTCTTCATCCCCGCGATCGGCGAGTTCGTCATACCCGAGCTCCTCGGCGGCCCCGGCACGCTCATGGTCGGCAAGGTCCTCTGGGACGAGTTCTTCAACAACCACGACTGGCCCGTGGCATCGGCGGTGGCGGTGGCGATGCTGCTGCTACTGGCGCTGCCGATGGCGACGATGCGGCGCTTTCTCCGGGAGGAGGCGCGATGAGCGGCCGCCGCTCGCTCTTCCTGCCGGCGATGCTGGCGCTCGGCTATCTCTTCCTCTATGGGCCCATCGTCTCGCTGATCGTCTATTCCTTCAACGCCTCGCGGCTCGTGACGGTTTGGGCGGGGTTCTCGACCCGCTGGTACGGCGAGCTCCTCCAGAACGCGGCCATCGGCGACGCCGCCTGGACGAGCCTGCGCATTGCCGTCATCTCCGCGAGCGCGGCGCTGGTGCTGGGAACCCTCGCGGGTTTCGTCCTTAACCGCTACACGCGGTTCCGCGGCCGCGGCTTTTTTGCCTGGCTCCTCTCCGTGCCGCTGGTGCTGCCGGAGGTCATCATGGGGCTGTCACTGCTGCTGCTCTTCGTCGATCTCGAGAGCTGGGTCGGCTGGCCCGCGGGGCGCGGTCTCCTCACCATCGTGATCGCCCATGCCGCGCTCGGCACGGCCTACGTCGCGGTCGTCGTGCAGGCGCGGCTCCACTCCTTCGACCGCTCGCTCGAGGAGGCGGCGCTCGATCTCGGCGCGAGGCCCTGGAAGGTCTTCGCGGTCATCACGCTCCCGCTGATCGCGCCGGCGCTCGCGGCGGGCTGGCTTCTCGCCTTCACGCTCTCGCTCGACGATCTCGTGCTCGCGAGCTTCACCTCGGGCCCGGGCGCAACGACGCTCCCGATGTGGATTTTCTCGAGCGTACGCCTCGGCGTGAACCCGCAGGCGAACGCGCTCGCGACCATCATGGTGGCGGTGGTGACGCTCGCGGCGGTGCTCGCGGGCCGGCTCCTCACGGGCCCGAGGGCGCGCGCTCAGGAATCGTAGCTGAGCACCGAGTGCACGGGCACGTCGAGGCGCTGGCGGCCGCCGAGGAAGCTCAATTCGATGATGCAGGCGGCGCCGGTAACGGTGCCGCCGACCTTGCGCACGAGGTTCACCGCTGCAGCCATGGTCCCCCCGGTGGCGAGAAGGTCGTCTAGCACAACAACCCGCTGTCCCCGGCCGATGGCGTCGGCCTGGATCTCGATGGTGTCGGTGCCGTATTCGAGGTCGTAGGTATGCGGAATGGTGGCGCCGGGGAGTTTCCCCTTCTTGCGGACCATGACGAAGCCGCAGCCGATCGCGAGCGCCAGCGGAGCGGCCACCAGGAACCCCCGAGATTCGATGCCCACGAGGACGTCCGGCTTGTGCTCCTTCACGCCTTCGGCGAGCTGGGTCACGGTCTCGCGCCAAGCGCCGGGATGCGCCAGCAAGGTCGAGATGTCGTAGAAGAGGATCCCCGGCTTCGGGAAATCCGGAATCGAGCGGATATGCTGCTTAAGGTCCATTCGACCATCCTTGGGCGTCAGTCGCATGGGCGCACTCTAGCGAGTTCGTCTCCGTGGGAAAGCCTGCATTTTTCGTGCCCGCAGCGGCCCGTCCCTGTAGAGTGACCGGTCATGGCGCAGGAGGCTTGGGTCGAGGCCGGGTTCCGAGAGGGCGCTTTCGTGCTGCGCGCGGGCGGAGCCTGGCGAGTAAGGGGCGCCGCGGCTCTCGACCGCAAACTGCAATCGCTCGACCCGGGGGCGGCCCGGGCGGCGCGGATCGACCTCGCGGAGGTCGATAGTCTCGATTCCGCGGGCGCTTGGCTGCTGCTGCGCACGGAGCGGGCGCTGCAGACCCGCGGCATCGAGGTCAGCGTCGAGAATCTTCGCCCCGAGATCGAGCCGCTGCTGCGCAAGGTCGAGCGCAGCAGCCAGGTAGTTCCGCCGGGTAGGGCCAGACGTCGCGGCGGGCGCGGCTACCGCGACTTCGCGCGCCGCGTCGGCGAGGCGACGTTTTGGTGTCTGGCGCAGGCGGCGGAGCTCGTGAGCTTCCTCGGCCTCGTCACGATCGTGATCGCCCGCACCCTGCTGCGGCCGCGGCGACTGCGCTTCGTCTCGCTGGTGAACCACATGGAGCGGACGGGCGTCACGGCGATGCCGATCGTCGGGCTCATCTCCATCCTGATCGGCGTGGTGCTCGCTTATCAGGGCGCCGATCAGCTCCGCCAGTTCGGCGCCGAGATCTACACCGTCAACCTCCTGGGCGTCGGCATTCTCCGCGAGCTCGGCATCCTCCTCACCGCGATCATCGTCGCGGGACGCTCCGGCAGCGCCTTCACCGCGGAGATCGGCGCCATGAAGGTGCACGAGGAAGTGGATGCGATGCGCACGCTCGGCCTCGATCCCGTCGAGATCCTGGTGCTGCCGCGGCTCTTCGCGTTGCTGATCACGCTGCCCCTCCTGGGCTTCTACGCCAATTTCATGGGCCTGCTCGGCGGCGCCCTCATGTCCTATGCGACGCTCGACATCAACTTTCCGCTCTTCGTGCGCCAGCTCCAGAGCGCGATCTTCGGCTGGACCTTCTGGCTCGGCCCGCTCAAGGCCCCTTTCTTCGCCGTGGTGATCGCCGTCGTCGGCTGCTATCAGGGGCTCAAGGTCTCGCAGAGCGCGGAAAGCGTCGGCCGGCTCACCACGGTCTCGGTGGTGGAATCGATCTTCCTGGTGATCGTGCTCGATGCCGGATTCTCCGTCGTCTTCTCCTACCTTCATGTCTGACGCCTCGCGCGGCAACGGCGCCGAGCCGCCGATCATCCGCATCCGCGGCCTCAAGACGCGGCTCGGCGGCCGCGCGATCCACCGCAACCTCGACCTCGACGTGCGCCGCGGCGAGGTGCTGGGCGTGGTCGGCGGCTCCGGCACCGGCAAATCCGTACTGCTGCGCGCGATCGTGGGGCTCGTCCCCATTCGCGCCGGCACCATCGAGGTCTTCGGCGAGAACATGGCCGCGCTCAGCGACGCGGAGCGGCGCCGGATCGAATCGCGCTGGGGCGTGCTCTTTCAGGACGGCGCGCTCTTCAGCTCGCTCACCGTCGCGCAGAACATCGAGGTCCCCCTCAAGGAGCATCTCGACCTCTCCCCGGAGCTGATGAGCGAGATCGCGGCCATGAAGGTGGCGCTGGTAGGCCTGCCTCCCGACGCCGGGGCCAAATACCCCGCCGAGCTCTCCGGCGGCATGCGCAAGCGCGCGGCGCTCGCGCGTTCGCTCGCACTCGACCCAGAGCTCCTCTTCCTCGACGAGCCCACGGCGGGCCTCGATCCGATCGCGGCCGCGGCCTTCGACAACCTCATCGGCGACCTCCAGAAGAGCCTGGGACTCACGGTTTTTCTGGTCACGCACGATCTCGACACGCTCATCACCATTTGCGATCGCATCGCGGTGCTGGTCGACAAGCGGGTCAAAATCGGCACAATGACCGAGCTGCTGCGCGACCCGCACCCTTGGATTCAGTCCTATTTCCGGGGTCCTCGCGGTCGCTCGGCGCTCGCGGCGCAAGGGGTGGCCGGGGAGGGCTAGACGATGGAGACGCGGGCCAATTACGTTCTGGTCGGCAGTTTCGTGCTGGCGGTGCTCTTGGGGATGTTCGTGTCGGTCCTCTGGCTCGCCGGCGCGCAGTTCACGCGGCAATTCAAAATTTACGACATCTTCTTCACGGGCTCCGTGACCGGCCTCAGCGTGGGCGCACCGGTCAATTACAATGGCGTCTCGATCGGCAAGGTGACGGAGATCCGGCTCGATCCCAGCAACCCCGATCAGGTCCGCGTCACCGTCGAGCTCGACTCCTCCGCGCCGATCAAATCGGACTCGGTCGCCTCGCTCGAGCTCACGGGCATTACCGGTGTCTATTACGTCGAGATCAGCGGCGGAACCCGCGAGGCGCCGCCGATCGCGAAGCTGGAGGGCCAGCGCTACCCCGTGATCGCGTCCCGGCCCTCGCGGCTCCAGTCCTTTGTCGCGAGCATACCCGACGTGCTGAGCCGCGCGATCGACATCGAGGACCGCATGGCGAAGCTCCTCAGCGACCGGAACCTCGCGGCGATCGCGGGCACGCTCCAGAATCTCGAGCAGATCTCCGGGGACCTCGCGCAGTCCAAGAAGATTGACACGGTCGCCGACGAGGCCATCACGACCATGAAGCAGATTCAGACTACCGTAGCGACAGCCAACGAGGCGCTCGCCGAGGTCAAGCGCGCGACCACCGCGGCGGAGGGCGCCATCGGAGACGCCTCCGTTACGCTCAAGACCGCGAACACCACCCTCGGGCACATCGACGCGGTGGTGCAGGACGTCCGTCCGGGTGCGCGCGATTTCAGCCAGCGCGGCTTCAACGAACTCGTGCAGCTCATCGCGGACGCGCGGGTTCTGGTCGCGAGCTTGACGCGGGTGAGCGAGCAAATTGAGCGCGACCCCACGCGCTTTTTCTTCGGCGAGCGGCGTGAAGGATACAAGCCCCGATGACCACACTCTCCCGCCGCTCCCTCGTCCTGGCGGTGCCCGCGGCTCTTGCGGGCTGCGGCGGCGTTCTCGGCGGCAGCCAGCCGCCGCCGCAGCTCTACACCCTCACCCCCGCGCGCGATTTCCCCGCGGGCCTGCCCAATGCCAAGGGGCAGCTCCTGGTCGAGGTGCCGGTGGCGCCCGGCGGGCTCGACACCGAGCGCATCGCGCTCATGCGCAGTCCCGTGACGCTCGACTATTTCGCCAATGCCGCCTGGACCGATCGCGCGCCGCTGATGGTGCAGACGCTCCTCGTCGAATCCTTCGAGAACTCCGGCAAGATCGGCGCGATCGGCCGTGAGAGCCTGGCGCTCCGCGCGGATTGGATCCTGAAGCCGGAGCTGCGCGACTTTACCGCCGTCTACGATGGCGGGGACGCGCCCACGGTCCGCATCCGCCTCGCGCTCAAACTCGTGCGGATGCCCGAGCGCGGCATCGTCTCGGAGCGGACGATCGGCTCCGATGAGCGCGCGGCGCAGAACGCGATCCTCCCGGTGGTCGAGGCTTTCGACGCGGCGCTTCGCCGCGCCATGCAGGAGGCGGTCGCCTGGGCGATTCCGGTCATGGCCCGCGGCTGAGGCGGCACCGCTTGCCTCGGCGGGCCGAATCCCGCATAAGTCGAATGAGCCCGCACCTTTTCGGACCGCATGGTCGAACTCGCGAGAGTACCGCGTCCTGAGCTCGAGCGCATGGCTGCGGCCGGCCGCGAGGCGTTGGAGTGCATGCGCGCGCTGGCCGAGACCGGCGGCAGCGTCGTCGCCGAAGCGCTAAAGTGCGCCGAGGGCTTCTACGAGTGGGAGCACTATCCCGCGGGCGACGTCTACGACCCCGCGAGCCACGCGCAATTCTATTACCACGCCCACCCGCCCGCCGAGCGCGGCGGCGAGCACGGGCATTTCCACACCTTCCTGCGGCCCCGCGGGATGCCCGCCGGCACCAGGCCCATGATGCTGCCGGAGCTCGCGATCCCCGACGCCCCCGCGCAGCCCCAGGGGCCGGTGCGGCCGCCCGCGCCGCAACCGTGCCAGGGTGAGGACAACGAGAAGCTGAGCCATCTCATCGCGATCTCCATGAGCCCCAGGGGTATGCCGATTCGCCTCTTCACTACGAACCGCTGGGTCACCGGCGAGACCTGGTACCGGGCCGAGGACGTCGTGCGCATGCTCGAGCGCTTCGTCGTGAATGTGCCGCGGCCGTCGCCCGCGCTCAACCGCTGGGTCGGCGCGATGTTCGTGCTGTTCCGTCCGCAGATGGCGGCGCTCCTCGCCGCGCGCGACGCCGCGATCATGCAGTGGCGGCGCCGCCATCGCGGCAAGATCCACGTCCTCGAGGACCGGCGGCTCGAGGTCACCTCGGCCCTCGCGATCGACATCGAGGACCAGCTCCGCCGCGTCGAGAGCGCCCTCAAACGCGTGGCCTGACCCCTCCGGGGGTCCGTTAAGTCAATGTTAGCCAAGCCTGCGCCATGATCCCGGCATGACGGACTCCCTGACGCGCGCCGACGTCGAGCGCTTGCTCGCCGATCCCTCGCCCGAGACGCGCGTCGACATGGCCTCCAAAATAGCGCGCGAGTTCGAGCGCCCGGGATTGACCGCCGAGGAGCGCCGGATCGCCGAGGAGATCGTGCGGGTGATGGCGCGGGACGCGGCGCAGCGCGTGCGCCAGGCGCTCGCGGAGTGCCTCAAGGAAAGCCGGCACCTGCCGGAGGACGTGGCGCTCAGGCTTGCGCGCGACGTCGAGGCGGTGTCCATCCCGATCCTGCAATACTCGAGCGTCTTGAGCGACGACGCGCTCGTCGCGCTGGTCAAGGGTGCTACGACCGCGAAGCTGATGGCGATCGCCCGGCGCCCCACGGTCTCCGAGCGCGTCTCCGACGCGCTAGTGGCGGAGGACGATCCGCGGGCGATCGCCGCGCTCGTCGGCAACGAGGGCGCTGCGATCCCCGAGCCCACGCTCCATATCGTGCTCTCCCGGCACGGCGCCGACGTCGCCGTCGGGGACTCGCTCGCGCGCCGCGCCCGGCTTCCCGTCGGCGTGCTGGAGCGCCTCGTGGCGGAGGCGTCCGACCGGCTGCGCCAAACCCTCATGACCCGCCACGACCTCCCCGACCGCCTCGCGAGCGATCTCGTCTTCCAGATCCGCGAGCGCGCCACCGTGGGGCTGGTCTCGCCGCTCTCGCCCGCGACCGAGGCGCTCGAGCTCGTCACCCACCTGAAGGCGGCGGGCCGGCTCACCCCCTCGCTCATCCTGCGCGCGCTCTGCTTGGGCGATCTCGCGGTGGTCGAGGCGGCCTTCGCGGTGCTGGGCCGCGTGCCGCTCCACAACGCGCGGCTCCTGATTCACGACGCGGGCCCGCTCGGCTTCAAATCGCTCTACGACCACACTCAGCTTCCGAAGGCTCTCTTCAGCGCCTTCCGCGTCGCGCTCGACGTGGCGCGCGCCACCCCTTTCGACGGCGGCGTGCTGGACCAGGAGCGCCATCGCCGCCGCATGATCGAGCGCATCCTCACCCAATTCGAGGACGTGGGCGCGGAGAACCTCGACTACCTGCTGGCGAGGCTCCAGGAGAGCGGTGCGGGGGAGGCGGCGAGCGGGGCCTGAGGCTCGGGCTCTACTGGCCCTGTGGCTTCGTTTGGACGGGATTGCCCGGCGGTGGCAGGTGGTGGTCCCGGAGACACTGGCGCAGGTAGGCGTCCCGCTTGGCGGCGCCCTCTTGGGTATAGTCCGGATATTTCTTGAAGGCCTCGCGATTGCAATCGTCGGCGGCGTGCCAGCGAGTGCTGGGGCCATTGATGCGGGTGTTGTCCGTCCCCGCGCCGGACGTCGCCGCCTCCGCCGCCGCGACTGCCACGAGCGCCGTAAACGCGATCAAGATCGCCACCTTCCCGATCACCCTATCACCTAGCCTTCCTGCACTTCCGGGCTGCGTGCCCTGATCGCGCCATCCTAGCGCCTCGGCGCCGTTCAACGCAAAAACCATTGTCAGAGCAGGGGAATGCTGGCTTGCTTGCTGGGGGCTCGGGTTTCTCGCTTGGAAAGGGACGGCGTGCTGGAGCGGCGCATCTACGATTGGCTCTCGGCCGACTCGAAGGCCTGGCCTGCCGTGGTCTTCCGGATCGTGCACCACCTCATGGCGGTCGCCGGGCTCGCCGCGCTCGTTCTCGACACCGTCACCTCGATCAACGCGGCCTTCGGACGGACCCTCGAGCACGTGTTCGAGGCGGCGCTCGCCTTTTTCGCCCTCGAGTATCTGCTGCGCCTGACCGTGGCGCCCGCCGCGCCCTGGGTGCAGCCGGGGCGGCCCTGGCGCTCGCGCTGGCAGTGGGCGGCGAGCGGCGCGGGCCTCATCGATCTCTTGGCGCTGCTGCCGCTCGCGGCGATGGCGGCGGGCGTTCCGCTGCTGGTCGCCCGCGTTGCCGGCGTCATCTGGATCCTGAAGTTCGGACATTACTCCGAGGGCCTCGCTTTGGTGGGCCGCGTGCTCAGGAACGCCCGGGGACCGGTCGAGAGTCTGTTCATGGCCTTCCTGGTGGTACTGCTGCTCGCGGCGACGCTCGAATACCTGGCCGAGCGCTCCTCGCAGCCCGAGGCCTTCAGCAGCATTCCAGCCTCGCTCTATTGGGCGGTGACGACGCTCACGACCACGGGCTACGGCGACGTGGTGCCGCTCACTTCCTTCGGGCGCTTCATCGCAGGTCTCGTCATGATCTGCGGCATCGCGACCTTCGCCTTCCTCGCGGGCATCCTCGCCAACGCCTTTGCCGAGGAGATGCACCGGCGCGAGTTTCTCCGCACCTGGGACATGGTCGCGCGGGTGCCGCTCTTCCGCGACGTCGGTGCCGGCACCATCGCGGAGGTGGCGAAGCTGCTGCGGCCGCACGACGTGCCCGCCGGCGCGGTCGTGACGCGCCGCGGCGAGCCCGGCGATTGCATGTATTTCATCGTCGCGGGCGAGGTCGAGATCCAGATCCAGCCGGCGCCGCTCCGGCTCACGACCGGCCAGTTCTTCGGCGAGATCGCGCTCGTCACGGGCGGGCCGCGCACGGCCACGGTGATCGCGCGGGAGCACTGCCAGTTCCTGCTCCTCGATCTCGCGGATTTCCGCCGGCTCGCGGCGCAGCAGCCCGAGCTCATGCGCGCGATCGATGAGGAGGCGCGCCGTCGCATGGGCTCTACGCAGCAGGCAAGGCCGCACCACCACCGCTAGATGTGACCTTTCAATAGCGTGTCTATCGGGCCCCGGCCGAGGTCCTCGAGCGAGAGAGAGCATCTGCCGGCTGCGCGCGGGATCGATCGAGCCGGCGCGCGAGCGCACGGTAGGGCAGATAGATCAGGAGATAGGCGATGAGCGGCGCCTCCACCATCAGGAGCGCCTTCGCCTGCTGGCTTGCGACGAGTCGCCTGCCGTGCTCGAGCGTCGCCTCGCGGCAGCTCGTCGCGAGCGGTCCCACGCGCTCACCGCAGACCTCCGTCACGTAGTCATCGAGACTGACCACGCGGCCGTCGACGCGAAGCGTATCCCTGAAGAGCGGATAGACCTTCCAAGTCATCGCCAGGATTACCGCCGCCGCAAAAAGCGCGACGTAGCGGGAGATGCCGGGGGGTGAGGTCACGTCTGCGGGAGCTCCAGTCGGAAGTGCCGACGATCAATCGGCGCCGCCGCCTTTGTCAACCCGCGGCACTCGCGCCTGTGACTAGCCCTCCGCCCTGCACCCGGGCATGATCCCCGCGCGATGGATCGGGCATGCGGATACTGAAACGGCGGCTCATCAAGATGGCGGTCTTTGCGGCGGCCTCGCTGCCGCTGCTGTCGCTCGCGCATGGCGTGTTCTTGGGCGCGCTCGCGGCGGACCCCTATCCGCCGGCGATCCAGGCGACGGGCCTCTGGTCGATGCGATTGCTGCTCCTCGGACTCGCGCTGACGCCGCTCGCGCGCGCCACTCACTGGGCCTGGCCCATCGATATCCGCCGCATGATCGGCCTCTTCGCGGCGTTCTACGCGCTCCTCCATCTCCTGATCTGGATGAAGGATTATGATTTCGATTGGGGCTTCCTCGCGCGCGAGACGGTAGAGCGGAGTTATCTCACGATCGGCCTCGCCGCGCTCCTGCTGCTGGTGCCGCTGGCGGCGACCTCGACGGACGCCGCCGTGCGTCGGCTCGGCGCCCGTGCCTGGCGCAAGCTCCATTGGCTCGCCTTTCCCGCGGTGGGCCTCGGTTATCTCCACTTCGAGATGGCCGGACGCTTCACGCGCGCGGAGACGTTGCTCGATGCGCTGCTGCTCGCAGGCTTGCTCGGATGGCGTCTCCAGCGCTGGGCGCGGCGCTCGCTCCGCCTGCGTGCTCAATATCCGTAATAGGACGCCGGCGGATAATAGGAATACCGTGGCGGCGGCGGCGCGTAGTAGTAGGCGCGGTCGGCGTTGTAGCCGAGATTGTTGCCGATGATGCCGCCGATGACGGCGCCGCCGGCCGTCGCCGCGACTCTGCCCGAGCCGTGACCGAACTGATTGCCGATCAGGGCGCCCGCGCCCGCGCCGACGAGGGTCCCCACGGTCTGATTGGGTCCGTAAGGTCCGGGCGCGCAGGCCGCGAGCAGCGCGGTCAGCGCGATCGATGCCAGAAGAGAGCGCATGGTGATCTCCGTCGCTCGAAGAGCTCGGGAGTAATACGGCAAAGCGGATTGCTTTCATCCCTCATCCACGGTCTTTTTCGCGCGCGGATGCCCACGCCACAATTCCGCCACGAAAAGATCATGACGGCACCCGAAGCTTGCCTCCGTCACTTCACCGCGGCAGCCGATCGTGCGTGCGCGACGCACCCTCGGAGGATTCATGAGCGATCAACCAAGCGGACCGTCCGCGTCTTCCGCCATCGCCGGCGATATGCGGGGTTCCCGAGGGCCTACGGGCAAACTCGCTTGGATCGGCGCAATCCTGCTGCTGATGCTGATCCCGGCGTTCCTCTTGGGCGAGCTGACCAGGGAGCGCGAGCAGCGCCAGGCCGGCGTCAACGCCGAATTCGGCACGAGCTGGGGCCCGCCGCAGGTCGTCGTCGGGCCGATTCTCATCGTCCCCTATCGAGCCGCGCCCGATACGCCGCTGCGCTACATCGAAATAGCCCCAAGCCGTCTCGATGCCGCGGCCGCGCTGGCCCCGGAGCTTCGAAAGCGTGGCCTCTTCCATGCCCTCGTCTATGGCGCCGATGTCTCGTTGAGCGGCACCTTCGTGATTCCCGACGATTTCTCCTCGATGGTGCCGTCGGGCGATGTGCTTTGGCGCGAGAGTTTCATCGCCTTGCGTGCCAGCGATCTCCGAAGCTTGAATGCGGCTCCCAGCTTGGAATGGGAGGGAAGACAGTTGGCTTGGGCCGAATGCGCCGAGAGCGATGGCATCGACTGTCGGGGAGGCCAGTTTCTCGTGGCGCGCCTCGACTGGGCTGCTGCGCCCGCCGTCCGGGCACCGCTTCGCTTTAAAGCCGACTTGCATCTTCGCGGGACCCGAACCTTCCGCCTGGCGCCGCTCGGCAAGGAGGTTGTGCTCGCACTGAGCGCGCCTTGGAGCGCGCCGAGCTTCGTCGGCGCCGCGTTGCCGGAGCGATCGACCGTGAGCGATTCCGGGTTCGAGGCGGTCTGGCGCGTGGCAAGCGTGCCTCCACCGGGCCGCTGGGTGTGGACGTCCCAAAGCGCCTTAGAGATCGCGAGCAGCAGCGGCGCCTGGCGTGCCGTCAACGATCCCATTGGAGTGGAGCTGCGCGAGCCCGTGCCGATCTATCAAAAGGTCGAGCGTGCGTCGAAATACGCAGTGCTCTTCCTCGCGCTTTCCTTTCTGACCTATTTCCTCTTCGAGACCGTCGCGGGCGTGCACATTCACGTCGTGCAATATGGGTTGCTGGGCTTGTCCATCTCGCTCTTCGCGTTGCTTCTGCTCGCGTTCAGCGAGCCCTTCGGCTTCGAGATTGGCTATGCGCTCAGCTCCTTCCTCGTGCTGATGCAGGCGTCCGTCTACACCGGCGTCGTGACCCGACGGCCTCGGCACGCCCTGGCTTTCGGGGCGGTGCTCGCCGCGCTTTTCGCTTTCCTCTATGTCCTGCTGAGCCTCGAAACATACTCCCTGCTCCTTGGTGCAATCGCTCTTTTCACCGGCCTTTCGGCGCTCATGGCGGTCACGCGCAACGTCGACTGGTCCAAGGAGAGAGCGGCCGCGCCCGCACCTTGACGGAGATGCCGGTGCCTCAGCGCGCGAGCAGCTCCTCGAGCGCGCGGTTCAGGAAGTCACGGTCGGCGGGGTTCTGGGTGGGGTTGCCGGCGCGATGGCCCCAGATCGAGGGGATGGGGCGGAGCTCGGCGTCCGGCATCAGCGCGACCTCGCGCCTGCTGTCCTCGACGGTGAAATAAAGGTCGGTTTCGCTGGGCATCACGATCGCCTTGGCGCGGATTGCGCCCAGCGCCTTCGCGATATCGCCGCCGTATTTCTCATTGGCGGAAATGTCGGCGTGCTGTCAGGTCCAGAGCATTGCCAGTAGATTGTTGGCGTCGCGGCGAAGGAAATTTCCTTCCCAGCCCTGCACGAGGAAATCCTCCAGCGAGGAATAGCCGAGCCCCGCCCATAGGCGCTCGCGATAGAAAGCCTGCGAGAGCGCCCAGCCCGCATAGACGCGGCCCATCGCTCGCAACCCCCGCAGCGGCTGGCGCTCGAACCAGCCGTCCCGCCATTCGGGATCGGCCGTGAGCGCGGCCTTGACGCCCTCGAGAAAGACGAAGTTGTGCGGCGAGGTGCGGGCCGAGCCGCAGATCGGCGCGATACGCTCGACCATCTCCGGGAAGAGCGCGCCCCAATGGAAGGCCTGCTGTCCTCCCATGGAGAAGCCCACCACGAGCTTCACCCGCTCGATCCCCAGCGCCTCCCGCAGCAGGCGCTGCTGCAGGACTACGTTGTCGTACATGGTGAACTGGGGATAGCGGCCGCGGTCGTAGGGCGGCGGCGCGTTCCCCGGCGAGGTCGAGAGGCCGTTGCCGAACATGTTGGGGATGACGATGAAGTATTTCCGGGGATCGAGCGCCCATCCCTCGCGGATCAGCCACTCCGTGTCGTAGTGCTGCGCGCCGTAGGAGGTGGGGTAGACGATCGCGTTGGATTTGTCGGCGTTGAGCGCGCCGTAGGTCTTGTAGGCGAGAAAAGCGCCGCGGAAGGTCATGCCGGATTGCAGCACGACGTCGCCGAGCTCGAAGATCCGATAGTCGCTCATGGCGTGGCAGGTCCCCCGGGGATATTTAAGGCGGCTATAGCGGCGCCCCGCGAAGCTGACAAGGGTTGCCCGGGAGCAGCCCATCTCGGAAGCCGCCGATGACCGCGAGATCGTAGGCCGCCCCGTCGGTATCGCTCATTCCGTCACGAGCGGTCCGCGGCCTCGAGGAACTGCTGCACCGTGTCGAAGAGCCGCTGTCGGCCGGCCTCCAGCATCATGTAATGCGTGCCGCCGGGGAGGTTGACGAAAGTGCGGCCGGCGGCGGCGACGAGCCGCGAGGCGAGGTCGCGATCGCCCACCTCGGTCGAGAGCGTGTCCCACTGTCCTCGCACCACCAGCACCGAGGCCGTGATCTTCGCGGGGTCGTAGGGCGCACGGCTTTGGTCCCAGAAGCGCTGGCGATCGAGAGCCGGCCCGTTGGGCGCGCGCACCACCTGCGGCTGCTTGGCGGCGCCGATCGGGTCGACCTCCATGTTGGCGGCCCAGAAGCCGACGAACCACGGCTCCGGCACCAGTTTCGCCTGCTCGGCGGCAGGAGCCATTCCGATCCAGCCCTGCCGAGCCTCTTCCACGGTGATCGCGCGGTAGGCGCCGACGGGCGCGGGGGTGGCCGAGGGATGGGCGATCGCGGTGACCCAGGGCGGCGCCACCATGACCAGGCGCTCGACGTAGGTCGGCTTCAGCGAGGCGAAGCGTGCCGCGACCGAGGCGCCCCAATCGAAGCCGATGACGGCCAGCCGCTCGATCTTGCGTCGCTGCAGGATCGTCGAGACCGCTGCCTCGAGTTGGCGCTCGGCAGCCTCGGTCGAGGTCACCGGCTCGTTGATCTCCGCGGCCATGCTCATGCTGAGGGGACGCGTCGCTCGTCCGAAGCCCTCGAGATCGACGTAGTAGACGTCGAAGCCGCGGGCCGCGATGAAATCCATCCAGGACATGCCCGAGAGCAGGAGGTCGAAGGTGCTCTCGGCCGGATAAAGCCCGCCGTGCACGAAGAGCACGGTCCGCTCGGGCCGGAACTGCTGGAAGCCCTGCGGGTATTTGTTCTGGACGAAGAGCTGCACCCCAGTCTCGCCCGGGGGCAGCACGCGGTAGCTCTCGGTGACCAAGAGCGGTGTCTGCGCGTTTGCGGCCGCAGGAATCGCCGCCGCGAGCGCGGCCGCCACCAGCGCGCCCTTGAGCACGTCTCGCATCGCCACGCCCTCCATTCCGGGATCGCCCCCGAAAGCATCGGGCCGGCGTCCGCACTAAAGGGCTATAGCCCGACCAGTTGGGGTTGACAAGGCGGGGGCGCGGGCGGCATCTGCCCGGAAACACGAACCCCGCCTGGATCGGTCCGACGGCGGGGTTCGACAGGGTGGCTTCTAGAGCTCACCGCCCGGTCACGCGACCGAGCATTGGGTCTGGCGCTGATCAACACTGATCCGGCGGAGTCATGCTTGTTGGGCACCCTCCAGCTATGTTGCGCCAAGGATTCAATTGTGACGGTTCGATGGCGCGTCAATCCGGGCAGGGAGTTGTCGCGAGTTTGGGCAATCGCGCAATTTCGTTTCGGAACGGGGATTTTGCGGGGGTTTTCATTGATTTCGCGGCCCTATCTCGGCTAGAGAGGCGCTCCACATGGCCGAGTTATCCACAGAAATTTCGCGGCGGCGGACCTTTGCGATCATCTCGCATCCCGACGCCGGCAAGACCACGCTGACGGAAAAGCTATTGCTCTTCGGCGGCGCGATCCAGCTCGCCGGCGAGGTGAAGGCGCGCGGCGAGCGCCGGCGCGTGCGCTCGGACTGGATGGACGTCGAGCGCGAGCGCGGCATTTCCGTGAGCTCCGCCGTCATGACCTTCGAGCACGACGGGCTCACCTTCAACCTCCTGGATACGCCGGGACACCAGGACTTCAGCGAGGACACTTATCGCACGCTGACGGCGGTCGACAGCGCGGTCATGGTGCTCGACGCCGCAAAGGGCATCGAGGCGCAGACGCTGAAGCTCTTCGAGGTCTGCCGGCTCCGCGACGTTCCCATCATCACCTTCGTCAATAAGCTCGACCGCGAGGGTCGCGACCCCTTCGAGCTCCTGGACGAGATCGAGCGCACGCTCGCGCTCGACGTGACGCCCGCGAGCTGGCCCATCGGCATGGGCCGCGACTTCCTCGGGACATATGACCTCTTCGCCGACGCGCTCCTGCTCTTCGAGCGCGGCGAGGGCGAGCGGATCACCGAGCCGGTGCGCTGCGAGGGCCTCGACGACCCCAAGCTCGAGCGCCTGCTGCCGGCTTCTGCCGTCGCGAAGCTCCGCGAGGAGGTCGAGATGGCGCGCGGCCTCTGTCCGCCGTTCGAGATCGACGCCTATCGCGCCGGGCACCTCACGCCGGTCTATTTCGGGAGCGCCCTCAACAATTTCGGCGTGCGCGAGCTCATCAGGGGCATCGCCAAACTGGCGCCGCCGCCGCGCCCGCAGCCCGCGGAGCCCCACGCCATCGATCCCGCGCAGGACAAGGTCACGGGGTTCGTCTTCAAGGTCCAAGCCAATATCGACCCCCAGCACCGCGATCGCGTCGCCTTCCTCCGGCTCTGCTCCGGCCGCTTCCGGCGCGGCATGAAGCTGAAGCACGGGCGGAGCGGGCGGGTGATGGCGATCCAGAACCCCGTCTTCTTCCTCGCGCGCGACCGCAACCTCGCGGAGGAGGCCTGGCCCGGCGACATCCTCGGCATTCCCAATCACGGCACGCTCCGGATCGGCGATACGCTAACGGAAGGCGAGGCGATCCGCGTCACCGGCATTCCGAATTTCGCGCCGGAGATCCTGCAGCGCGTCCGCCTCGACGATCCCCTCAAATCGAAGCATCTCGCGCGCGCGCTGGAGCAGCTCGCGGAGGAGGGGGTCACGCGCATCTTCAAGCCGCGGAGCGGCGGCGACTGGATCGTCGGCGTCGTGGGGCCGCTGCAGCTCGAGGTGCTGGCGGCACGGATCAAGAGCGAGTACGCGCTCGGCGTGCGCTTCGAGGCGGCGCCATTCGTCACCGCGCGCTGGGTCGCCTCGGAGGATCGCGCTGAGCTCGAGCGCTTCCTCGACCGCAATGCCGGAACCACCGCTGACGATCACGACGGAATTCCCGTCTATCTCGCCCGCAACAAGTGGGACCTCGACACCACCATGAAAGAGTGGCCCAAGCTCCGCTTCACCGCGACGCGCGAGCAAGCGTGAGCTTGGGCCCTTGGTCCTAGCAACTCAGTTGAACTTGAACATGCTCATGAGGTCCCCGATCGCCGGCATGTTGCCGGGGACGTAGGGCGTGGGCCCGGGGGTCGGGTTCGGCAGGTTGTCGCGGCTGCGCGCGGAGAGCGGGCTCATGAGCCAGTTCGCCTCGATGAATTTCAGAATCGAGGCGTGATCGGTGTAGGTGTGATCGATGTGACCCCCGCGCGTGAAATCCGAGACGATGAGCATGGGGATGCGCGGCCCATCGCCGAATTTGTCGAGGATCTGGATGAAGCCGGAATCGTACATTCCGCCGCCCTCGTCGAAGGTGATGAGGATCGCCGTCTCCTGGAAGAGCTTACGGTTCGACTGCACCCTGCTGACGATGTCGTCGACCTGCGCCTCGAAGAGATCGAGTTTCGATGACTGCGGATGACCATCGAGGAAGCCGCTGGGCTTCACGATGGAGACCGAGGGCAGGGTGTTGTTCTGGATGTCCGTGAAGAGATCCAACATGTCGCGCGTGTGGGCGACCCGGTTTGCGGGGTAGTTCACCGAATACTGCATGGGATTGCAGATCGGGCAGTACTGGTTCTCCGGGTTGTGCGCGACCGCCTGGTTGTACCCCCCGCCATAATATTTCCAGGAGATGTTCTTTGCGTTGAGCGCGTCCCCGATGTTGGGGACCGTTTGCGGCGGCACGAAGATCAGATCGGAAATGTCCTGGCTCTTGGGGAAATTCGCGAGGCTCGCCAGGGTGCCGTCGGGATGGAAGCCCGGGAAGATGTTGTTGACGACGTAGAAGGTGCTCTGCGCGCAGCTCGTCGGCCCGGCCTGGTAGGGGAGCGAGCTCAGATAGCTCGCGATCGCGGAGATGCCGGGCTGGGTCGTGTCGGAGCAGTTCGTATAGAAGGGCGTCAGGCTGTTCGTGTAGACGTTGTTGGTATTTGGTAACGGCTCCGGATTTGCGACGAGGGAGATCGTCAGCGTGGGCGATAGCCCCACGAGGGCTCCATTCAGCGCAGGCGGCGGCAGCGGATGGCCGTGCCCGTCGTTGAAGTAATAGGCGTCGCCGGTGCCGAGCATGATGTGGTTGGCGCCGGTGCCGCCCATCACGGCTTGGTGGTAGTTGTCGGAGAGGGTGAATTCCTCGGCAAGGCGGCGGAGCACGCGGGCGTCGCCCTGGTTCACGTTGAAGAACGACATCGACATCGACTGGCCTTGCTCGGTGAGGCCAGCGGAGGTCGTCACGACGAAGGGGTAGAGGTCGCTGAGGCAGCCCGAGGGATTGCCGGGGGTCGCGTTCGCGACCGAGCAATCCGACTGCTGCCACATCTGGAAGAACTGGTGGATGGTGTCCTCGGCATATTCGTCATAGTCGAGACCGGTGCCGCGGAAATCCTTGGCGGTGAGCTGGTAGGAAGTGTTCGGCAGATTCTTCGCGTTCAGAATCCGCGTATCGGGATTGCGCACGCCGTTGGGTGTCGGGATCGGCCCGCCGCCGGTCGTCTCAGGCACGAAGGGAAGGCCGCTCGCACCGGTCGTGAGAAGGGGCGCGTCCTCCGTTGGGAGCGACGGCTCCGCAGCCTCTGCCACCCCGACCGTCGCAAAGGGGATCGGGTTGGTGTCGCTCGGGCTCGTGTGCACGCCGTTGAGGTCGGGCGGCGGCAAGGTCTTATAGGGCGTCTTGCTCCCGATGGGCGCGCTGACGAAGTAGTGCGGCTGCGGCGAGACCGTGAACTGCGCCGCCTTGGCGGAATTGGGACCGGGCGTGCCGTCCGCGTTGACGATGCCCTGCGAATGCAGATTGAGAATGCTGTCGCCGCTCCTCGGAATGAATGTGCCGAAGACGTGATCGAAGGTGCGGTTCTCCCCGATGATGACGATCACGTGCTTGATCGGGGTCTTCGTGGGCGTCGCGTCCTCGGGCGATACCGGCGCGCCGCTGCGCGCGCCCGCATCAGAGGTGCCGAACGCGAAGACGCCGAGCGCGATCGCGGCCGCGCCCATGACGATTCCGAGCCGCCGCCGACGCGGCGCCCAAACTAATGAGATCATTGCTTTCCCCCAAGAGGCGAGTTATGGCGCTAGCGAGCCTAGTGGCGCTAGGTGACAGGGCAGTTGCAGAACCATGACGCGGACACGAGTCTCCGAGGCAAATCCGTCGTTTCCGGTCGCCAAGGCGGCCTCGATCTGATTGGATCGCCGCCGTGACTCCCCCCGCGCTCGCCCTCAGCGTCCTCGATCAATCGCCCGTCCGCGCCCGCGGAACGGCGGCGCAAGCCTTCGCCGAGACGGTGGAACTCGCCCGAACGGCCGAGCGTCTCGGCTACCGCCGCTATTGGGTCGCCGAGCATCACGCGACGGAAGGGCTAGCGGGTGCGGCGCCGGAGATCCTGGTCGCGCGGGTCGCCGCCGAGACCTCGTCGATCCGCGTGGGCTCCGGCGGCGTCATGCTGAGCCACTACAGCCCCCTCAAGGTGGCCGAGACCTTCAGGGTCTTGGAGACGCTCTATCCCGGCCGCATCGATCTCGGGATCGGCCGCGCGCCCGGGAGCGATGCGCTCACGGCGCGCGCGCTCCAGGCCGGACCGGGCGCGCTTCCCGTAGAGTATTTCCCGACCCAGGTCCGCGACCTCCTGGGCTATCTCGGCGACGGCTTGCCAGCGGAGCATCCCTTCGCGCGCATCCATGTGACGCCCGAGCCCGCAGGTCGGCCCGAGGTCTGGCTCCTCGGCTCCAGCGATCAAAGCGCCATGGTCGCCGCGTATCTCGGCTGTGCCTTCTCCTTCGCCCATTTCATCAACGACCAGGGCGGGCCCGAGGTGATGGCGGCCTACCGCGAGCGATTCCGTCCCTCACCGCATCTGGCGGCGCCGCTGGGAAGCATAGGCATCTTCGTGCTCGTGGCGGAGACCGAGGCCGAGGCGGATCGCCTGGCGAGAAGCCGCGACCTCTCGCGCCTGCGTCTCGATCAAGGCTATCTCGGCCCCGTTCCCAGCATCGAGGAGGCGGAGGCCTATCCTTACAGCCGCGAGGAGCGCCTGCGCATCGCCTTCAACCGCCGCCGCATGGTAATCGGCGCGCCCGAGCAGGCGAAGGCGCGATTGCTGGAATTGGCGGAGGAATATCAGGTCGAGGAGCTCGTGGTCGTCACGATCTGCTACGACTTCGCCGCGCGGCTTCGGTCTTACGAGCTGTTGGCTGAGGCATTTGGGCTTCAGGCGCGGACCGCCGGCGCGGCCTGATCGACATCCAAGCCTAAAGAGCTAAGCCTCGCGCGCTACAAGCCCGCGATCGCCCGCCCTAGTTGAATATTGGTCATCAGCGAATTTGGTAATCGGCGCCTATTTGCGGAGCGGTCTTGTAAAATGGCGCGATCCGGAGGCACGGCGGCTGAGCGGCCGTCGTATGAGGGGATGGCCTGGATTCCCGGCGGCATCTTCCGCATGGGCTCCGAGCGTCACTATGCCGAGGAAGCGCCGGTTCACACCGTGGAAGTTGACGGGTTCTGGATGGACGTCGATCCCGTCACGAACGCTGAGTTCTCCGCTTTCGTCCACGCGACCGGCTACGTCACGGTGGCGGAGCGTCTGCTAAATCCCAATGACTATCCCGGCGGCAAAGCCGAGCTGATGAAGCCCGGAGGGCTCGTGTTTCAGCCGAGCTCGGGGCCGGTCGATCTGCGCGACTATCGGAATTGGTGGGCCTACGTGCCCGGCGCGAATTGGCGCCACCCGATGGGGCCGAGGAGCTCGATTGCGGGAAAGGCATCGCACCCCGTTGTCCAAGTCGTCCACGAGGACGCGGCGGCCTATGCGGCATGGGCGCGGAAGCAATTGCCGAGCGAGGCGGAATGGGAGTTTGCCGCGCGCGGCGGGCTCGATGGCGCGCATTATTGCTGGGGCGACGAATTCATGCCCGGCGGGCGCATCATGGCCAACACCTGGCACGGCGAGTTTCCCTGGGAGAACCACTCTCCGCATGGGTTTCGCGGGACGTCTCCCGTCCGCTCGTTCCCGGCGAACAGCTACGGCCTTTACGACACCGCCGGCAATGTCTGGGAGTGGACCGATGACTGGTATGCGGCCAAGCACACGGCGGACGCCGCCAATTCCTGCTGCGCGCCGCTCGATCCCCGCGGCGACCGTGCCGAGGCGAGCCGCGACGCGAGCCAGCCCCATGTTCGCATGCCCCGCAAGGTCGTAAAGGGCGGCTCTCACCTCTGCGCGCCGAACTACTGCTTGCGCTATCGGCCTGCCGCGCGGCAGCCGCAGATGATCGACACCGGCACCTGTCACATCGGCTTTCGTTGCATCAGACGGGAGAGGAGATCGCCATGAGCAAGTCGCCCACCGATACCTCTAAGAACAAGAAATCCGCCGCCTCGAATCCGAGCCGCCGCAAGGTCCTGCTGTCCGGCACCACTCTCGCGGCGGCGGCGCTGGCGCCGGGGGCGCTCCGCAGCGACGCCGCGAAGGCCGCCCTGGTCTCCGCGGCGCAAGCGCAAACCGCGGGGAAAAAGCCCAACATCCTCGTCATCTTCGGTGACGACATCGGGATGTGGAACGTCGGCGCCTACGTCAACGGGATGATGGGCCGGACCCCGAGCATCGATCGCATCGCCAAGGAGGGGATGCTCTTCACCGATCATTACGGTCAGCCCAGCTGCACCGCGGGACGCGCGGCATTCATCATGGGGCAGATGCCGGTACGAACGGGAATGACGACGATCGGGATCCCCGGCTCCACGCGCGGCATTCAGAAGAGCGACCCGACGCTGGCGGAGCTGCTGAAATCCGCGGGCTATGCCACGTGCCAAATCGGCAAGAACCACCTCGGCGACCGCAACGAGTTCCTGCCGACGATGCACGGCTTCGATTATTGGTTCGGTAACCTCTACCACCTGAATGCGGAGGAGGAGCCCGAGGAGCTCGACTATCCCGGACAGAAGAACCCGCGATACCGGCAGCAATTCGGTCCGCGCGGGGTGCTGCGCTCGATCGCGACCGATGTCGACGATCCCACCACCGATCCGAAGTTCGGCCGCGTGGGCAAGCAGAAGATCGAGGACACGGGCCCGCTGACGCGCAAGCGCATGGAGACCGTCGACGCGGAATTCCTCGCGGATGCGCTCAAATGGCTCGATACCAACGGTAAGGGCGACAATCCGTTCTTCATGTGGTTCAACAGCACAGCCATCCACATCTGGTCGCATCCGACCCAGAGATACATCCAAATGGCGGTCGACGAGGGCCGCGCCGAGGAAGATGTCGTGCGCGCGAGGATGATCGAGCACGACGAGCATGTCGGCGCGCTCTTGAAGAAGCTCGACGATCTCGGCGTCGCCAACAATACCATCGTCGTCTACACGACCGATAACGGCAACGAGCTGCTGTTCTGGCCGGATGGCGGCTACGCGCCGTTCCGCGGCGAGAAAGGCACGACCTGGGAGGGCGGAGTGCGCGTGCCCTGCGTGATCCGCTGGTCCGGAACGATCCCCGCGGGCCGCGTCTCGAACGAGTTGCAGGCGCATGAGGACCTTTATCTGACGCTTGCCGCCGCCGCGGGACTTGCCGACATCAAGGAGAAGCTGCTGACCGGCGCGCAGATCGGATCGACGACCTACAAGGTCCATCTCGACGGCTACAACAACCTCGATCTATGGACGGGGAAGTCGGAGAAGTCGGGCCGTCGCGAGTACTACTACTACGACGAAACCGACCTCATGGCGCTCCGCGTCGACAATTGGAAGCTTGCGTTCGGCGTCAAGACCAACGGGCTCTGGTGGGACGAGAAGGTGTATCCGAGCGTGCCCTACGTCTTCAATCTGCGTATGGACCCCATGGAGAAGATGGATCCCGAATCCCACGAATGGGGCTATGCCGGTCGCAAATTCCTGGCGCAGAAACTTTGGGCGCCGACGGCGGCAGGTCCATTCCTCGCAGCGCATCTGCAGAGCCTTGCCGACTACCCGCCCAGCCAGGGCGCGGATACGCTGAGTATGAAGAAGGCGGTGGAAGCGGCGATGCAGAAGGTGTCGAAGCACGTAGGAGAGTAAGTCCGCGCCCTCGCCGGGCGGCCTATCGCGGCCGTGCGACGCGCGCGGGATTGCCGACCGCGAGCGCGCCCGCCGGCACCGATTTCGTCACGACCGCTCCGGCGCCGACGGTGGCGCCGGCGCCGATCTCGAGCTGCGGCAGGATCACAGCGCCGGCGCCGATCACGGCGCCGCGGCCCACGCGGATATGCCCGGTGAGAACCGCACCGGGGCCGATCGAGACGAATTCCTCGAGATGGGCGTGGTGGCCGATGCTGGCGGCGCGGTTCAGCAGCACGAAATCGCCGATCTCGCCGCCGCCGCCGACGGTGCAGCCGGCATTGACATAGACGCCGCTGCCGAGCCGGGTTGAGGAGGCGACCGCGGAAGTGGGATCGATCAGGGTCTCGCCCCGCGCGAAGCCTCGGCGGCGCGCGTCGTCGAGGGCGCTTTGCCGGTGCGCGGGCGTGAACATCGGCAGCACGATGCCGAGCGTCTTCAGATCTTCCGGCAGGGCATCGGCCTCGATGACGCGCACGCGCTCGGAGACGTAGCTCGCGCCGGGGACGTTCCGGATCGCCGCGGCGATCTCGATGCCGAGGCGGCGGCAGCTCTCCTCGGCGTCGATCGCGAGCGGCGCCCCGGTGCCGTAAATGACGAGGCGGCGCGCCGTCATCCCTGCCTCAGGCGCCTTGGAAGGCCGCGAGCACCGAGGCTTCGTCCGAGCCCGCGAGGCCGCGGCGGATCGCGTTCATGCGGTTCTCGTGATTCTCGTCCGAGGACTGGATCATGTAGAACGAAGTCGGAAGACCCGTGCAAACCCAGGGGCGATCCCGGAGCTGCTGGAAGACGGCACGGTCGGACGGCACCTCGCCCTCCGGCGTCATCAGCGGCAGCGAGCGGTAGCGTAGCACCGGCTCGCAGCGGAGCTTATTGAGCAGCATGCAATTGGGATCGACGAAGCCGCCGAAGCGCTCCGCGAAGACGCCGCGGCCGGGCCCGACGGATTCCCATTGATCGACGCAGATCGGCTGCCGGGTCTTCTCGTCGACGTACCATCTGAGGCTGAAGGCCCAATCGCGTTCGCCGATCGCATGGAGCAGCGAGCCCAGATGCCGCGGCCCCATCCAGTTGTCATCGGCGAGATATGCCACGAAGCGGCTGTTGGCGAGATAGCCCATCACCGTGTGCAGCACACCGCCCCAGCGGTCGGGATGGAGCCCGCCGTGCCGCACCGAGGTCGAGTAGCCGGGATCGAGCACCGTCACGGCCTGGTGCGGCGGGCGCTCCGCGAGCGCCGACTCCAGCACGCCGCGGTCGCCGAGCGCCTTGTCGATGCCCACGAGTATCTGCACCCGACCCTTGAAATTCTGCCGGAAGATCGAGAGGAGCGCGTCCTTGAGGGTCGGGCGCAGGATGGTCGCGATTACCACCGCGGCATCGAAGGGCCGCTGCATATCGAAGTCGTCGTGGTGGAAATTCGTGATCGGGCCCAATGTCGCGCCATCGAGATAGTGGGAGCGCCGAGAGTATCAGCCTCGGCTCAGGCCTGCCAAGGCAGCACGCCCCGCGGGAGGCGCCGGGCGGCGAGGCTCGCGAGCGCCATCAGGAGGGCCGTCGCAAGCACCGTCAGCACCGAGAGCGCGGCGGCACTGGTGTTGTCGCCGGCCTGCTCCAGGCTGAAGACCAGGACACCGAGGGTCTCGTTGCCCGCCGACCACAGGAGCGCCGAGACCGTGAGCTCGTTGAGCGCGGTCAGGAACACGAGCACGGCCCCCGCCGCCACCGCCGGCCCCGCGAGCGGCAGGATCACGGTCGCGATCCGCCGCCAAAGCCCCGCGCCGAGGATGCGCGCGGCCTCCTCGAGGCTGCCGTGGAGCTGGAGATACCCCGCGACGGTCGTGCGGAGCGCGAGCACGAGGAACCGCGCGAGATAGGCCACGAAAATGATCCCGAGCGTCCCATAGAGCGTGACGCCGAGGAGCGGCAGCGGGCGCAGGAAGATCAGGATCATCGCGAGCGCCAGGACGACGCCCGGGAGTGCATAGGGAAGCTCCGCCGCAATGCTCACGAGCCGCGCGAGCGCGCCGGGGCGCCAGACCAGGAGATAGGCCAGGAGCACGCTCGCGGCCGCGGTCACGAGTGCGGTTGCTGCCGCGAGAAAGAAGCTGTTGAACGCGGCACGCGCGGTTGCGGCATGTTCGGCAAGGACGTAGCGGAAATTCTCGGAGGTGATCGTCGCTGCGTTGAGCGGGAGGCCGTAGGCGCGAACGAGCGCGGTGGAGATGAGTGCCACAAGAGGCAATGCGACGAGGGCGGCGACGGCGAGCCAAGCGAGGGCGGAAAAAACCGGGCGCCAGCGCCGCAGCGGAATGAGCCGCCGAGCGGACGGTCGCGCGGTGCGCACGTCGCGGCGGCGACTTGCGACGGTCTGTAATGCGACGCCCGCGGCAGCGATGACGCCGAGCAGCAGCGAGAGCACTGCGACCGACGCGATGGCTTGCGGACCGAAGCCCGCGAGTTCTTGGTAAATGAGCACCGTTAGCACGGAATAGCCTGCGGGAATGCCGAGAAGCGCGGGCGTGCCGAAATTGCCGAGTGCGGAGACGAAGGCGAGGGCGCCGCCCGCGACGAGCGCCGGCCGGAGCAGCGGGAGGACGATCGTGCGGAGGACCCTGAGCCTCCCGGCGCCTGCGGCTTCCGCGGCCTCGATCAAGTCGCCCGGCAGCGAGCGAAGCCCCGCGCGGAGCGAGAGGAATACCAGCGGCGCGTGCTCGAGCCCCATCAGGAAGCTGATGCCGCCGAAGCCGTAAAGGGGATGCGGCGAGCCCAGGGTCGGCGTGAGCTCGAGCGCCGTGAGGAGCGGGCTCGTCGGCGCGAGCAACTCGATCCAGGCGATTGCCGTCACCTGCGAGGGGATCGTCAGCGGCAGCAGGAAGGCGAAGCCGAGCGCGCCCTTGGCACCGATGTCGGTCGCACCCACGAGGAGCGCCATTGCGGTGCCGAGAACGAGCGCAATCGCCGTCGAGGTCAGCGCCGTCGCGAGCGTGCGCTCCGCGGCGAGCCAGGTCCGCGGCGCCGTCAACACGTCCCGAAAGACGCCGGAGGCCAGTCCCTCCACGAGGAGCCGCCCCAGGGGGACGAGGCTCAGCGCGGCGACGGCGAGGGCGAGACCGAGGAGGATCGCGCGCTCGCCTGCCGTGCCGCCGAGCCCGCGCAAGGCTGCGTCAGCCCCCGAAGAGCTTGCTGAAGCGCGCCTTGAGCTCGCTCGTTTCCTGGAGCGTCTTGCCCATGTCCAGCGGCAGAATGTGCAGCTCGGCCGGCTTCGGGAAGCCCGCGGGCGGCTCCACGTCGGTGCGCGCCGGCAGGAAACCCTGGCGCACCGCGAGCTCCTGTCCCTCCTTCGAGAGGATGAAGGCGACGAAGGCTTTCGCCGCCTCAGGATTCCTCGCGGTCTTGAGGATCGCCACCGGCTCGGTAACGGCGCTCACACCCTCGCGCGGGAAGACGAAATCGACCGGCGAGCCCTTGGCCTTGGCGTTGAGCGCCATGAAGTCGACGAGCACGCCGTACATCTTCTGCCCGCCCGCGACCTGCGTCACCACGCCGCCATTGCCCTGGACGGCGATGGCGCCGTTTCCCGCGAGCTTCGCGTAGTAGTCGGCGCCGAGCGCGGGATTTGCGCTCACCGCGGCCATATGGATGACGGCGGCGCCGGAATAGAGCGGACTCGGCAACACCACCTGGCCCTTGGCCTCCGCACTCACGAGATCGAGCCACGAGTCCGGCCGCTTGGCCGCGGTGTTGTAGACGACCCCGGTGGTGATGAGCTTCGAGCCGAAATAGGTCTTGTCCTTGTCGTAGGCCGCGGTGGGAAGCGCGGAGACGTCGGCCTCGGGGAAGGGGAGGAGCCGCCCCTCCGCCTTGAGCCCCTCCATGGTGACGGCATCCGCGATGAAGAGGACATCGGGCTTGGGATCGCCCGCGAGAAACTCTGCCGCGAGCTTGTTCATGACCTCCGTGGTGCCGGAGCGGAAGATCTCGACGCGGACCGCAGGATGGCGCTTGTTGAAAGCCGCGACCGTCTCGGCGGCGATCCGGTCGGGCTGCGAGGTGTAGAGCGTGAGTGTGCCCGACTGCGCGTAACCGGCACCGCTCCAAAGCCCCAGTGCGAGCGCAAGCGCGCGGGCAATTTGCTTCCCCATGACGTGTATCCTTTCCTGGGTTCCCGCGTGAGCGCTTAGACCGCGATCGCTACGATTCGATGACGGCGGCTCAATCGGTCGGACGGTTGGCGGCGGCCGCGGCCTCGCTCGCGACACGCAGGGTCGCCGCGCGCATCGCCTCTGCGGCCCGCCGGAGCCGCCGATAGGAGCGGATGCTGAAGGGGATCGAGCCGAGGTAGAGCGCGCCCATCACCAGCATCGTCGCCCAGGGCTCGGTCGTGAGGAAGGCCGCGAGCGCGCCTACCACGAGAAGCGTCGGCAGCACCCACTCCTGCGGCACGCGGAATCGCTTCATCGCGAAGGTCGGTACGCGGCTCACCATCAGTGCGGAGACCGCAATGATCGTCACGGCGTTGAGAATCGGCGAGCGGAAGACGATGTCGCCGCCGAACTCGAAATCCGCGATCATCGGCAACAGGACCAGCCCCGCTCCGGCCGGTGCTGGGACGCCCGTGAAGAAGTTATAGGCGTAGGGCGGAAGCTCCGCGCCGATCTGGGTGTTGAAGCGCGCAAGCCGCAGCGCGCAGCAGACCGCGAAGATCAGCACCACCGCCCAGCCGAAGCCGGGATAGTGCGACATCGTCCAGAGGTAGAGCAGCACGGCGGGTGCCACGCCGAAGCTCACGAAGTCCGAGAGCGAGTCGAGCTGGGCGCCGAAACTGGAGGTGCCCTTGAGGAGGCGCGCGATGCGGCCGTCGAGCCCGTCGAGGATCGCCGCGATGATCACCGCCGCCACCGCCGATTCGAATCGGTCGACGATCGCGAAGCGGATCGCCGTCATGCCCGCGCAGAGCGCGAGCATGGTCAGGATGTTGGGGATCATCCGGTTGAGCGAGAAGCTCAGCGGGCGGACGCGGACCCTGACGCGCATGCGCGGCCGGCGCAGCATCAGTGCGCCCTCCCTTGCCGCGGCGTCTCGCGCGCAACCGCGTCGGCGATGACCGTCTCGCCGCCGATGACGCGTTGTCCCGGGATCGCCAGCACCGCCCATTCCGGCGGGAGATAGACGTCCGTGCGGCTCCCGAAGCGGATGAGGCCGAAGCGCTCGCCGGTCGCGACCTCCTGTCCCTCCGCGAGGTCGCAGACGATGCGCCGCGCGATCAGCCCCGCGATCTGCACCACCGCCACCTCGGCGCCCTCGACCGAGGCGATGCGGATCGCCATGCGCTCGTTCTCCTCGCTCGCCTTGTCGAGGCTCGCGTTGAGGAAGCGGCCCTTGCGGTAGGCGAGCTTCGCGATGCGGCCGGCGAGGGGAATGCGGTTCATGTGCACGTCGAAGACGTTGAGGAAAATGCCAATCCGCGTCATCGGCGCCTCGCCCATCCCGAGCTCCTTGGGCGGCGGCGCGCGGTCCGCAGTCACCACGATCCCATCGGCGGGACTCACCACCAAGCCGGGCCGGCTCGGCGTCACCCGCCAGGGATCGCGGAAGAAATAGGCGATCCAGAGCGCCAGCACCAGGGCAAGCCACCCAAGCGGCGCCCATCCCACCAAAAAGAGGATGAACGCTAGGAAGAGCGCTGCGGCGATGAAGGGCCACCCGTCGGGATGGACGGGGGCAAGGACCGATCTCAGCATGCCCAATGGCAAAAGTTCCAGCGAATGCGCGGCCCTAAGGGCCTGGCGGCGGCGCACCTTAGCGGAAATTGCGGATTTCGCCCACTGGCAAGGCAGTCATGCGCCGTCTCCCCTGCCCGAAGCCTTGCGAAACCCGGGGGGTTGCGGTCTTTTGGCTGCGGCGCCCCGATTGGGCCGCCGCCGGCCCACTCGCTCGAGGCGCAGATGTCCCTAGCCGCTTCCGGACGCGACGCTGAGATCGCCGCCTCCGCGGGGATCGGCACGCGGCCGCAGAGCGTCGAAAGCAGGACCTCCTGGATCGTTGCGGCGACCGTGCTCGGCATCATGTCGCTCTCCTTCGGCGCGCCGCTCGTCGCCGTCGTCGGCCTGCAGCCCATTGCCAAGGCGCTCGGGGGCGAGCGCTCCGTCCCCGCGCTCGCCTATTCGCTCGCCTGGCTCGGCACCGCCCTCGGAGGCTTCGCGATGGGCCGCGTCGCCGAGCGCATCGGCGCGCGATGGACGGTGATGTTCGGCGCCTCGATGATCGGAGCGGGCCTCGTCGTCTCGACGCTCGGCGGCGCCTTCGCCCTCTATCTCGGCCACGGCCTGCTGATCGGCCTCATCGGAAACGCCGGGATCAATGCGCCGCTCTACGTCTATGTGAGCCGCTGGTTCGATCGCCGCCGCGGCACCGCCTTGGCGCTGATCTCGAGCGGCCAATACATCGCGGGCGTACTCTGGCCCGCGATCTTCGAGCGGGGAATCGCGGAGCTCGGCTGGCGGCAAACCATGGCGCTCTTCGCGCTTCTCGAGGTCGCCATCGTCGTCCCGGCGGCTGGCCTAGTGCTGCGCGCGCCGCCGGACACCGCGCCGCTTGGCGCTGTCGCGCACGGTCCGGTCGCGGGGAAGCCGGTGCTTGGCCTCAATGCCAATCTCGCGCTCGCGCTCCTGGCGGCGGCGGGATTCATGTGCTGTGTCCCGATGGCGATGCCTCAGGGCCATCTCGTGGCGTTCTGCGGCGACCTCGGTATCGCCCCGGTACGCGGCGCCCTCATGCTCTCGCTGCTGCTGGGCTGCGCCTTCGTCAGCCGTCAGGTCTGGGGGCTGATCTCCGATCGGATCGGCGGCCTGAGGACGATATTGGCGGCTTCCGCCTGCCAGGCGGCGGCCATGGCGGCATTCCTGGTGACGCAGGACGAGGTCGGCCTTTTCGTGGTCTCCGCCGGATTCGGCTTCGGCTTCAGCGGCCTCATTCCCGCCTACGTTCTCGCGATCCGTGATCTCTTCCCGGCGGCGGAGGCTGGAAAGCGCATTCCCACCTTCTTCGTCTTCAGCGGCTCCGGCATGGCCGCAGGCGGCTGGCTCGCGGGCGCGATCTATGATCGCGTGGGCTTCTACGCACCGGCCTTCGGCGTTGGTCTCGTCTTCAACTTGATGAATCTCGCTCTCGTGGGCTTCCTCGTCGCGCGCCAGCGGCGGCATCGCCTTCGGATGCTCTGAGTCTCGTCAGGTCGCCGATACCCCCGCCGCCTCCAGCTTCGCCTCCAATTCCGCGATCCGCGCGCGGTAGTGAGCCACCACAGGCGCGAGCTCGCGCTCGCTGAAGCGCCGGGTAATGTGCTGGTTGCAGTTGAGGTCCCAGGCCTCGACGTGGATGCGGACCGCGCGCTCGGGCTTCGCGTCATAATTCTCGGGCATCATCGCCGCGACGAAGGTCGCGTCCTCCACGACCGTCGCGCGGCCCCAGATCTTGAGGCGGCGCTGGTTCGCCCAATCCATCAGGAAGAGGCACACCCTATCGTTCTCGGCGAGATTGCCGACGCTCAGATATTGCTTATTGCCCTCGAAATCCGCGAAGGCGAGGGTGCGCTCGTCGAGCACCTGCAGAAAGCCCGGCGGGCCGCCGCGGTGCTGCAGGTAGGGCCAGCCCTCATGGTTCGCGGTGGCTAGGAAGAAACTGTCCCGCTCGGCGATGAAGCGGACGAGGTCTTGCGTCAGCACATCGTTCGCGGCGGGATGATTCTCGAGCCGCTCTCCGTTGCGGCGCGTGCCGTTCCGGCGTTGCGCCTCCTTGACGGTCTCGGTGAAGGCGAGGCGCGTGAAAGCGCGAGTCATCGGCGGGCCTCCGGCCAGGGAATGACGCGGCCGAGCTCGGCCTCGAAGGTGACGTGGCGGGGCTCCGCGCGCACCCGCTCGAACCAGGCACGGAGTGCGCGATAGGGCGCGAGGTCGTAGCCGCCCTCCTCGGCGATGTGGCTGTAGGCGTAGAGCGAGACGTCCGCGATGCCGTAGCGTCCGCCCGCAACGAAGGGCTCGCGCGCGAGATGGGCGTCGAGGATGGCGAGCGCGACATTTCCGGCCTTCTGCTTCTCCGCGATCTGCTCGCGGCGCACATCCGCGGCTCCGGCGTATTTGATCCAGAAGCGGGGCGTTCCGATATTGGGCTCGAGCCGGTATTGCTCGAAGCTCATCCATTGCATCGTGAGCGCCCGCGTCCAGGGATCGGTCGAGAGATAGGGCGTGCCCTCTGCAAGGTGCCAGAGGATCGTGTTCGACTCCGCGAGCACGCGGCCGTCATCGAACTCGACGAAGGGCGTCTGGCCCAGTGGATTGCGCGCGCGGAAGCGCGGGCTCGCGGTCTCGCCGCCGAGCAGGTCGATGTCGATGCGCTCGAAGGGCTGCCCGAGCTGCGTCAGCAGCAGCCGCAGCTTGTAGGAGTTTCCCGAGCCCTGGAAATTGTAGAGCCGAAGCACGAGCGACCTCGTGAGGAAGCTTCACGAACCGGGTTACAGGATAGCCACGGAAAATAACGCTTCAAAACGAAGTCTTTTGACGCGATGAGTGAATTATATTAACGCTAGGGCATGGCCTTGCATCTGCCGCCCTTCGCGGCACTGCGCGCCTTCGAGGCGGCGGCGCGGCATCTGAGCTTCACGCGCGCAGCGGAGGAGCTCCACCTCACGCCTGGCGCGATCAGCCACCAGATGAAGGCACTGGAGGCGCAGCTGGGAGTGCCGCTCTTCCGCCGCGAGGGCAAGAGGCTCTTCCTCACCGAGGCAGGCCAGCAGTTCGGAAGCCGCGTCCGCGGCGTCCTCGCCGAGCTCGCGGAGAGCGTGGCGGAGGTCGCGGGCCCGCGCGATCCGCAGCTGCTGACGGTAAGCTTGCTCCCGTCTTTCGCCTCGCTCTGGCTCATCCCGCGGCTTGCGCGCTTCCACGCCGCGCATCCCGAATTCGACATCGACATCCGCGCGAGCCACGCGCTCGCGGAATTCGGCCGCGACGGCGTCGATCTCGCGATCCGCATCGGCACGGGCGGCTGGCCCGGAGTCGTCGCGGAGAAGCTCTTCGACGAGGAGGTCTTTCCGGTCGCAAGCCCGCGCCTCGACGGGGGCGCGCTGCCGCGCCGGCCGGCGGAGCTCGAGCGCTGCGTTCTGCTGCGGAGCGAGCGCCAGCCTTGGACGCCATGGTTCCGCGCCATGGGATTGGCGCGCGGCGAGCCGCGGCACGGGCCGATCTTCAGCGACGAGACGCTGATGCTCCAGGCGGCGGTCGAGGGGCTCGGCGTCGCGCTTGCGCGGGGCGAGATGGTCGCGCCCGATCTCGACGCGCGCCGCCTCGTCCGCCTCTTTCCCGAGCGCGTGCCGCCGACGACCGCCTATTACCTGGTCTACCCCCGCGCCGCCGCGCCGCTGTCGAAGGTGAAGGCCTTCCGCGCCTGGATACTGGCGGAAGCCGCGCGGCGAGCTACCGCCCCTCGCGGCGCCAAGCGGCGATGAAGGCGCCGAGCGCCAGCAGCAGCGCGAGGATTCCCGGCACCAACGGCGTCTCGTGGACGCCCGTCACGATGTAGTCGCCGTTGGCGCGGAAGCCCATCCAGCTCCGGCCGGAGGCACTGCGCCCGGGCTCGACGCGGCGGACATCGGGGATTGAGCCGGGCCCGACCCAGTAGATGCCGCCGCCGGTCGCGGCAATCGCGGGCGAGAGTTTCTCGTCGGTCGCGCGCACGTCCGACATCTCGATGGGGTTGAGGGCGCCCGCAGCCGCGAGCGCGGTACGGCTGCCGTCGGTGATGCGGTAGAGGCCGCTCTCCTCGATCGGCACGGTGGCGACACTGCGGCCGCCGCTCTCGGGCGTGAGCGGCACCACGCGCATGACGCCGTCGGGGCCCGTCACCTGCACGGGGCGGTCGTCCTTCTCGAGGGATTGCCGCGCGATCAGCAGCCGGTTGCCCTCGACGCGCGCGCTCAGCGCATTCTCCTCGAGGTCGGGCTCCTTCATGAGCCAATAGACGAGACGCCGCAGCAGCTCCGCCTGCGGGCCGCCGCCCTCGAAGCCGCGCGTCCAAAGCCACATCTGATCCGAGAGTAACTGCGCCACGCGGCCCTCGCCGGCGCGGCTCAGCACCAGGAGCGGCCGGTCGTTGCCGCTGATCATCACGGGCACGCCTTCCTTGGGCGTGGCGTCGACGCTGCGGAACCAGCGGCCCCAGCGCGGGTCCTTGGCATCGACGCCGGTGCCGCCGGCAAGATCGGCGGTGACGGGATGGCGCAGGCCCTGCTCGCTGACGCGCGGCTTGAATCCCTGCTCGTAGACCTGGCCCGTCGGCTCCGCCGGAAGGATTGCGCCGAGCGGCGTGCGATAGAGGCTGAAGGCCGGGCTCACGCCCGGCCCCGAGGCCTCGAGGAAGGCGCCGCCCTTCCGCACGAAGCGCACGATGTTGTCGAGATAAGACATCGGCAGCACGCCGCGGCGCTGGTAATCGTCGAAGATGATGAGATCGAACTCCTCGAGCTTCACGTCGAAGAGCTCGCGGATCGGGAAGGCGATCAGCGAGAGCTCGCGGATGGGCGTGCCGTCCTGCTTCTCCGGTGGGCGCAGAATGGTGAAATGGATGAGGTCGACCGAGGGGTCGGATTTCAGGATGTTGCGCCAGGTGCGCTCGCCTTGATGCGGCTCGCCGCTCACCAGCAGCACCTTGAGCCGGTCGCGCACGCCGTTCACCACGAAGGCCGCGCGGTTGTTCTCGAGCGTGAGCTCCTGGGGCCCGCGCTCGGCCTCGATCTCCACGACGTTGGGGCCGCCGTGGTCGATGGGGATGCGGACCTCGGTGTCGCGGCCGATGGGCACGGTGAGGATCCTCGGCTGGCCGCCGTCCTTGCGGATGGTGACGCGTGCTTGCCCCTGCGAACGGCCGGTGTCCGGGAGATCGTCGACGCGGAGCGTCACCGCGACCTCCTTGCCGACGAGACCGAAGCTCGGCGCGGCCTTGACGAGGAGCCGCCGGTCGGCCTCGCCGGGCTTTCCCGTTATGAGCGCGTGGAGCGGCGCTGGGAAATCGAGACGGTCGGCGGGCGGCATGTCATGCACTTCGCCGTCCGTGATCATGACGGCGCCGGCGATGCGCTGCTTCGGCACGTCCGCGAAGGCGTGCTGGAGCGCGTTGTAGAGCCGGGTGCCATTGTCCGCGAGACCCGCTCCGGCCTCTGGCGCGCCCGCATGGACGATACGGAGATCGAGATCGGGCAGAGCCTTCAGCTTCTCCGTCACCTGATCGAGAGCGGTTGCCGCGAACTGCCGGCGCTCGCCGATCCGCATGCTCGGGCTGTCGTCGACGACGATCACGGCCACGTCGCGCTGGGGCTGGCGGTCCTCGCGGATGAGGGCGGGGTCGGAGAGGATGACCGCGAGCACCGCAGTCGCAAGGAGGCGCCAGAGCGTGCCGCGCGCGCGCCGGACTGCGCCGAAGCCGAGGGCGAGCGCCGCGAGCGCCATGAAGACGCCGATCGCCCACCACGGCAGCAGCGGAGAGGTCGCGAGGCTGTAGCCGGCGAGGCTCATTGGCCCAAGCGCTCCAGGATCGCGGGCACGTGCACCTGGTCGGTCTTGTAGTTGCCGGTGAGGGTGTACATCACGAGGTTGACGCCGAAGCGGTAGGCCATCTCGCGCTGCTGCTCGCCGCCGGGCACGACCGCGTAGAGTGGTCGGCCCTGGCTATCGATCGCCCAGGCGCCCGCAAAGTCGTTGCTGCCGACGATGATCGAGGCGACACCGTCGTTGACCTTGCCTTCCGTGGGCTCGATCCAGAGCCGCCCGCCGCTCCAGCGTCCCGGGAACTCCTGCATGAGGTAGAAGGCCTTGGTGAGGACGTGGTCCGGCGGCAGCGGGACGAGCGGCGGAACCTTGAGGCCGGCGACGAGCCGCTGCAGCTGCTGCTGCGCCTCGAAGGCGGTCGCGGCATTGCGCTCACCCTGGTCGCGGGTGTCGAAGAGGATGGTGCCGCCGGTCGCGAGGTAGTGGTTGATCTTGTCGATCGCCTTTGCCGAGGGCAGGTGCTGCCCCTCGACGACCGGCCAGTAGAGGAGCGGATAGAACAGGAGCTCGTCGGCCTCGATGTCGACCTCGAGCGGATCGGCACCCTCGACGGCAGTGCGGCGGTTGAGCACGTCGGCGAGACCCGCGAGGCCCGCCCGCGACTCGTCGTCGACCTCGGCGATCCCCGTGCGCACATAGGCGAGGTGGAACTCGGAGCTCGCGCGGATCGCAGTCTCGTCGTCGCCTGTGGCGCGCGCAGGGAGCGCCAGGGCCATGAGGATGAGTGCGCCCGTCGCCACCCGCCGCGCTCGCCCGATGCCGCCGAGGAGGCCTCTCAGCGTATATGCGATGATGAGATCGACGAGGGCGAGCCCCAGCACCGCGCCGAGGAGCCAGGGCCGGAAGTCGACTTCCTTGCCGCGCTCATAGGGCTGCAGCGCCGTACCCGGCGGCAGGCTCGTGAGCGGCGTCAGTTTCGGCACCGAGGAGGCGAGGTTGAGTGCACGCCGCGCGTCCGACGTCCCGTAGAAGCCGGGGGGATGGCGCGGATCGACACGCGTCTCCGCGAAGGCGCCGGCGGGGATGAGCTGCGCGGAGGCGGGCGCGGGGCCGAGGCGGCCGAAGCCGTCGACGGTCTCGACGGGCGGCAGCGCCACATCGGCTGTGGCCGCGATGCCCTGGCTCAGCCCCACTACGCGCCGGAGCATGTCCACGAAAAGACCGGAGATCGGCAGCGTCGACCACTCGGGATCGGCGGTGGTGTGCACGAGGACGAGCCAGCCCTTGCCGCGCTTTTCCGCGGTGACCAGCGGCGTTCCGTCGGTGAGCCGCGCCCAGGTCTTGCTGCTGAGATCGAGCGCGGGCTCCGCGAGCACCTGGCGCGTGATGGTCACGTCATCGGGTATGGAGAGGCCGGCAAAGGGGCTGTCGGCTGCGAAGGGCGCGAGATGCGCGGGCTTCTCCCAAGAGAGCGCGCCGCCGAGCACGCGCCCGCCGCGCCGGAGTGTTACCGGCAGGAGATCGTCGGACTTCTCCGCGAGGTTCGGCCCCGCGAAGCGCAGCACGAGCCCACCCCCCTCGATCCATTTGACGATCGCCGAGCGGTCGCCGCTGTCGAGGGTGGTGGCATCCGGGAGCAGCAGCACCGCGATCTCCCGCTGCAGGAGCTGACTCACGCTGCCGCGGCGGACCTCGCTGAAGGGCTGCAAGGCGCGCTCGAGATAATAGGCGCCGGAGAGCAGCGGCTGCGCCGCCTCGCCGGGCGGCGGCGCCGCGATGCCGACGGGGCGGCGGCGCCAGCGCTCGTCGAGGAGCAGCGTCGCGCCCGCGGAGGACTCGCCCTCGACGATCACGCTCGCGGCGCGATTCCGTAGCTCGACCGGCATCTTGAGCGCAACGGCGGTGCTGTCGGTGCCGGGCGCGATCTGCGCCTCCGCGCGCGCGAGCAGGCGGCCGTCATCGCCGACCGCGCGGACGAAGAAATGCTCCTCCCCCGCGATACCCGCGCGCCGGACAAGGACCGTGAGGTCCTTGGCCTCGGCATCGCCGGGAGCGATCAGCCGCGACAGGTCGGTCTGCGCGTCCATCACCACGCGGAGCGCGCCCATCGCCGTAAGACCCTCGGCGAAGGCGTAGCCGTCGCCGTCCTCGAGCCCGTCGCTGAGCCAGACCGCGGTCGCATCTTGCGGCGCGAGCGCCTGCAACCGCGCCAGCGCCGCCTTGCGATCAACCGGCCATGGGTGCGGGGTCATGGCCGCGGCGGCGGCGCGCGCGTCGTCGGGCCGCAGCACCGAGAGCGGCGGCGGCGTCACGCCGCCGGGCTCCTGCGCGGTGCCCAGCAGCACCACGCGGCGCTCCTCGCGCTGCGCCTGACCCACGAGCTGGGCGAGGGCCGCTTGCCGCTCCTGCCAATGCGCGGCGGCACCCCAGCCGTCGTCGACCGCGATCACCAGCGGGCCGGTGCCGATGAGCCGCGCATTCGGATTGAGGAGCGGATGGGCGAGCGCCAGGATCACCAGCCCAGCGAGCGCCATCCGCATGAGGATGAGCCAGAGCGGCGTCTTCGCGGGCGTCTCCTCCCGCGGCAGCAGGTCGCGCAGCAGCCGCAGCGCCGGGAAGACGATGCGCTTGGGCGCGGGCGGTGTCACCCGGAGCAGCCACCAGAGGATCGGCAGCACCGCGAATCCCAGGAGAATCCAGGGTGCCGCGAAGGCGAGGCTGCCGAGGCTCAGCATGGGCTCACCGGTTCTTGGGGCGCGCGAGCGCGCCATAGAGCGCGAGGAGCGCCGTCGTCGGGGGCCGGTCGGTGCGGTGATGCGCGAAGCTCCAGCCTATCGCCTGGGTCAGGGCTTGCAGGCCCTCGCGATGGTGCCTGAGCTTCTCCTCGTAGCGCTCGCGGACGGTCTCGACCCGTGCCAGCAGCAGCGCGTCCTCCTGCTCCAGCCCCTCGAAGCGCACGCGGCCCTCGAAGGGCAGTGTCTCCTCGACGGGATCGAGCACTTGCAGCAGGTGGCCCTTCACTCCCATCGCCGCGAAGCGCCGCGCGAGCCGGTCGATGTCGGCGAGCGGCTCCAGGAGATCGCCGATCAGCACGATCTGCGCGTAGCGCGGGAGCTGCTCGAAGGCAGGGAGGCTCGGACCGGAGCGCTCGTCACGCTCGATCTGGAGCGCCAGGCGATTGAGCACGGCATTGCCCGTGGCGGGCGGCCTACCCGAGCCCAGGAGCGTCACGCGCTCGCCGCCTCGGATCAGCAGCGCAGCCAGGGCAAGCGCCACGAGATCGACGCGCAGGCGCTTGGTGGGCAGATCCTTGGCGGAGGCGTAGTCCATCGAGGGCGAGGTGTCGCGCCAGATCCAGACGCTCTCCGCCGCCTCCCACTCGGTCTCGCGGACGTAGAGCCGCTCGGAGCGCGCGCTCTCGCGCCAATCGATCTTCTGCGCGGATTCGCCGGGCTCGTATTGCCGGAACTGCCAGAAGGTCTCGCCTTGTCCGACGCGCCGGCGGCCGTGCACGCCCTGCGACACCGTCACCGCCACGCGCTCAGCTTCCACCAGGAGCGGCGGAAGCTGGGCGGCGAGCGCCTCGGCGCGGTGTCTGAGCGCGCTCCGGGCGGCTGGTGCTGCCATCGCGGTCGATCCGATCCCGTTTCCGGCCTCAGCGCAGCGGCGCGATCAGCCGGTCGATGATATCCGGCATGGTGACGCCGTCGGCGCGGGCGGAGAAGTTCAAGGCCATGCGGTGGCGCAGTACCGGCGGCGCCAGCGCAATCACGTCGTCGATAGAGGGGCTCAAGCGGCCGTCGAGGAGGGCGCGGGCGCGGGTCGCGAGCATCAGCGCCTGGCTCGCGCGCGGCCCTGGGCCCCAGGCGATGCGGCCCGTTACCTCCGAGTCCGTCGAGGCGTCGGGACGCCCCGCGCGCACGAGCTTGAGGATCGCCTCGACGACGCTCTCGCCGACGGGAATGCGCCTCACCAGCCGCTGCGCTGCTTGCAGCTCCGCGGCGCTCATGGCCTCGACGGGCTTGTCCTCCGCGATCCCCGTCGTCGCGAGCAGCATCTGCCGCTCGGCCTCGAGATCGGGATAGCCTACGTCGATCTGCAGCAGGAAGCGGTCGAGCTGCGCTTCCGGCAGCGGATAGGTTCCTTCCTGCTCGATCGGATTCTGCGTCGCGAGAACGTGGAAGGGCCGCGGCAGCGGATGGTATTGGCCCGCGACGGAGACGCGGCCCTCCTGCATCGCCTGCAGCAGCGCCGATTGCGTGCGCGGGCTCGCGCGGTTGATCTCGTCCGCCATCAGGAGCTGGCAGAAGACCGGCCCCGGGATGAAGCGGAAGGAGCGGCGGCCGGTATCGGCCTCCTCGAGTACCTCCGCACCCAGGATGTCCGCGGGCATGAGGTCCGGCGTGCATTGGATGCGCTTGTCCGCGAGCCCGAGAACGACGCCGAGGGTCTCCACCAGCTTCGTCTTGGCGAGGCCGGGGACGCCGATCAGCAAGGCGTGTCCGCCGGCGAGCAGGGTGATCAGGGCTTGATCCACCACCTCGCGCTGGCCGAAGATGACGCGGCCGATGCGATCGCGCACGATCTGCAAGCGTTGGCCCAGCGATTCGACCTCTGCGACGAGGTCCTTGGTGGCGGCGGAAAGCGGCTCGGGGGCGGTCACGGCATCGACTCCTCAGGGCACGAGAAAAAGCGGTAAGGGCGGACGGCGGGAATGACGGATAAACCGGTTCCGGAGGAACTGCGGCAGCTGGCGACGCACGCGGCCGAGTCGGCCCGGAAGACCGGCCGGCCCCCACCGCGGGATCTCGGGGAAATCGGCATCCACATCGCCCGGGATGGTAGCTGGTTCTATCGCGGTTCTCCAATCACACGCGCGAGCCTGGTGCGGCTTTTCGGCTCGGTGCTCAAGCGCGAGGCAGATGGCAGCTATTGGCTCGTCACCCCCGCCGAGCGCGGCCGAATCACCGTCGAGGACGCGCCGTTCCTGGCGGTGGAGCTCGATGCCGAAGGCGAGGGGTCTGCGCAAGTCTTAACCTTCCGCACAAATCTCGACGAAATTGTGGCCGCCGGACCCGCGCATCCGCTGCGGATCGCCGTCGATCCCGTGAGCGGGGCTCCCAATCCTTATATAGTAGTGCGAGACGGGCTGGAGGCACGCCTCACGCGGCCGGTATTCTATCGGCTCGTCGATCTGGGCCGGGAAGAGAGGGTCGGAAACGCCCTCCGTTTCGGCGTTTGGAGCAACAAAGAGTTCTTCCCCTTGGGAGAGATCGCCTGACTGTAATGACCGAGGAGCTCGTCCGCGAGCGGCTAAAGCATTCCGCCATCGGCCGCCGCGGCTTCGGCACGCCCAAGGACGGCTGGCTGCCCGTGGGCGTGCGCGGCGATCATTCGCTGACGCCGGGGAGCCAGCCGCCCACGCGGCCTCTGACCGCCGCCGCGGTCCTGGTGCCGCTGGTGCGCCACGAGGAGGAGCTGACGGTGCTGCTAACCCAGCGCACCGCCCACCTTTCCGACCACGCGGGGCAGGTTGCATTCCCGGGAGGACGGATCGAGCCCAGCGATCCCGATCCCGTCCATGCCGCGCTCCGCGAGGCCGAGGAAGAGGTGGGGCTGCCCGGCGATCACGTGAGCGTGATTGGCCGCCTCGATACCTACATCACCGGCACCGGCTACGAGATCACGCCGGTCGTAGGGATGGTGCGCATCCCCTATCCCGTGAAGCCCGATCCCGATGAAGTCGCGGACGTCTTCGAGGTGCCGCTCGCCTTCGTGCTCGATCCCGCCAATCACGAGCGCCACAGCCGCGAGGTGAAGGGGCGCGTGCGCGCCTTCTTCGTCCTGCCTTACCCCGGGCGCTATATCTGGGGGGCGACGGCGGGGATGCTGGTCAATCTCGCGGAGGTGCTGAGCGGTCGATGATCCGGGTGCTGCTCACGATCGTCCTGCCGCTGCTGCTTCCGACGCTGCTTTACGTGCTGTGGGTGCTGACCATGCGCCGGGCCGAGCTTAACGCGGGCGGCCAGCTATTGCAGAAGGTTCCCCTGGTCTGGCTTGCAGCGGCGGGCCTGGCGCTGGTGGCACTGGTGCTGGTAGTGGCCTCGCTCGGCTTCGGCGGCAGCGGCAACGGCGTCTATGTCCCGCCCACCACGGTCGACGGCAAGATCGTGCCGGGCCACGTGGTGCCGGCTCAGCCGCGGTAGCCGGCCTTGCCGCGGATCTTCCTCTCCAAGAGCGGCGCCGCGCGCATCGCGCCGCAGCCCTGGATGACCGAGCGCGCGACGCGGCGCTTGCTGCGCGTGCTCGGGAAAGGCGGAGTGGTCGCGCGCTTCGTCGGCGGTGCTGTGCGCGACGCTCTTCTGGGCCGCGCCGTCTCCGACATCGACGTCGCGACATCGGCGGCACCTGAGGCGGTGATGGCTCTCCTCCAAAAAGCGGGGGTCAAGGTCGTGCCGACCGGGCTCGCGCACGGCACCGTGACCGCGGTGATCCCGCCGCGGCATTTCGAGATCACGACGCTCCGTCACGACGTGGAGCCGCTGGGCCGCCACGCGCGCGTCACCTTCATCGACGACTGGCGGGTCGATGCGGAGCGGCGCGATTTCACCATGAACGCGCTCTTCCTTGATCCCGGCGGCACCATAATCGATTACGTCCATGGCCTGCCGGACCTGCGCGCGCGGCGCGTGCGATTCGTCGGCGATCCCGAGACGCGCATCCGCGAGGACGTGCTGCGGCTCCTCCGCTTCTATCGCTTTCACGCCCAGCTCGGGCGCGAGCCCGCCGATCCTGCGGCGCGCGCCGCCTGCCGTCTCCTCGCGCCGCTGCTGCCGAGGCTCTCGGCCGAGCGCGTGTGCGCGGAGCTGCTGAAGCTCATGAAGGCGGCCGACCCGCTGCCCACCCTGGCACTCATGAAGGAGGACGGAGTGCTGCCGGTCGTGCTGCCGGAAGCGACGCGGACCGAGCGCCTCGAGGGCATGCTCGAAATCGAGACCGATCCCGATCCGATCCGCCGCCTCGCGGCGCTCGTCGACGTCGATCGCGAGGGCGCGCTTGCGCTTGCGCTGCGCCTCAAATTCTCGAACGCCCAGCGCGACCGGCTGGCGGCGCTCGTAGCGTCTCCCCAGCCCGTCGACCTCGCGGCCGATCTCCGGACGCAGCGCCGGGCGCTCTACCATCTCGGGACGGAGCTCTATCGCGATCTCGCGCTGATGCGGGCGGCGGAATCCGCGCCGGCATCGCGCCGCCGCACGCGCGCGCTGCTGCGGTTTGCGGCGAAGACGAAGCGGCCGGTCTTTCCCCTCAAGGGGCGCGATCTCCGGCGTTTCGGCCTCAGGCACGGACCGGAGGTCGGCCGCGTCCTGCGCGAGGTCGAGGCCTGGTGGGAAGCGGGAAACTTCCGCGCGACCCGCGGGGCGTGCCTCAAGGAGGCGAAGGCGCGGATCGCGGCTCAGCGGTCGGCGTCGGCGGCTCCATCCAAGATGCCGCGGAGATAGGCGACATGGGTGCGGAATGCGCGGCGGCCCGAGGCGGTCGCCGCGATGCGCGTCTGCGGCTTGCGCTCGACGAAACGCTTCTCGACCGCGACGTAGCCCGCCTTCTCCAACGTCTCCAGATGCGCTCCGAGATTGCCGTCGGTTGCCTCGACGAGGGTCTTGAGGCGCGCGAATTCGAGGGCGGCCCCCGGCGCGAGCGTGACGAGCGCCGCCATGATCCGCAATCGCATGGCCTGATGAATGATGTCGTTGCCGCCCATCAGCGCACGCCGACGCTGCGCAGCCAAAGTCCGCCTGCGAGCAGCGCAGCGCCTTCCACCGCGGCCATGGATAGCGGAAACCACGGACCGGCCCAGCGATAGGCCGCCAAGGTCAGCGCCGTGACGGCAAGTCCGCAGAGGGTGAAGAAGCGCCCAATCCAAAGCCCCGCGACCACGTACCCGAACATGAAGAGCGTCGGCCAAAACGCGCTGAGCCCTCGTAACTCGACTGGCCAGAGCAGATGCGACCAGATGAGGCCGTAGAGGATGAGGACGAGCAGGGCCACGGGGAGACGCCAATTGCGCAGCCGTCCATCGCGCGACAGCGGCGGACGCCACAGCAGAAGGACAGTCGCCGCGAATCCCAGGGAATTGATGGCAAGCCACTGCCAGCCGGCGTCGGCGGGATTGAAATGTTCCAGAAGGTAGCCCGCCGCGGTAAGGACACCCCAGAGAATAAGGATCGCGCCACTCCTGCCGTAAACGAGCGCCTCGCGAGTGCGCCTCTCGATTCGCGCGATGTCCTCGAGACTTGCAGCTGCTGCTCCGTCATCGGTGGTCATGAGAATACCTCCGCTCTGTTTACGGAGTGCTCTGTCTCACAGAGACAGCCGCGCGACAAGCAGGCCAGGTGTGTCGCTGCCTAAGCGAGCGAGAGGCGCGTTCCCGCGCCGCGCGCGAGGGCGCGCTCGTAGATCACCGCCGCCGCTGCCACATCCTGAAGGCCGAGGCCCGTGCTGTCGAAGAGGGTGATCTCCTCGGCGCTGCGGCGGCCGGGCTTTTGCCCTGCGACGATCTCGGCGAGGCTCGCGTGCACCCTTTCGCGCGTGAAGGTGCCGGCCGCCAGCGCATGATGGAGGTCGCCGATCTCCGCGCATTGCTCGAGGCTGTCCACCACCACCGTCGCGCGCGGGAAAAGGGCGGGATCGATCTCCTGCTTGTCGTGATTGTCGGCGCCTACTGCGGCAACGAATGCGCCGGGGCGCAGGTGGTCCGGGCCGAGAAATGCACGATGCGCCGAGGTGCAGGTGACGACGACATCGCACTCGCGAGCGCGGGCGAGATCCGGCGCGGCGGATACGGGAATCCCCAGCTCCGCGCTCATGCGCTCCGCAAGCGCAATGGCCGCCTTGGAATCGATGTCGAAGACGAAGGCGCGCTCCAATGGACAGACCAGCTCGACGGCGCGGAGCTGGACGCGACCTTGGACGCCGGCGCCGCAGACAAATGCGGTGCGGGCATCGCTCCGCGCGAGATGACGGGCGGCGACCGCAGTCGCCGCGCCTGTGCGCTCGATGGTAACCCCGATCGAGTCCATCACGGCGAGCGGCATGCCGTTGCAGCCATTGGCGAGATAGATCGCGCCTTGCACGGTCGGCAGGCCTCGGCGCGCTCGATTTTCCGCGAAATTGCCGTTGATCTTCATGGCGACGTAGACGCGATCGCCCAGTGGAAAGGCCGCGCCCTTCGCATGGAAGGCGCCATCTTTGACATTGAGGCTGAGCGCGGGCGGCGCCACCGCGTGGCCTTCGGCCGCTGCCTTGAAGCCCGCCTCGACCGCCTCGACGTAGTCGCTGAAGCTCATGAGGCGACCGATCTCGCCGCGGGACAGCACGAGCACGCGGCCCGCTTCCGGCTTCGTCATGGAGCGTTCTCCCGTTTCAGCTCCGCTTGCGGCGGAAATAGGTGTGGAGATCATCGAAGAGCTGGAAGCCGCGGGCGAGCCGCGTCTCGTCGTCGCGCTCGGCCATGCAGAGCCCGGCGATCAGATGGGCGACGCCCGCGGTCTCCTCGCGCTCGAACTTCGCGTCCTTGAGATCGATGTCGTGCACGATCTCGCCGATCGCGGTGAGCGCGGGCTTGGTGAGGCCGAGACGATCCAGCAGCACCTCGAAGGTGCAGCGGTCGCCCTCATGCGTGAACTCTGCCTCGAACATGTCGATCCGAATCTCGCCGGGCTCGGGGCGGTAGCCTTTGGGGGGCACGAATTTGACGCGCGCAGCGGGATCGACGAAGCGGCGCACGAGCCAGAGCGAGGCGATGCGGTCGACGTGAACACCTTGGCGCGTGACCCAAACCCGCCCGCGGAAATCCGCGAGCGGCGGCGTGGGCGCGGCGGCCGGCGTCTCGCCTCCGAGCCGCTCCTCGAGTGCGGAGATCAACCCCTCCGTCGTCAGCCGGCCCGTGGCGCCGAAGAAGTCGATCGCGGCCACGGTCGCGATGCGGCGGCGCAAGCGGCGTAAGGCTGCGTCCGCGTCCACCCGGCCCTTCGCTTGATCGAGGTCCCGCGCGAACGTCCGGGCTTCCTCCGCGATCTCCTGGTAATCGGCGTCGCGGGCAGCCTGAAACAGGGCCTCGAGCTCCTCGTCAGTGAAGCCGTCCACAAGACGGGCTTCGACCAAGGTGCCTTCCCCGCCCCCGGCAGCGATCTCACGCAATATCCATTGAAAGTCCTCTCGGGTGTCGTCGCGGGAGGGCAGGGCGTAAACCGAATTCTTCAACGCTACTGCGCCAAGTCCCTGAATCCGCCGCCAGATCTTGACACGGAAGTAGGCTGGCTCCGGTGGGAGCTGGTGCATCAGGAGGAGCCAATTGCGCGGCTTGATGTCCGCGAGGGCGGGTTGGAAGCTCATGATAGAATCGTATCAAATTTTTAAGCGATTGCAACAGTTGAATCAAATTCGCTCTCCGCGTATCCTGCACGCCGCGCCCACAAGGAGGCGAAAGTCATGAAATGGATTACGCGCGAGCGGCCTAAGATCGACCGGATCGCCTGCCCCTGGCTCATCCGGCGCTTCATCGATAAGGAGGCGGAGATCCTCTACGTGCCGGCAGCCGAGGTGATGGCGACGGCGCAAAAGCTCGGCGCCACGCCCTTCGACGTGCCGGACGTCGAATACGGACACCACGCGGACAAGTGCAGCTTCGATGCTTTCATCCAACGGCACAAACTCGTCGTGCCCGGTCTAGGCCGTTTGGCCGAGATCGTGCGCGGCGCGGACACGGGGCGGCCGGACTTGACGCCGCAGTCGCCGGGCCTGCTCGCGGTCTCCCAGGGTCTTTCGGCGATCTTCTCTGACGATCACGAGATGCTCCGCCACGGCATGGTGCTCTACGACGCGCTCTACGCGTGGTGCCGGGCGCAGGACGGGAAAGCCGCGTGATTCGCGGATCCCTATCGCGATGAACCGGCGCCTGCTTCCCGAAGGAGTGACCTCGGCCGCACGCATTCTGCTGATCGGCCGAGGCTTGCGCGCCTTCGCCGACGGTTTCGTGAGCCTGCTGCTGCCTGCCTACCTGACGGTGCTGGGGTTCAGTCCCTTGCGGGTCGGCGTCCTCGCGACGGCGACGCTCGTGGGCTCGGCCTTGCTCACGCTCTGGGTCGGATTTGCCGCGCACCGTTTTGGGCGACAGCATCTATTGGTTGCGGCTTCGGTGCTGATGATCCTCACCGGGGCGGGATTCCTGCTGGAGACCGATTATTGGCCGCTCCTGGCGATCGCATTCGTAGGCACGCTCAATCCGTCATCGGGCGATGTCAGCGTCTTCTTACCACTTGAGCAAGCGCTGCTCGCGGAGACGATCGAGGATCGGCATCGCACCGACGTGTTCGCAGTCTACGGCCTCGTGGGCTCGCTCGTGGCGGCGCTGGGCTCGCTCGCGGCGGGTCTCCCGGACCTCCTGCGTGCGCTCATGCCCATGACCCTTGTGCAATCGCTGCAGTCGATGTTCGCGGTCTATACCGTGCTGGGCTTGGCGACCTTCCTGCTCTACCGCCGCCTGCCGCAGCCGCGGGCGCAGGAGCGGCACGATGCGCAGCAGCCGCTCGGCCGGTCCAAGCGCATCGTCCTCACTCTCGCCGGCCTTTTCAGCATCGACGCCTTCGGCGGCGGATTCTTTGTGCAGTCGCTGCTGGCGCTCTGGTTCTTCGATCGCTTCGGTCTCTCGGTCTCGACGGCGGCGTCGATCTTCTTCTGGACCGGCTTGCTCGCGGCATTCTCCTACCCCGCGGCGGCGCGGCTCTCGCGCCGCATCGGACTCATCAACACCATGGTGTTCACGCATCTCCCGTCCAATCTCTGCATGGTGCTGATGCCCTTCGCGCCGGATCTCTGGACGGCCGTGGCGCTATTGCTGGTGCGCAGCGCGCTCTCGCAGATGGACGTACCGACGCGCACCTCCTACGTGATGGCGGTGGTGACGCCAGGGGAGCGCGTGGCGGCGGCGAGCGTGACTTCGGTGCCGCGGAGCCTCGCGGCCGCGGTGAGTCCCTCGATCTCCGGCTACCTGCTCGGCCTCTCCGGATTCGGCTGGCCGCTGGTGATCGGTGGCGCGCTCAAGGCGATCTACGACCTCTTGCTCCTCGCGATGTTCCGCCACGTGCGGCCGCCCGAGGAGACGAACGCAAGCGGGAGACCCTCGTGAACGACAGCACCACGGCGACTCCGGCGCGCGTCGCGCGCCAGCCCGGCGCCATCCGCGATCTCGTCCTCTATTTCCTCAGGCTCGGCGCGCTCGGCTTCGGTGGGCCGGTGGCGTTGGTGGGACAGATGGAGCGCGAGCTCGTCGACGGCAAGAAATGGCTAGGCAAGGCCGAGATGCGCGACGCGATCGCCGTTTGCCAATCGCTACCGGGCCCGCTCGCGATCCAGGTCGGGATCTTCATCTCCTATCTCCGCGGCGGCTTTTGGGGCGCCTGGGCTGGCGGCTGGGCGTTCATTCTCCCGAATTTCCTCATCGTCACCGCGTTCGCGGCCGCTTATGTCGAATTCGGCAGCCTCTCCTGGATGAACGCGGTCTTTTATGGCGTGTGCCCGGCGGTGATCGCGCTCATCCTCCATTCCTGCTGGCGCCTTGCGAGGCTCGGCATGGAGGATTGGCTGCAATGGGCGCTCGCCGCCGCAGCATTCGCGATCACCCTGGCGTTCCAGACCGAGGTGGCCGTCGTCTTCATCGGTGCGGGCTCGGTGGGCGTCCTCTATTACGGCACGCTCTTTCGCAAGGCCGGCCCGACCGCGGCGCTCGCGATCTCCGCCGGCGCCGCGCCATCGGCCGCGAGCGTTCCCATGGCAGGCGGCGCGAGCTTGCCGAAGCTGCTGCTCTTCTTCCTCAAGGCCGGCAGCCTGACCTTCGGCAGCGGGCTCGTGATCGTGCCGTTCCTGGAGAAAGGGCTGGTGCAGGAGAGCGGCTGGCTCGACGGGCGGCAATTCCTCGTGGCGGTGGCGATCGGCATGCTGAGCCCCGGTCCAGTCGTGATCACCGCGACCTTCGTCGGCTATCTCGTCGCGGGCTTCTCGGGCGCCGCGGTCTCGACCGTCGGGATATTCCTGCCGTCGTTCATGCTGGTGCTCATCGTGGCGCCGATCCTGATCCGGCACCGCCGCAATCCCAACGTGCAGGGGTTCGTCAGGGGTGCCTACGCCGCGGCGATCGGCACCATCCTTGGTGCCTCGATCCTGCTGGGCAAGATCGCGATCGGCGACTGGCTCACCGCCGCTGTCGGCCTCGCGAGCCTCGGCGCGCTCTTCGGAACGAAAAAGGTGAGCAACCCAATGTTGATGGCGGCAACCGCAGTCATTGGATTGTTGGCCTTCCCGCTGCTGCAGCCGGATTGGGTGTTAGTGAAATAGGAGCGCGCGATGAGCGAGCGAGGGCTGGTGCTGTTTGTCTGTCTCCACGGATCGGCGAAGAGCCTCATCGCGGCCGAATTGTTCAATCGGCTGGCGGCCGAGCGCGGCCTCGGGCTTCGCGCGGCTTCCGCCGGGACCGAGCCCGATGATGCCGTGCCCGCGCCCATCGTGGCGGGATTGCGTGGCGACGGAACCGACGTAAGCCGCTATCGGCCGCAGCGTCTAAGCCGTGAATTGGCTGCATCCGCTCACACCGCGGTTACGTTCGAGCCTGATCTCAGCCCCTACCTGCCCGAGAGGTGCCCGGTTGAGCGCTGGCGCGTCTCGGCGGTGAGCGACGGCTTTGCCGTGGCACGCGAAGCGATCCGCGAGCGCGTCGAGCAGCTGGTCGCGCGCCTGGCGGCGGCTGAGCAATCCTAGAACGTCTCCACCCAGGGCCGAAGCTCGACCTCCCAGGTCCAGGCGCTGCGGTGCTGGCGGTGGACGTGGAGGTAGGTCTCAGCGATGGCATCGGGCTCGAGCATGCCGTCGGGGCCGCGCTGTGCCGCGCGCGCATCGTTCACCTGACGGATGCCGCCGTCGATGACGAAATGCGCGACGTGGATGTTCTTGGGCGCAAGCTCGCGCGCCATGCTCTGCGCGAGGCCGCGCAGGCCGAACTTGCCCATCGCGAAGGGTGCGGAGCCCGCATAGCCCTTGACGCTCGCGGAGGCGCCCGTGAACTGGATCGAGCCGCGGCCGCGCTCGAGCATGAGCCGCGCCGCCGCTTGTCCCACGAGGAAGCCGCCGTAGCAGGTCACCATCAGCGTCTTCTCGACCTCGACCGGATCGAGCTCGATCAGCGAACCGCGCACGCGATAGCTGGGGTTGTAGACCACGAGGTCGGGCACGCCGAGATCGCCTTGGAGCGCGCCGAAGAGCGCCCCCACGTCCTCGCGCCGGCTCGCGTCGCACTTGTAGACCTGCGCCTTGGTCTCCCTGGCGAGACCCTCGAGCTTCTCGGGCCGGCGCGCCGCAAGCGCCACCTTCATGCCTTGTTTTGTGGCCAAGCGAGCGAGCGACGCGCTCAATCCGCTGCCGGTGCCGACGATCAATGCGGTCTCGCTCATGACGTGTCTCCTTTGGTGTGAGGCAGACGACCCAACAAGCGTGGTGTACGGCTCCGAAAGCATGGGCTAAGGTTCGAGGCGCTCGCGCCCTTCCTCTCTCCCGCCAATGAAGCGCTACTCGATCTTCGCGCTCGTGCGCAACGCAATTTCCCGGCACCGGGATTGGCCGCCGCTCTGGCGCCATCCCGATCCCAAGCCGCGCTATAGCGTCGTGATCGTCGGCGGCGGCGCCCACGGCCTCGCCACCGCCTATTATCTCGCGAAGGAGCACGGCATCACCGACGTCGCCGTGCTCGAGAAGGGTTGGCTCGGAGGCGGCAATACCGGGCGCAACACCACCGTCATCCGCTCGAACTACCTCTGGGACGAGAGCGCCGCGATCTACGAGCATTCGCTCAAGCTCTGGGAAGGGCTCTCGGCCGACCTCAACTACAATCTCATGCTGAGCCAGCGGGGCGTGCTGAGCCTCGCGCACACGCTCCACGAGGTGCGCGAGGGCGTGCGCCGCGCCAACGCCAACCGCCTCAACGGCATCGACGCGGAGTGGCTGACGCCGGAGCAGGTAAAGGCCTTCTGCCCGGTCCTCAACACCTCGCCCGACGTGCGCTATCCCATCCTGGGCGCGACGCTCCAGCGCCGCGGCGGTATCGCGCGCCACGATGCGGTCGCCTGGGGCCTCGCGCGCGCGGCGGACGCGCGCGGCGTCGACATCATCCAGAACTGCGAGGTCACGGGTATTCGCCGCGAGGGCGGCCGCGCCGTCGGCGTCGAGACGAGCCGCGGCTACATCGCCGCCGACAAGATCGCGATCGTCGCCGCGGGCCACAGCTCCGTGCTCGCGGGAATGGCGGGCGTGCGGCTTCCCATCGAGAGCCATCCGCTGCAGGCCCTCGTCTCCGAGCCCGTGAAGCCCGTCCTCAACTGCGTCGTCATGTCCAGCACGGTCCACGTCTATGTGAGCCAATCCGACAAGGGCGAGCTGGTGCTGGGCGCGGGGATCGACGGGTTCAACTCCTATGCCCAGCGCGGCTCCTTCCACGTGATCGAGGGCCAGATGGCGGCGCTCGTGGAGCTTTTCCCGATCTTCTCGCGCATGCGGATGATGCGGAGCTGGGGCGGCATCGTCGACGTCTGCCCCGATGCCTCGCCGATCATCGGCAAGTTGCCGGTCGAGGGGCTCTACCTCAATGGCGGCTGGGGCACCGGCGGCTTCAAGGCGACGCCGGGCTCGGGCTGGGTCTTCGCCTACACGATCGCCAAAGACGAGCCGCATCCGCTCAATGCTCCGTTCCAGCTCGACCGCTTCACCACTGGCGCGCTCATCGACGAGCACGGCGCCGCCGGCGTCGCGCACTGAGGAAAATGCTATGCTGCTGATCCGCTGCCCCTGGTGCGGCCCGCGCGACGAGACGGAGTTCCGCTGCGGCGGCGAGGCGCACATCCAACGGCCGCCCGACCCCGACGCGATCTCGGACGCGGAATGGGCGGATTATCTCTTCATGCGCAGGAATCCCAAGGGCCCGCATCGCGAGCGCTGGGTGCATGCGCAGGGCTGCCGGCGCTGGTTCAACGTGCTGCGCAGCACCGTCAGCCACGAGATCCTCGCGGTCTACCGCATGGGCGAGCGGGAGCCCGAGACATGAGCGGCGAGCGTCTTCCCGAAGGCGGGCGCATCGACCGCAGCCGTCCGCTGCGCTTCACCTTCGACCGCATCCCCTATCAGGGCTTCGCGGGCGACACCCTGGCCTCCGCGCTCGTCGCCAACGGGATCGCCGTGGTCGCGCGCAGCTTCAAGTATCACCGCCCGCGCGGGATCATGGGCGCGGGCGCGGAGGACCCCTGCGGGCTCGTGCAGCTCGGCGAGCACGGCGACACCGAGCCCAATCTGCGTGCGACGCAGGTCGAGCTCTATGACGGGCTCGTCGCCCACAGCATCAATCGCTGGCCGAGCCTCGAATACGATCTCGGCACGCTCAACGACCGCTTCGCGCCGCTCTTCGCCGCGGGCTTCTACTACAAGACCTTCATCAGGCCGAAATTCCTCTGGGATCGCGTGTGGGAGCCTATCATCCGACGCATGGCCGGCATGGGCCACGCGCCGACCGCGCCCGATCCCGACATCTACGACCATCGCCACCTCCATTGCGACGTGGTCGTGATCGGCGGCGGGCCCGCGGGCCTCGCGGCGGCTTACGCGGCGGGCCGCACCGGCGCCCGCGTCATTCTCGCGGACGAGCAGCCGGAATTCGGCGGCCGGCTTCTGGACATGCCGGAGACGCTGGGCGAGCGGCCCGCGCTCGAGCGCGTCGCCGAGGTGGTGGCGGAGCTCGCTTCGATGGAGGAGGTGCGGCTGCTGCTCCGCACGACCGCGCTCGGCTACTACGACCACAATGAGGTCGTCCTGGTCGAGCGGCGCGGCGATCATTTCCCGCCGCAGGAACGGCGCGGCAAAGTGCGACAGCGCATGTGGCACGTGCGCGCGGGCGAGGTGATCCTCGCGACCGGCGCGCACGAGCGGCCGCTGGTCTTCGCCGACAATGACCGCCCTGGCGTGATGCTCGCGAGCGCCGCCGCGGCCTATGCCTGGCGCTACGGCGTGCTCCCCGGACGCAAGCTCGTCGTGCTTACCAACAACGACAGCGCCTATCGCGCGGCGGTGGTCCTCGCGGAGGCCGGCGCCGAGATCGGCGCCATCGTCGACGTCCGCGCGGGAAGCGACGGCTACTGGGCGCAGGAGGCGCAGCGCCGCGGCATTCCCATGCTCGGGGGCCGCGCGGTCGTGGGGCTGCACGGGCTCGGCCGCGTCGAGGGTGTGGAGGTGCGCGGCCTCGATGCGTCCGGCGTGAATGCTACGGGCGCACGCCACCGCATCGAATGCGAGTGCCTCGCCGTCTCCGGCGGCTTCAATCCGGCGGTGCATCTCTTCTGCCAGTCGCAGGGGCGGCTTCGCTTCGACGATGCCATCGCCGCTTTCGTTCCGGACCGGGCGGCGCAGCGCCAGTTCTCCGTGGGCGCCGCTGCCGGCCGCTTCGCTCTCGCGGACGCGTTGGCGGACGGCGCCGCCGCGGGTGCGGCGGCGGCGCGAACGGCCGGATTCGGCGACGGCAGCGCGCCCGCGATGCCCGGCGCGGAGCGGCGCTCGGAGACGCCGCTGCGGCCGATCTGGCTCTTGCCCGGCGAGCGCCAGGTCGGCGACGGCAAGGCCAAGCACTTCGTCGATTTCCAGAACGACGTGACCGCCGCGGACATCGCGCTCGCGGCACGCGAGGGGTTCCGCTCCGTCGAGCACGTCAAGCGCTACACGACGACGGGAATGGGGACGGATCAGGGCAAGACCTCGAACGTGAACGCGCTGGCGCTCCTCTCGCGCGCGGTCGGCCGCACGATCGCGGAGACCGGCACCACCACCTTCCGGCCGCCCTACGTGCCCGTCGCCTTCGGCGCGCTCGCGGGCGCGCAGCGCGACGGACTCGTCGATCCCGTGCGCGTGACGCCCATCAATTCCTGGCACGTCACCAACGGCGCGGTCTTCGAGGACGTCGGGCAGTGGAAGCGCGCGCGGCACTATCTGAGGCCCGGCGAGGACATGGAGCGCGCGGTGCGGCGCGAGTGTCTTGCCGTGCGCGACGCGGTCGGCATCTTCGATGCCTCGACCCTCGGCAAGATCGAGCTCAGGGGGCCGGACGCGGCGGAATTCCTCGACCGCGTCTACACCAACGGCTTCAAGAGCCTCGGGATCGGGCGCTGCCGCTACGGCCTCATGTGCCGCGAGGACGGCATGGTCTTCGACGATGGCGTCACCACGCGGCTCGGCGAGACGCACTACTACATGACCACGACCACCGGCGGCGCCGCGCGGGTCCTCGATTGGCTCGAGGAATGGCTGCAGACGGAATGGACTACGCTCAAGGTCTACTGCACCTCCGTCACCGAGGATTGGGCGACGGTGACGCTCTCGGGCCCGAAAGCCGCGCAAGTGCTGGAGGCGCTGAAGCCGAGCTTCCCCGCGGAGCCCAGCTCCTTCCCCTTCATGAGCGTGCGCGCGGGCCGCGTCGCCGATTTCCCGGCGCGCGTCTTCCGCGTGAGCTACACGGGCGAGCTCTCCTACGAGATCAACGTGCCCGCGCGCGACGGCCGCGCGCTCTGGGAGGCGGCGATGCAGGTGGGACGGGGGATCGGCATCACTCCCTACGGCACCGAGGCGATGCACGTGCTGCGCGCGGAGAAGGGCTTCATCGTCGTGGGACAGGAGACCGACGGGAGCGTCACGCCGCTCGATCTCGGGCTCGAGGGTCTGGTCTCCAAGCGCAAGGATTTCCTGGGCCGCCGCTCGCTCCGGCGCTCGGGCATGCTCGAGCCGCAGCGCAAGCAGCTCGTGGGCCTGCTGCCGATGGATCCCGATACCGTGCTGCCGGAGGGCGCGCAGCTCGTGCGGGAGCTGAAGCCGAAACCGCCGATGGCGATGGTGGGCCACGTCACCTCCAGCTATTACGGCGCGCGCATCGGCCGCTCTTTCGCGCTGGCGCTAGTCAGGGGCGGCCGGGCGCGGGTCGGCGAGACGCTCCACGCGCCGCTTCCGAGCGGCACGATCGAGGCGCAGGTGGTGGCGCCGAATTTCTACGACGCCGAAGGGAAGCGCCGCGATGGCTGACGCGATTCCCCGCGCGACGCTGCGCGAGCCGCCGCATCCGCTCCTGCTCAATCTCCGCGGCGATGCCGGCGACGCCGCCTTTACGAGGGCGGTTGCGGGCGTTCTCGGCACGGCGCCGCCGACCGAGCCGAACACGGTCGCGGCATCCGGCGAGATGAGCCTCCTCTGGCTCGGGCCCGACGAATGGCTCATCGCCGCCCCCGCCTCCGCGTCCGATCTCAATCACCGGCTGGAAACGGCGCTTCAGGGCTTGCATCACTCCCTTTGCGACGTCTCCCAGGGCCGTGTCGTCTTCGATCTCGCGGGGCCGGAAGCGCGGGCGGTGCTGGAGACCGCCACCAGCCTCGACCTGCACCCCCGCGTCTTCGGGCACGGCCGCTGTGCGCAGACAGGACTTGCACGGGTGCCGGCGATCCTGCAGATGATCGAGCCGACGCGGTTTCGCATTTACGTCCGCCTCTCCTTCGCGCCCTATGTGAGGGCATGGCTCGAGCGGGCGATGGCGGAGCCGCATTAGGCTTCAGGATCGGGAGGGCAACGGCATGGACCTTAATCTCAGGGGACGCAAGGCGCTGGTGACGGGCGCCTCGAAGGGCATCGGCTACGCGACCGCGCGCTTGCTCGCGCAGGAGGGCTGCGACGTGGTCCTGGTGGCGCGCACGGCCGCCGATCTCGCGGCGGGGCGCGAGCGCATCCTCGCGGAGGCGAACGTCTCCGTGATCGCGGAGCCGCTGGACATGAGCCAGAGCGCCAGCGTCGCGACCCTCGCGCACAAATACCCGGACCTCGACATCCTCGTGAACAACGCCGGCGCCATTCCCGGCGGCGACATCGAGAGCGTGGACGAGCAGCGCTGGCGCACGGCCTGGGACCTCAAGGTCTTCGGCTACATCAATCTGACGCGGGAGTATTTCCGGCTGATGAAGGCGCACGGCCGCGGCGTCATCGTCAACATCATCGGCGCCGCCGGCGAGAAGATGAACGCCAACTACATCGCCGGCTCTGCGGGGAACGCCTCGCTGATGGCTTTCACCCGCGCGCTCGGCGGCATGAGTCCGAAGTTCGGCGTTCGCGTCGTGGGGATCAACCCCGGCCCGGTCTCGACCGAGCGGCACGTGATGCTGACCAAGCTCGAGGCGAAGAACCGCTTCGGCGATCCCGAGCGCTGGCAAGAGCTGGAGAAGGCGTTGCCTTTTGGCCGCGCGGCGACGCCCGAGGAGATCGCGGCGATGGCAGCGTTCCTCGCCTCCGATCTCTCGGGCTTCACCACCGGCACCATCGTCACGATCGACGGCGGCCTCGCCAATCGCACGGGCTGACCCGCCGCAGGGAGGACACCATGCCCCATCTCACCGCCGACGACGGCATCCGACTTTATTACGAGGAGACCGGCTCCGGCACTCCCGTGATCTTCGTGCACGAGTTCGCGGGCGACCACCGCAGCTGGGAGCCGCAGATGCGGTATTTCGCACGGCGCTACCGCTGCGTCGCCTACAATGCGCGGGGCTACCCGCCCTCGGACGTGCCTTCGGAGGTTGCGCGCTATTCGCAGGATCGCGCCTGCGACGACATCCGCGCCGTCATGGACGCGCTCAAGATCGAAAAGGCGCATGTAGTGGGCCTCTCCATGGGCGGTTTCGCCTCGCTGCATTGCGGCCTGCGCTACGCGCAGCGCGCGCATTCGATCGTCGTCGCGGGCTGCGGCTACGGCGCCGAGCCCGGCAAGCGCCAGCAATTCCAGGCTGAGGCGGAGAAGACCGCCTCCACCCTTCAGGCCAAGGGCATGGCCGAGGTGGCGCCGAGCTACGCACGCGGACCGACGCGGGTCCAGTTCGAGAACAAGGACCCCCGCGGCTTTGGGGAATTCGCGCGCCAGCTCGGCGAGCATTCGACGACAGGCTCGGCCATGACCTTGCTGGGCGTGCAGCGCCAGCGGCCCTCGCTCTACGATCTCGAGGCGCGGCTCGCGCAGATCGAGGTGCCGACGCTGGTGGTGACCGGAGACGAGGACTGGCCCTGCCTCGAGCCGGGACTCTATCTCAAGCGCGTGATCCCGACCGCGGGTCTCGTCGTCATCCCCAACAGCGGCCACACCATCAACCTCGAGGAGCCCGCGCTCTTCAATCAGGCCGTTGACGATTTCCTGCACCAAGTCGAGAGCGGCCGTTGGCCTCGGCGAGATCCCCGTGCGATGGCCGGTACGATCCTGGGCTTGCGCTGAGCGGGGAAGCAGGTACGATTTTTCGCGGAATTCGCCGGGTTATCTCCTAGGAGGACGAGGATGTTCGATCGTGAGCGGTTCATCGAGGATTGCCGGGCAGCGGTCAAAAGCGATCCCTCGCACAAGACGGTCCGGGAAGTCGTGGCCCGCGCGGTCAGCGACCCCGCCGCCGTCCTCAAGGGGCTTGGCGTTCCCGCGCGGGGCGAGATCCAGAAGCTCTACAACTCGAGCGACCTCACGATCATCAACGTGATCTGGGGACCGTACATGACGATCCTCCCTCACAATCATCGCATGTGGGCCGTAATCGGCATCTATACCGGCCGCGAGGACAACATCTTCTGGCGCCGCGTCGCCGGCAGCGAGGGGAGCAAGGTGGAAGCCGCGGGTGCCAAGGCGCTCTCTGAGAAAGACGCGGAGCCGCTCGGGAAGGACATTATTCACTCCGTCACCAATCCGATCCCGCGCTTGACCGGTGCGATCCACGTCTACGGCGGAGATTTCTTCGCTCAGCCCCGCAGCGAGTGGGATTCCGAGACCCTCGTCGAGCGGCCCTACGACGTACCGAGAAACCTGCGCCGCTTCGAGGAGTCGAATGCTCTCCTTGGTAGAATCTGATCCCGGCTCAATACCGGACGCTGTAGACCCGGCCTTCGAGATGTAAGGCTGGATCGCTCTCACCCGAGGAAAGCTCGATGCGGAGCGGTACTCCCGGCGAGATCTGGTCGTGCCTGATTTCGCCCACGCCCCAGGAGAGGCCGCTCCAGATCACGGTGTCGTAGCGGATTTCCACGGGAATCTCGCGGCCCGCCTGCGAGGCGCGGATCGTGAAGAAGCTGCCCATCTTGCCGCTGCTGTTGCTGCGCACGACCGAGCCGTCGGGATCGCGCTGGCGCATGACGATGCGAAGATCGCCCGAAGCCGGCGGATCGAACACTGCCTTGACCGAGATGCCGTTGCGGGGCCCGGGTGCGTCGGTCGGGGTCTCAATGAAACGGAAGTGTACGGGGAGCGGCTCGATGCCGCGGGGGATGCGGATGTCCGATTGCACCCCGAGGTCGTATCCGGCTCCGGCGTAGCGCCCGAACCCGACCAGCGCCAGCTCCCCAGGGCCTAGCCGGAGGGAATCGCCCTCGAGCTGCGGCTCGAAGCCCGCATCGCGGAAGAGGACGCGGCCGCCGATATTGGCCGCTTGCTCGGACGAGAGCCGAGGCAGGCGAATGGCCGCGACGCTCTGCGAGGGATTGACCACCGCGTAGAGTGCGCCCCCGGGACCCATAGAGCCGAAACCGTAGGGCCGCACGTCGCCGGGATTGCCGCCGAACCAGCGCGTGATCCCCGTGCTTTGCAGTGGCGCGTAGATCTCCTGCACCCGGGCGAACCAGCGCAGGTCGTCCTCGTCGAGGAATTCGAGATTGCCGTGCACCGTGTTGATCCAGCCGCCGCGCGCCACCATGAGCAGCAAACTGCCGCGCCAGCCGTTGTTGCCGCGAAAATAGTTCGTGCCGGTCCTGCCGAGCATGAATGCCGTCGAATCCACGCGCTCCAGCGGCACGCCGTTCTGGGCGAAATGCCGGGTCATGTCGTCGCTGTAGATGTCGATCGCGCGCCAGAGGTCCATCTGCGGCAGGTCGGAGGGCCGGGGGTCGCCCGCGTAGAGCGAATCGAACACATCGAGCCATTCGACGTTGAAGGGGTTCAAGGTCGAGGCCGCGGAATCGACGTCGCCGACGAAGCCGTTGAAGGCGACGAGCACGGCATCCGGATGCTCGCGGCGGAAATTGCGGAGCGCCATGTGCAGGGCGCGTGCATTTTGCAGCCGCGCCTCCGGCAACGGCATGCGATCCTCGTCGCCCGCCGCGACGGCGCTGAAATCCGCGAAGTCGAGCTTGAACATGCGGATGCCGCGGTCGTACCAGAACTGCAGCACCGCCATGAAATCCGCGAGGAACCCGCCGGAATAGAGCGCCATTGCATGCCCCTCGGCGCTGAGCGAGTCCCGCCATTGCGGCGCGGGGTTCATCCGGGTCAGGGTGTTGGTACTGAACCAGAGGCCCGGCTTGATCCCCGCCGCCTTGCAGGCTTCGATCCAGCGGTCGGGCCCGTCCGGCCAATCCTGGCGCCGCCACGTCCGGTAGCCTCCGTCGGGGTCGTACCAGAAAGCGTCCATCATGTAATAGTCGACGCGGATTCCGACCTTGCGGAGGCGCGCGATCTCCGCCAGCTCCCTCATCGCGAGCGCTTCGTTGAGCGGCACCTCGTCGGAGAGCTCGTCATAGGCCGACCAGTTGTTGTAGACCCAAATCGGCGCCGCCAGATGGGGCCGCAGATCGGAGCGGCCCTGGGCCTCCGATCGGCCCATCGCCTGCGCGAGGAATACGAGCGCGACCAGCGCGCACGTCGCGAGCCTCGCCAGACCGGACGCATCCGCGAAAACCGTTCTGCCTTCGATCTCGGACATCGCTGCCTTCCCAAGACCGCGACCAAGACCGCCCTGGCGGTGTCGCTGCCGCGCAGTCCGCGCATGGACATGAGGTGACAGAGAGGCCCCTCATTTTCAATGGCGGAGACAAATCCCTCGTCGATCGCGTCCGCTGCCCCGGCTAGAGGGGCTCGGGGGCTCTGAGCGATGGACCCGCGGGATATGCGACGAAGTGCTGGCCGGGAATTTGCCGGAGCCCATTGAAGGGCCAGTTCCGCGGTGTAGTTCAGATATGGCCGCGCGTCGTGCACCAAGCGACTTGCCGCGCGATGCCGGTCTTCGAGGTCCGACCGATGCGACGGGAGCGTGGTGCGGAAGCTTTCCGCGCCGTGTGGGGAGTGAGGGACGCGTGATGAGAAGATGTGCGGTCAGGCCCTGGGCCGCTGCGCTCGCCGCAATCGGCATTGCCCTGGCTGGAGGATGCGCTTCATTCAACGTCGAGGATACGACGCCGCTGTCGCCGGATCAGCTGGCTGCCCAAGGCAGCGAGCGAATCTCAAAGGGCGGCTATCGCCTCGCCTCGCTCGCGAATCCGTCGGGAGCGCCGGACATGCTGGTCCTCGTGGCGATGTCCGGCGGAGGCAAGCGTTCCGCAGCCTTCGCCTACGGCGCGCTCGAGGGGATGCGTGAGGTCCAGGTCCCGACGCCCGCGGGCTCGCGGCCGCTGCTGGGAGAGATCGATGCGATCTCCGGGGTTTCCGGCGGCAGCTTTCCGGCGGCCTATTACGGCCTCTATCGCGAGGCCGCGTTCGGCAAGTTCGAGGAGGAATTCCTTTATCAGGACACCGAGTCCTAAATCTATGGAATCTACCTCCTGCCGTGGAACTGGACCTGGCTCGCCGATCCCACCGTCGGCACCAACGATTTCATGGAGCGCGTCTACGATCGCACAATGTTTCATGGCGCGACCTTTGCCGATCTTCAGAGGCGCGGTCGGCCGCTGATCGCGATCGATGCGACCGATCTCTCCTATGGCACGCCGTTCCTCTTCACGCGGGAGACCTTCGATCTCATTTGCTCCGATCTCGACGTATTCCCGGTGGCGCGCGCGGTTGCGGCCTCCAACGGCTTCCCGGGCCTGTTCTCGCCGGTCACGCTGACCAACCGCGCCGCGCGGTGCGGCGGACGCAAGCCGGCTTGGCTCGCGCGCGTGACGCCCGCGCAGCGGGCAGACCCGCTCTCGCGGATCGGAAATCAGAGCATCGCTGCCGAACGTTACCTGAACGACCGCCAGACCGCTTACGTGCATTTGGTGGACGGCGGCGTCTCCGACAATCTAGCGCTTCGCGCGGGCGGGAGCGCGATGGAGGAGGTCTCGCAGTCCGGCGCCGTGATCACCGGAAGCGGCTTGGCCAACATAAGGCGAGTTCCGCTCATCAGCGTCGACGGCCAGGGGGCGCAGGACACCAGCGTCGCCCGGCGCCAATCCGTAGGCGGGATCATGTCGCTCTTCGGTCTCGTGTCGGGTGCGCAGATCGATCGCTACAATTTCGAGACGTTGACCACGGTCGTCGAGCAGCTGAACGAATTGACTGCTGCGCTCAAGAAAGCCCGCTGCGCAGGCGGTCGCGTGGTCAATGGAGCGGCGTGCGACGACGTCAAGGGTGCGCTGATACATATCTCGCTCACGGGAATGGAGCCGGGCCCCGAGAAGGATCGCTTGCTTGCGATCCCTACGGGACTCACCATCGCGCGCGAGGACGTGGACGCGCTCGTCGCCGCCGGTCGGGCCGCCGTGCTGAATTCCGCGCAGCTCCGACAATTCATCGAGGAATACCCGCCAAAGCGAGTTACGGAGGCGCGGACCGCCGCAATCGCCCGTGACGACGCCCGCCTGCCATAGAGCGACGCGTGCGGCGGGCTCAGCCGAATTTGGGCTCCGTCGTCGTCACGCTGTTGCGCGCCTTCATCTGATCCCACCAGGCCCGGAGCTTCGCGCGCGGCTTCAGCAGCTCCTCGCCCTCGGGCGTGAGCGCGAGGTAATGGTAGACCGGCACCACGAAGAGATCGGCGAGGCTCACCTTGTCGCCCGCCAGGAATTTGTTGGCGCCCATCAGGCGCTCGAATTCCTTGAGGCAGATATCGGAGGCGGGGATTCCGCTCTTGATCGCCGCCTCATCCGGTTGCTGGCCCAGCATGGGGGCCACCAGGCGGTGCATCACGATGCTTGTGATCATGGCGGGATAGGCGAAGGAGTCGACGATCCCGATGATCTGGTTCATCCGCGCGCGCGGCTGCGCGTCCATCGGCTGCAGCGCCTGGCCCGGGATCGCCTGATCGATGTACCGGACGATGGCGTCGGTCTCGTAGATGTCGAAGCTGTCATGCGAGAAGGCCGGCACCTTGCCGAAAGGGGAACGCGCGAGGAACGTCGGCTCCTTGTGCGCGCCCTTCAGCATCGCGACGTCGATGAGTTCGTAGGAGGCGGGCTTCTCCTCGAGCGCGAGGCGCACGGTGCGCACATAGGTGCTGAAGGCGGGACCGTAGACGATGGGGGCGGCCATGGTAGGTCTCCTTGCTGATCGCTCGGGGCGGGCGCGGCGGTGCAACCGCCTGCCGCGAGCATACGCCGATGGAACGCCGAGGGGGTATCACGCCCCGGTGACCGTTCGGTGACCGCCTACCCTGTCAGTCCCGGGATTTCGTCTGGCCGTTGGCGCCGAGGAGATGCTCGGCCTCGCTGCGCGCGGCAACGCGCTTCAGCGCATCGCGCTTCTTCTCGACGATGACGACGCGCGGCCGGCGGCCGCCCAAAGCGGCGATCGGGCCGGAGGTGCTTTGCGCGCGCGCGGGCCCGCCTGGGATGCGCAACGCGGTGACGCGCACGCGACCGTCCGTCCGGCTCAGCTCGGCCTCGACTTCCTGTCCCTTGAAGAGGCGCGTGACCCCGGCGGCGACGAAGACCGCGGGCTCGACCGGAACGTCCTCGGGAACACCCGTCAGACGCAATCCGCCGGTCTGCCGCGCGGGATCGAACCAGCGTACGACGCCGCGAACCGCAGTGCTCGGCGGCGCTTCGAGGAGCGCAGGCTCGGCCGCCGCAGTGGGTACGATCACGGCTTCCGCGCGCCGCACGAGCCGTGGCGCCGGCGGCGGCGCCGGCGCCTCGACCGGAGGAGGCAATGCCACCTTGCGCGGCCGGCCGGGTTTGCGGCCAGTGCTTCCGCGCGGGCGCCCTCTGCCTCTCCGCGCGCGCGGCGCTTGCGGCGCCGCCTCGGCTTCGCGGATTTCGGGGAGGGCGGGCGGCGGGTTCAGAATCCGCGCCACCGTGCTTCGTACGGTGTCGATGAGGGCGGGGACTTCGCTCGCGGGCAGCACGCGGCCGCCCAAAATCCGCGCCACCATGCTCGCCACCAGATCGACCGGTGGCGCCTCGCTCCCAGGCCTGACGGTCGCGATATCCGAGTCCTGGGCAGACTCCGTGGGAGCCGCCGAGGTTTCCGTTCCATCGATCATTGAAAACTCAAAGTATCCGTTGACACCTCAGATGTACGAACGGCATGGAGATGCCGGGTATTTCTACGTCGAGTTGCACTTTCTCCGGTGCGATCGAGGGCCTCGATTGGCTCCCCTCAAGGAAAGGCGAATATTTCTATAGCAGATGGCGTGGGGGCAGGCGAGGGCGGACTATCCCCGCCGGGTCCGGCCCCGCGGCTCTCGCCGCGGGCTGGCAGGTAGGAAGATATTGCCTGTATATTGCTGCTCAAGCTATCCCGTCGAGGCCTAAGGCAATGAAATTCCGAGCCGCGGTGCTGCATCGGCCGCGCGAGCCGATCGTGATCGAGACCGTCGAGGCCGAGGACCTCGCTCCGACCGACGTCCTCGTCCGCATGCGCGCGACCAGTCTTTGTCACACCGATCTCGAGGTGATCGAGGGGCAATTGGCCTATCCGATGCCGATCGTGCTGGGCCACGAGGCCGCGGGCACGGTCGAGCGGACCGGCAGCGCGGCGGCGCACGTGAAGCCCGGCGATCCCGTCGTGATCTCCTGGAACCCCCATTGCGGTCATTGCTTCTACTGCGATCACGGCCAGCCGATCCTCTGCGAGACCTATCTGGGCCTCGGGCCCAAGGCGGTGCAGTTCGACGGACGCGCCAAGCTGAGCCTCGGAGGCGCTCCCGTGCATCACATGATGTACATCGCGTCCTTCGCGGAGTACTGCATCGTGCCCGCGCAGAGCGCGGTGGTGGTGCCGAAGGAGATACCCTTCGACCGCGCCTGCCTCATCGGCTGCGGCGTCATGACGGGGGTGGGCGGCGCCACCCGCATCGCGCACATTCCCTACGGCGCCGTAACCGCGGTGATCGGCTGCGGCGCGGTGGGCTTGAGCGCGGTGCAGGGCGCGAGGCTCGCGGGCGCAGGCGCAATCCTCGCCGTTGATCTCGACGACAAGAAGCTCGCGCTCGCAAGGACGCTCGGAGCGACGCACGTGGCGAACGCCGGGCGCGAGGACCCGGTCGCAGTTGCGAGATCGCTGACGCGCAATCGCGGCGCCGATTGCGTGCTCGAGGCTGCGGGCGATCCCCGCGCCTTCCGCCTCTCGGCGGAGATGGTGCGTCCCGGCGGGCAGATCGTCTGGCTCGGCAAGGTCAACGTGAACGCCGACGTCGCCTTCCGCTGGGGCTCGCTCATGGGCGAGAAGCGGATCGTGCGCTCGAGCTACGGCGGCGCGCGGCCGCAGCGGGATTTTCCGATGCTCGCGCGGGCCTATCTCGACGGCCACCTGAAGCTCGACGAGCTCGTGAGCCGGCGCATCCGCCTCGAGGAGATCAACGAGGGTTTCGCGGCCCTGAAGCGCGGCGAGATCGTGCGCGCGGTCATCACCTTCGACTGAGGAAAGGCGCTGGGGCGATGAAGGTCTATGAGGGTGGGCGCAGTCTCGACGGCTCCATCGTCACAGTGGATGGGAAGCCGCTGGCACCGCGCTACGACCTGAGGCGCCTCTCCAAGACGGGCTTCGAATGGACCTTCGAGGGGCCGGGCCCGGCGCAGCTCGCCTTGGCGCTGCTCGCTGACCATCTCGGCGACGATCACGAGGCGCTCGCGCGCTACGAGCGCTTCATGCGGGAGGTGGTGGCGCATCTCGACAATGCCTGGCGCCTCACCTCCGCCGACATCGACCGGGCGCTCGGACGTGGCTAGGCGGACGGCCGCGCGCAACCGCCGCCGCGCGCGGCCCGAATCCGGCGAGAGCCTCACCGAGCAAGCCTATCGCGCTCTCGAGGAGCAGATCGTGACGCTGGAGATCCCGCCGGGGACGGTGGTGTCGGAGGCGATCCTCGCGGCGCGCCTCGGATTCGGACGAACGCCGATCCGCGAGGCGCTCTGGCGTCTCGCGCGCGAGCGTCTCGTCACCATCATTCCCCATCGCGGCATCATCGTCTCGGAGATCAACATCAAGACGCAGCTTCGCCTGCTGGAGCTGCGCCGCGAGATCGAGCGGCTCGTGGCGGCGCAGGCGGCAAAGCGCGCGAGCGAGGCCGAGCGCAAGCAGCTCGACGCGATCGTCGGCGGCATGGAGGCCGCCGCCGCCGCCAACGACGACCGCGCCTTCATGCGTCTCGACCGCGAGTACAACGAGGTCACCGTCGCCGCTGCGCGCAACGAGTTCGCAGCGAGCGCGATGGCTCTGCTGCAGGGCCTCTCCCGGCGCTTCTGGTATCTCCACTACAAGGAGGCGGCTGACATGCCCCTCGCCGCCCGGCTCCACGCGGAGGTCGCGCGCGCGATCGCCCGCGGCGAGGTCGAGGCGGCGAAGAAGGCCTCCGACCGCCTCGTCGACTACATCGAGAACTTCGCCCGGGCCACGGTGGGGCTCGATTGAGCGAGGCTGGACAGGGTAATACACCACCGATATATTACTGGGCGCATGCGATTGGGAGGCGCGAGGCCATGACTTCAGGCACGATGACGAAGCGGCAGGCGGCGTTCCGCGAGGATTACCGGCGGCGGATCTCGCCCTGGTACAGCGGGCTCGGCCACGTGCTGCTGATCTACGGGATCGGCTTCGCCGCCATCTGGTACTACGTGGAGCACATCCACTCGCCGACGCCGCTGGAGTGGCTCATCGTGCCAGCGGGTTTTCTCTTCGCCAATTTCTTCGAGTGGTGGATCCACCGCTACGTCATGCATCGCCCGATCAAGGGCTTCATGGGCATCTACAAGCGCCATACCCTCGCGCATCACCAGTTCTTCACCGACAGCGTGCCCACCATCGACAGCAGCAGGGATTTCCGCATCACCTTCTTCCCGCCCTATGCGCTCGTGGTCTTCATCTGCATGACTGCGGCGGGCGCCTGGGTCGTGAGTGCGGTCTGGTCCGCGAATGCGGCCTGGCTCCTCCTTTGCACCACGACCGGCGTCTATCTCAATTACGAGCTCTTCCACTGGGGCTGTCACGTCAAGGACGACCGGATCGTCCGGCACATCCCCTTCATGAACACGATCCGCCGCCATCACATCGCGCACCACAACCAATCCATCATGATGGCGCGCAACATGAACCTGACCTATCCCATAGCGGATTGGCTCTTCGGCACCAGCGACCTCGACCGCGGCCTCCTGGGCACGATCTTCAACGGCTACGACACGCGCTTCGTGAAGAAGAACCTCGAGCGCACCCGCTCCGGCGTCGACGATCCCTTGGCGGGGCGCGTCCGTGCCTGAGGCGGCAATGCCGGAACTCCGGGTCAAGCGTGCGCTCCCCTCGCTCATCGGCGGCATTGGCGTCGCGATCTTCGTGCTGGTGCTGTGGCTCCTGCTCGCAGGCACGAACAATCCCGTCCTCGTCGGCGCGGGCGTCGCCGTCGCGGCGTTGGTGGGGATCTGGGTGCGGTTGGCGGATCTCTAGGATCGACCGCCTCCGCTGAGTGTCATGGCCGGGCTTGTCCCGGCCGCGACACCCGCAATACCGAAAAATCCGAACCGCCAAGGCGGTGAAAGCGACGGCTACCGACGAACGGCCTGCCTATGCCACCCGCTCCAGCAGCGCCAACAGCCCCTGCAGCAGCTGCACCGGAGAGGGCGGGCAGCCCTTGATGTGGAGGTCGACGGGGACCACGGCATCGACGCCGCCCGCGACCGCGTAGCTCTCCTTGAAGAGGCCGCCGTCGAAGGCGCAATCGCCGACGGCGACGACCCATTTGGGATCGGGTGTGGCGGCATAGGTCCTCTCGAGCGCCTCGCGCATGTTCTGCGTCACCGGGCCCGTGACCATCAGCACGTCCGCGTGCCGCGGGGAGGCCGTGAACTTGATCCCGAACCGCTCGAGGTCGTGGAAGGGATTGTTGAGCGCGTGGATCTCGAGCTCGCAGCCGTTACAGGAGCCGGCATCGACCTCGCGGATCGAGAGGCTGCGGCCGAGGCGGCGCCGCGCGCTCGCATCCACCTTTTGCGCGAGCTCCGCCACATGCGCGGGATCGAGCGCCGGCGCGCCGATCGGCAGTGGCTTCGAGATCAGGGTGCGTCCGATGGTCTTCCACATGGCGCTGCGCCTAGAGATCGTGGCCGGAATAGGAGCAGTTGAAGGACTTGTTGCAGAGCGGGAAGTCCGCGACGATGTTGCCCTCGATCGCGGCCTCCAGGAGCGGCCACTGGAACCAGGAGGGGTCGCGCGCGTGCGCGCGGGCGATCCGCCCCTCGCCGTCGAGCCGCACCCAAGCGAGGATGTCGCCGCGGAAACTCTCGACGAGCGCCATGCCCTCGCCGGTGCGGGCGGGCACGGCCGCCGCGATCTCGCCCGCGGGCAAACGGTCGAGGATTTGCATCACGATCGCAAGGCTCGCCTCCACCTCGCGGAAGCGCAGGAGCAGGCGGCTGTGGACGTCGCCGTCCACGAGCACCGGCACCTCGAAGTCGAGGTCGTCGTAAGGCGCGTAGCCGGGCACGCGGCGCGCATCGAGACCGCGGCCGGAAGCACGTCCGACATAGCCGCCGGCGGCGAAGCGGTGCACCAACTCCGTGTGGACAACCCCCGTCGTGATGGTGCGGTCGAGGAGCGAGGGTTTGTTGTCATAGATGCGGAAGATTTCCGCCCAGCGCGGCACGATGAGCGCCACGAGCTCGCGCAAGCGAGCGACGCCTTCGGCACCGAGATCGGCCGCGACGCCCCCGGGAATCGCGCGATCCATCATCAGGCGGTGACCAAAGCATTGCTGCGACGCCCGCAGCACTTCCTCGCGCAGCACTGTGCTTTGCGATTGCAGCAGCGGGAAGGAGGCGTCGTTGCAGATGGCGCCGACGTCGCCCAAATGGTTCGCGATCCGCTCGAGCTCCGCCATGAGGGCGCGCAGCCAGGCGGCCCGCGGCGGCGGCTCGATCCCGGTCGCGGCCTCGACCGCGCGCGCGAAAGCGAGCGAATGCGCGACGGTGCTGTCTCCGGAAATCCGCGCGGCGAGCCGCGCCGCCTCGGCAGGCACCTTGCCTTGCATCAGCCGCTCCGTGCCCTTGTGCACGTAGCCAAGCCGCTCCTCGAGACGCACCACGGCCTCGCCATTGGCGGTAAATCGGAAATGCCCGGGCTCGATGATGCCGGCATGCACGGGGCCCACCGGGATCTGGTGCAGACTCTCGCCCTCGACGGGGAGGAACGTGTAGTCCGATGCTTGGCGGCGTGCCGGCGGCCCCGCCTCGGAGGGACTGCGCCGCCATTGTCCGTGATCGAGCCAGGGCCGCCCATCCGTCAAACCCTCGGCGACGAGGCCGAAGAGGTCTTGCGCCGCGCGCTCCAGGCGAATGGCGCTGGGACGCGCGGCGGAGAGCGACGGAAAGTGCCGGTCGGGGCAGGCAAGGGAGGCCACCGCGATGGCGCCGATCGCGTCGTCCATGAGCGCCGCATGCACTTCCGCGGGCTCGGCCCAGAGGCCGAGCAGCGACCAGTCGGTCTCGTAGAGGCGGCCGATCAGCACGTGCCAGAGCTCGCGGCTCAGGCGATAGCGCGGCCAGGGCCGCTGTTCCGCCCGCGTGCCGGCGGCGAGGAGGTCGAGAAGGGAAGCGGTCTCGGTCATGGGCCGCTCATCCCAGAAGCTTCGCCACGGCCTGGAACCACGCGACCAGCGGGGCCGGGAGGTAGATGCCGGCGGCGAGGACCAGTGCGAGATGCGCGAAGAGCGGCAGCAGCGCCACCGGGCTCGCCTTGGCGCCGCCCTCGCCGGGCCCGAAGGCGAGACCTTGCAGGCGCATGATGAGCGCGCCGAAGCCCAGGAGGAGGCCCAGCAGCACGAGGATCGCGAGCACGGGCTCGCGGCCGAAGCTCGTGGTGAGCACCAGGAACTCGCTCATGAAGACGCCGAAGGGCGGCAGGCCCGCGATCGCGACGACGCCGATCACGAGTGCCCAGCCCAAGACCGGCTGGCTCGAGGTGAGGCCGCGGATGTCCGCGATCTTCTGCGTGCCCTTGACCTGCGAGACGTGGCCCACCGCGAAGAAGATCGCGGATTTCGTGAGGCTGTGCATGGTCATGTGCAAAAGCCCCGCGAAATTCGCGAGCGCTCCGCCCATCCCGAAGGCGAAGGTGATGATGCCCATGTGCTCGATCGAGGAATAGGCGAAGAGCCGCTTGATGTCGCGCCGCCGGTAGAGCATGACGCTCGCGAGCAGGAGCGAGCTCAGCCCCATCGCGATCATCAGCGGTCCCGGCGCCACCGCCAGCGGATTGCCCGCGAGCAGCATCTTGAAGCGCAGCACGCAGTAGAGCGCGACGTTGAGGAGGAGACCCGAGAGCACCGCGGAGATCGGCGTCGGTCCCTCCGCGTGCGCATCGGGGAGCCAGGCGTGAAGCGGCGCCAGTCCCACTTTCGTCCCGTACCCCACCAGGAGGAAGACGAAGGCCAGGTTGAGGAGCGCGGGGTTGAATTCCGCGACCCGCGGCAGAAGCTCCGACCAGGTCATCGCGGGAAGCCCCGCGCCCATGGCGGGCTGCGCTGCCAGGTACATGAGCGTCGTGCCGAAGAGTGCCAGCGCAATACCGACGCCGCAGAGGATGAAATACTTCCACGCGGCCTCGAGCGCCTCGTGCGTGCGGTAGAGACCGACCATCAGCACCGTCGTGAGTGTCGCCCCCTCGAGCGCCACCCAGAGCACGCCCAGATTGTTCGAGCTGAGCGCCAGCAGCATCGACAGCAGGAAGGCCTGATACATCGCGTGGTAGAAGCGGAGGAAACGCGGCTGCAGACGTCCGATCTCTACCTCGTGCAGGACGTAGCGCGCGCTGAAGAGACTCGTGGTGAATCCCACGAAGGCCGTGAGCGCGACGAGGTAGATGTTGAAATCGTCGATGAGCACGAAAGGCGTCGTCTCCGGCCGGTGCCAGAACGGCACCAGGCTCGCGCCGAAGGTCGCGAGCGCCGCGAGTACGTTGAGGCGCGCCGCTGTTGCATAGCCCGGGACCAGCGCCAACACCACCGCCGAAAACGCGGGAATGCCGAGGATGAAGTGGACCGCGTTCATCGCCGCTCGCCCCGGAAGCGTTCGATGTCGTGGACGTCGAGCGTGTCGAAGCGCTCGCGGATGTGAAAGAAGAAGATGCCGAAGACGATGAATGCCACCATCACGGAGAAGGCGATGCTGAGCTCCATGACGAGCGGCATGCCCTTGACGCCGACCGCCGCGAGGATGAGGCCGTTCTCGAGGGACATGAAGCCCACGACCTGGCTCACGGCGTTGCGCCGCGTGATCATCACCAGGAGGCCCAGGAGCACGATCGAGAGCGCGGCGGCGAGGCTCTCGCGCGTGAGCGCGCCCGAGGCCGCCGTCACCGGCAGCACCAGCAGGATCGAGAGCGCCACCAGCGCCACGCCCACGACCATGGTGGGACCGATGCCGAGCGCGGTCTCGATCGCGCGGTGGATGTTGAGCCGCACGATGATCCAGCGCAGCGCCACCGGGATGACCATGGCCTTAAGCACGAGGGCGATCCCCGCGGTCACGTAGAGCCGCGGCGCGTCCTGCGCGTGCGCCTGCCATCCCGCCGCCAGCGCCAGCAGCAGCGCCTGCACCGCGTAAATCCGGATCACCCCGAAGAGCCTGCGTTGGTAGAGGAGCGCGAAGCTCAGGATCAGCACGCCCGTGTCGAGGAGGTGCGCGGTGTCGTATGCGAGGCTCCCGAAGACGGGCATCACAGCACCTGCGACACGTAGAGGAAGATCGCGGCGAGGATGCCCAGCAGGAAAGCCGCACCGAGGAACTCGCCGTAACGGAAGACGCGCATCTTGGCGATGCTGGTCTCGAAGACGCCGAGGAGCACCGCGCCGCCCGCGAGCTTGAGCGCGTAGGCGCCGAGACCGACCGCGAGCGCGCCGCCGCCCAGGGTCCCGACCGCCATGCCCCAGGGTACGAACATCGCGGAGATGAGGGAGACATAGAGCAGGAGCTTCACCATCGCCGCTGCCTCGATGAGCGCGAGATGGCGGCCGGAGTATTCGAGGATCATCGCCTCGTGCACCATTGTGAGCTCGAGATGCGTCGCGGGATTGTCGATCGGGATGCGCGCATTCTCGGCGATCGCGACCATCACCAGCGAGACGAGGCCGAGGAAGAGCGAGACTCGGATGCCGACGTCGTGGGTGAGAAGGAACTCCGAGATGCTCGCAATGGAAGTCGAGCGCACGATGAGCGCCACGGTGAAGGTCACCATGAGCATCGCGGGCTCCGCGAGCGAGGCGATCATCATCTCGCGGCTCGCGCCGATGCCGCCGAAGCTGGTGCCGACGTCCATGCCCGCGAGCGCGAGCGCGAAGCGCGCGGTGCCCAGGAGCGCCACCAGCGCGATCAGGTCCGCGATCCGGCTCACGCCGAGGCCGGTCGCGAAGGTCGGCACGATCGCAGCCGCAAGCCAGACCGCCGTGAAGATCAGGTAGGGGCTCACGCGGAAAAGCCACGAAGCATTGGGGGCGAGCACGGCCTCCTTGCGGAAGAGCCGCAGCAGGTCGCGGTAGGGCTGGATCAGCGAGGCTCCGCGCTTGGCGTTGAGCCGCGCCTTCACCTTGCGCGTGATCCCCGTGAGGAGCGGCGCCAAGGCGAGCACGAGAACGAGTTGCAGTGCCGCGAGCGCGTAATCCGTCATTGGCTCACCGCCACGATCAGCAGCAGCAGCACCAGCGCCGCGAACATCAGGCTCAAATAGCGCCGGATCGTCAGGAACTGCACGACGTTGAGCCGGTCGGCGGCGCGCCCGACGAGCCGCGAGGCCGGCGCATAGATGCCTTCCCAGGCGGGATCGCGGAGCGTGACCTCGAAGCTCGCCGCACGGCTCTCGCCGGGCGCGGGCATGTCCACACGTTCGCGGGCGGCGAAAGCGGCGGTGCCGAAGACGCGACGGATCGGCTGCGCGAAGCTTCCGGCCGTGTATTGCGTCTCCGGCCGCGGATCCGGGAAGCCGCAGTCCCAGGGCGCCGAGCGGCGGACCCGGTTGGTGGCGAGCCGGTGGATCGCCACCACCAGCACGCCCGTCATGAAGGTGATCGCGAGCAGCACCGCGATGCCGCTATAGGAGCTGCGGCCGGCCCCGAGCGGGACGAGCCAGAGCAGGTCCGATTCCGCGAGCGCCGTGCCGCTCCCCGGCAGCAGCAGCGCCGTCACCGGGCGCAGCAGGTCCACCATCAGGACCGGTACGACGCCGATGAAAGTGCAGAGCGCCGCAAGCCCGGCCATCGGCCAGATCATGAGGCCGCCGACCTCTTCCGCCTTGGCTGCCGCCTCGCTGCGCGCCCGGCCGAGGAAGACGACCCCGAAGGCCTTGACGAAGCAGACGGCCGCGAGCGCCGCCGAGAGCGCGAGCATCGCGCCCACCACGGGGACCGCGAGTTTGAGCAGCCACTGCGGTACCAGCGAGCCCTGGAGGATCGCCTGGAAAGTAAGCCACTCCGAGACGAAGCCATTGAAGGGCGGGAGCGCGGAGATCGCGACCGCGCCGATCAGGAACACGAACGCGGTACGCGGCATCCGCCGGATGAGTCCGCCGAGATGCTCCATGTCCCGCTCGCCCGTCGCCACCAGCACCGCGCCTGCACCCAAGAAGAGCAGGCTCTTGAAGAGCGCGTGATTGAGGACGTGAAGCAACGCCGCCACGAGCGCCAAGCCCGCGAGCGCGTCGAGGTGGTTGGCGCGAAAGGCGAGCGCCAAGCCCAGGCCGATCACGATGATGCCGATGTTCTCGACGGTGTGATAGGCGAGGAGGCGCTTTAGGTCGTGCTGCATCACCGCGTAGAGGACGCCCATCAGCGCGGTGATGCCGCCGATCGCGAGCACCACCACGCCCCACCACCAGGGCTGCGGCCCCATGAGGTCGAAGACGATGCGGATGAGGCCGTAGAGTGCGACCTTCGTCATGATGCCGCTCATGAGCGCGGATACGTGGCTCGGCGCCGCGGAGTGCGCGGGTGGAAGCCAGACATGGAGCGGGAAAAGGCCCGCCTTGGAGCCCGCGCCGAGAAGGGCAAGCGCGAAGAGGACGGCGGCCTTGGCGGGCCCAAGTGTGGCGCCGCGGAGCGCCTCGAATGCATAGGAGCCGACGCCGCCCGAGAAGAGGCCGAAGGCCAGCAGCAGCGCACCGGTCCCGATGCTCGCCATCACGAGATAGAGGAATGCGGCGGGCCGTGTCTCCTCCTGGCGATGCGTCGAGAGCACCAGCAGCCATGAGGTCAGCGACATCAGCTCCCAGCTCGCGAGGAAGACGAAAGCATCGTCCGCCGCGAGGACCAGGTTCATCGCCGCAAGGAACAGGGGATAGAAGGGGAGGACACGCCCGGGCTCCTCGTCGTGCCGCCCATATTCGAGCGCGTAGATCCCGATCAGCACTCCCGCGCCATTGAGGACGAGGAGGAAGAAGGCGGAGAGCGCGTCGATGCGAAAATGCGCGCCGAGCCAAGGGAGGCCCAGAGGCAGCACGGCGCTCGCGGGGTCCGCGGCCTCGACGAGATGGCGGAGAGCGGCGAAGGCGAGCACCAGCCCGGCCGAGATCGCCAAGAGATAAACGCTTGTAAGACTCCGCCGGCCCCACAGACCGATGATTGCGGCCGCACCATAAAGGCCGAGCCCCACAACGAGGAGGCTCAGCACGCGGATCCTCCGGCGGGATGTCGCGAGCGGCGGAAGGAAGCCAAAGTCGGGCGGTCCTCGGACGAAGCGCCGAGGCTCCGCGCGTCAGCGCCCGCCGACGCGCGATCCCGGCAAATCACAAATTCGAAGCGTGGATATTATCAGCCGCTGACCGCGCTGCAAGCGCGCATCAACTCTTTGCGCAGCCCGCCGCTGCTGCGTGCCGCTTAGCGACTGCGACACTCCGACGCGCTTAGTGCTCGGTGGCGAGTGCCCGTGCGAGCTGGCTCAGCGCCTCCTGATAGCGCTCGTTGGGTATCTGGGCGAAGTTTTTGGCCAATTCCAGGCACATGCGCTCGCGCGCGCTCTGCACCTTGGTCTGCGGCGCCTCGAGCCCGTCGAAGAAAGTGCCGACGGAGACCCCGAGGGCGCGGGCGATCTGGTAGAGCCGGCCCGCGGAGACGCGGTTGATGCCGCGCTCGTATTTGTGGGCCTGCTGATAGGTCACGCCGATCATATCGGCAAGCTGCTGCTGGGTGAGGCCGAGCATGATCCGCGATTCCCGGATGCGGGCGCCCACATGGCGATCGATGTCCTGAACGCGGGTCGTCATTTGATGAGTCATGATCCGGTCGAATGCTCCCTACTTAGGCGGGATACGCCTTGGTCACAAGGACTCGTCGAATCCGCCACCGTCCGCGATCCGGCGACGGCCCCTCGAGCCCCCATATGAAAAGTGCCTGAACGCGGCGCCCGGCCCCGCAATGGTCCTTGCCGGCGCGCCCGACGAAGCACCATTTAGGTGGCTTGCGGGGATTTTCAACCGGTCGGCTGCGAATGCGGCGGCGGCATGGCAGGCGCCCGCTGCCGGAGTTTGACAGGCCTTGCGCTCCCATTATAACCACGCGTGGGCGCGCCCCCCGGGGAAGCGGGGCGCGGCGGCGGATTGACAGGGGATTTGGTCAGGCACATGCCGCGCATCTCGATCGGCGATTGCCATCTTTATTATGAGCGCCACGGCGGCGGCTTCCCGGTGCTCTTCGTGACCGGGCTGAGCGGCTATGCCTCTTTCTGGCGCGAGCAGGTTCCGGCCTTCTCCAAAGATTTCGAGGCGATCGTCCACGACCACCGCGGCGTCGGCCAGAGCGACCACAGTCGAATCGCCTACACGGTGGAGCGCCTAGCCGAGGACGTGGTCGGCTTGATGGACGCGCTCGGCATCAAGCAGGCGCATGTGGTGGGGCATTCGACCGGCGGCGCCATCGCGCAGGTCCTCGCGATCGAGCATCCCGAGCGCCTCGCGAGCGTGGTGATCTCCGCGAGCTGGACCAAGGCCGACGCCTATTTCCGCCGCCTCTTCACGCTCAGGAAGGAGATTCTGTCGCGCCTCGGCCCCGCGAGCTACGTCCAGGCCAACACTCTATTCCTTTATCCGCCCTTCTACATCGCCCAGAACAACGAGAAGCTGCGCCAGCTGGAGGCGCAGAGCCTCGCGACCCTCTCGGCGCCCGAGATCATCGCGAGCCGCATCGATGCCATCCTGGCCTTCGACCGCACCGCGGAGCTTCCGCGCATCAAGACGCCGACGCTGATCGTGGCGGCCCAGGACGACGCGATCACCCCCCTCCACTACGCCGAGGAGCTCGCGCGCTCGATTCCCGGCGCCGAGGTCAAGATCTTCCCGCAGGGCGGCCACTGCTTCACACAGGTGATGCCGCGGGATTTCAACAACGCCGTGCTGCCGTTCCTGAAGGCGCATACCTCGGTTTGAGGGGCGCCCGCAGGACAGGGTCAACGGGTGGTAAACCCGCGCGGGATTGAGCGTGCGGGGGCTGGGCTTGCGCCCCGCCCGCGCTCGCCGCAGCGCTACCCAAGTGCGGCTCTTGCGGCGCAGGCTTGCCCGCGAGGACGCGCTAAGTGCCCGCGATTTAAGGCTTCCTAAAGACGTGATCTCCTAGATTTTTTACGCATCGCGGGCCCGCCGCGCGGCAGTTTCATTCTCGGACACGATGGCCAAGGCAGCAGCGCACATATCCTCGGAGTCCCACACAGTGCTGGGGAACTTGCTCGCTGCGCTCGAATGCGCGGGCGACCTCGCCTATGTCTGGGACGTCGCTACCGACGAACTCGCTTGGCACGGGCCGGCCGCGGCGCGCCTCGGCCTGCGCGACGTCGCGACCGTCGCCACGGGGAGAAGCTTCGCCGATCGCATCTATCCCGACGACCGCACGCTGCGTCAGGCGCGGATCGCCGCCCACCTCGGACGCTCGGAGCCCTTCGAGTGCGAGTACCGCGTGCGCGGCGAGACCGGGGCCCTGGTCTGGGTTCAGGATCGCGGCCGCATCGAGCTCGACGAGGAGGGCAACCCGCTCCGTCTCACGGGCGTGCTGCGCACCGTCACCGGCCGGAAGGCCGAGGAGCAGCGCCTGGAGCGGCTCGCCAATTACGACGAGCTCACGGGGCATTTCAACCGCATGCGGCTCCGCCAGGCGCTCGACCAGGCCGTGGCATCCTCGCTCCGCTCGGCCTCGCCCGGCGCCTATCTCGTCATCGGCATCGACAAGCTCGCTAACATCAACAACGCCTTCGGCTACGAGATCGCCGATCATGTCATCCTCGAGATCGGCCAGCGCCTCGACCGACACTTGCGCGAGAGCGACGTGATCGGCCGCGTCGGCGGCGACCGCTTCGGCATCGTTCTCACGAACTGCCCCGAGGAGGGCGTCGCGATCGCGGCGGAGAAGATCCTCTCCCGCATGAGCGAGGTTCCGATCGCGACCCCGGCAGGGCCGATCTATGCCACCGTCTCGATCGGCGGCGCCTGCTTTCCGAGCCAGGCGCGCACCGCCTACGAGGTGATGGCGCGCGCGGATACCGCGCTTGCGGAGGCGAAGCGCGCCGGGCGCGACTGCTTCGTGCCCTACCGCCTGGCGGAAGCGCAGCGCCAGCAGCAGCGTGTCGACATGGCGCTCGGCGAGCGCGTGCAGCGCGCGCTCAAGGAGGACCGGCTGCGCTTCGCCTACCAGCCGATCGTCGATGGCGAGACCGGCGCCGTCGACTATCACGAGTGCCTGCTGCGCATGATCGCCGAGGATGGGAGCATCGTCGCCGCCGGCGCCTTCGTGCCCGTGATGGAGCAGCTCGGCTTCATCCGTCTCCTGGACCGCCACGTTCTCGAGCGCGCGGTGCGGGAGACGACGCATGACCCGCATGCGACGCTCGGCTTCAACATATCGGGCCTCACCGCGGCCGACCGCGCCTGGCTCAGGCTCGTGGTGTCGCTGCTGCGCGACCGGCCCGACGTCGCTCGCCGCCTCACCATCGAGATCACGGAGACGGCGGCGCTTCACGACATCGAGGAAAGCGCACGCTTCGTCGGCACGCTCCGCGAGCTCGGCTGCCGCGTGGCGCTCGACGATTTCGGCGCGGGTTTCACCTCGCTCCGGCACTTGCAGGCGCTCAGCGTCGACATCGTCAAGATCGACGGCTCCTTCGTGCGGGGGCTCGCCGACAGCCACGAGAATCAGGTCTTCCTGCGCCATCTCGTGGGTCTCGCCCAGGGCTTCGGCCTCGCCACGGTCGCCGAGAGCGTCGAGACAGAGCGCGACGCGGCGATCCTCCGCAAGGAGGGCGTGCGGTTCTTGCAGGGCTATTACTTCGGCCGTCCGAGCATGGAACGGAGTGGATTCGTGTCCCCTCTCCCGCATGCGGGAGAGGGAGGGGCCCGTCGCGCAGCGACGGGACGGTGAGGGTGACGGCTGCGCTGGTCTCTTAGGGGACACCCTCACCCCCCATTGCTTCGCAATGGGCCCCAACCCTCTCCCACTGCGTTGGAGAGGGAGCTACTCCTTCCGGCTCTTCGTTAGCTCCTCGATCTGCTTCTGGAGCGCGTTGATGCGCTCGGTCAGATCCTTGATGTCGCCGCCGGCCGGCGCCGGGGTCTCGCCCTTCTGCGCGGGCGCTTCGCCGGCGACCGGGAAGGGCGAGAACATCTTCATGGTCTGCTCGAAGAGCGCGAGATTCTGCTTCCCCATCTCCTCGAGATTGCTGAACGGGAACAGCCCGCCGAAGGTCTGTTGCAGGCTCTTGCGCATCTGCTCCTGGTTGCGCGCAAAGGCCGCCATCGCCTGCTCGAGATAGCGGGGCACGAGCCACTGCATGCTGTCGCCGTAAAGGCTGATGAGCTGGCGCAGGAAACTGATCGGCAGCAGGTTCTGGCCCTTCTGCTCCTCCTCGACGATGATTTGCGTCAGTACGGCCCGGGTGATGTCGTCGCCGCTCTTGGCGTCGTAAACCACGAAGTCGCGGCCTTCCTTCACCATGCGGCTCAGATCGTCGAGTGTGACGTAGCTGCTGGTGGCGGTGTTGTAGAGCCGCCGGTTAGCGTATTTCTTGATCACCACCGGCTCGGGCTTCGCCGCGCCGCCGGTCTGCGCTCCGCTCTGCTCGTCTGCCATGAGCCCGCTTCCGCTGTGCAAGAATGGGGCAGCATATCAGCTTTTGCGCGCGCGTGCGCGGAAGATGTTGCAACGCAATAACCTACCGCCCGCGCCTAGCAACCGTCATACTGCGCCGATATACTCCGGCGCCATGGCGGACCCGCCGGACCTCGCGGCCCTGGCCAAGCGTTATGTGGACCTGTGGCAGGATCAGCTGATCGCCCTTGCGGCACACCCGGAGCTGGCGGAGGGGCTCGCGCGCATGCTCGCGGCCTTCCCTCCGATGCCGGGCTTCGCGCCCCGTGACGGCAACGGCGCCGCCGCGGCTCGGCCCGCGCCCGCTGCCGCTCCATCTCGCGGCGGCGATCGCGAGCTTCGGGAGCTCGCAAGCCGCCTTGCCGCTCTTGAAGAACGGCTGGCTCGCCTGGAGGCCCGAGCTGCGCGAGGCGGGAAAGGACCTCGAAAAGCAGCTCGCCGCCGTCGGGATTGAGGCGCTCGCCACCGCGGTCGATCTAGAGCTCCGGACCCGCGCCGACCGCTTCCTCGCGGGGATCGAGCACTACCGCGATCATCCCTATCGCCGCGATCTCGCCGATCCCCCCGCCATCTGGCGGGACGGCTCGACGCGGCTCCTCGATTACGGGATCGATGGAAGGGGTGCGCCGCTGCTGGTGGTGCCCTCGCTCATCAATCGCGCCTACATCCTCGACCTCATGGCGGAGAAGAGCCTGCTGCGTTGGCTCGCGGCGCGGGGAATGCGGCCGCTGCTGGTGGATTGGGGCAAGCCCGGCGCGTTCGAGCGCGGCTTCGCGCTCACCGAATACATCGCAGGCCGCCTCGAAGCGGCGCTCGCGGCCGCGGGAGATGCCGCGGGCGAGCCCATGCCCATCATGGGCTACTGCATGGGCGGGCTCCTGGCGCTGGCGCTCGCGGTGCGCAGGCCGCGACGGGTGAGCGCGGTTGCACTCCTCGCGACGCCCTGGGACTTCCATGCGGAGCGGCCGGAGCAGGCACGGTTCCTGGGCGCGCTCGCGCCCTCGCTCGCGGCGCTCTTCCGACCGCTCGGCGAGCTTCCCGTCGACATCCTCCAGACGCTCTTCGCCGCCCTCGATCCGCTGCTGGCGCTGCGGAAGTTCACGCGCTTTGCCGAGCTCGACCCCGAGAGCGCACGGGCGCGCGAGTTCGTGGCGCTCGAGGATTGGCTCAACGATGGGGTGCCGCTCGCGCTTCCGGCGGCGGAGGCCTGTCTCGGCGAGTGGTACGCCGCCAATTCGACCGCGCGCGGACTTTGGCGCGTCGCCGGCGAGACCGTCGATCCCGCGAGCTGCGACATGCCGGCGCTGGTGGTGGTGCCGGCGCAGGATCGCATCGTGCCGCCGGGCTCCGCCCGCGCGCTCGGCACGGCGCTGCCGCGGGCCGAGGTGCTGTCTCCCGCGCTCGGTCACATCGGCATGGTCGTGTCGCGGGAGGCGCCGGGCATGGTTTGGGAGCCGCTTGCGGCCTGGCTCGGCGCACAAGCGAAGGCCAAGCCGCGACGCCGCCGCAAGCGCTGACGCAAGGGTGCACGCCAATCGCGTACACCTGCGCCTGGACCGCAATCCCGCCACCGGTTTAAATTTTGCGCTGCAGTATTATTTAATGGGCAGGCAGCCCGCGTCTTCCCCCCTTTCAGCTCAGGAGTCTCCGATGACCGAGGTCGTGATCGCCAGTGCCGCCCGTACCCCCGTGGGGTCATTCAACGGCAGCCTCAGCACACTTCCCGCTCACGAGCTCGGCAAGATCGCGATCGTCGAGGCGATCCGCCGCGCCAAGGTCGAGGCTAAGGAAGTCTCCGAGGTCATCATGGGCCAGATCCTCGCCGCCGGCGAAGGCCAGAATCCCGCGCGGCAAGCGGCGATCGGGGCGGGCATGCCCTATGAGGTAACGGCTTACGGCGTCAATCAGCTCTGCGGCTCGGGCCTGCGCACGGTGGCGCTGGGTTTCCAGGCGATCCGCAACGGCGACAGCGAGATCGTGGTGGCGGGCGGCCAGGAGAGCATGAGCCAGGCGCCGCACTGCATCCATCTCCGCAACGGCACCAAGATGGGCGACACCCAGCTCGTGGACACGATGATCCGCGACGGGCTTTGGGACGCCTTCAACGGCTATCACATGGGCAACACCGCGGAGAACGTGGCGCAGCGCTGGCAGATCACGCGCCAGCAGCAGGACGAGTTCGCGCTCCGCTCGCAGGCGCGCGCGGAGGCCGCACAGAAGGCCGGCCGCTTCAAGGACGAGATCGCGCCGGTGAAGATCGCGACCCGCAAGGGCGAGGTGATCGTCGACGCCGACGAGTATCCGCGCCACGGCACGACGCTCGACACGCTGCAGAAGCTGCGCCCAGCCTTCGACAAGAACGGCACCGTGACCGCGGGCAATGCCTCCGGCATCAACGACGGCGCGGCCGCCGTGGTGCTCATGAGCGACAAGGAAGCGGCGCGGCGCGGCGTGAAGCCCTTGGCGCGCATCGTCTCCTGGGCGACCGCGGGCGTCGATCCCGCGATCATGGGAACGGGCCCCATTCCCGCGAGCCGGCTCGCGCTGAAGCGCGCGGGCTGGAGCGTCGACGACCTCGACCTCGTCGAGGCCAATGAGGCCTTTGCGGCACAGGCTTGCGCCGTCAACAAGGAGCTCGGCTTCAATCCGGAGAAGGTCAACGTAAACGGCGGCGCGATCGCGATCGGCCATCCCATCGGCGCCTCCGGCGCGCGGGTGCTCGTGACTCTGCTCCACGAGATGATCAAGCGCAATTCGAAGAAGGGCCTCGCCACGCTCTGCATCGGCGGCGGCATGGGCATCGCACTTTGCGTCGAGCGCGGCTAAGCCGCGCCTCGCGATCTCAGAAAACCTTTCCGGGGAGGGTCGGATGGCACGCGTGGCGGTGGTGACGGGCGGCACTCGCGGCATCGGCAAGGCGATCTCGATGGCACTCCATGCGCGCGGCCACAGGGTCGCCGCGAATTACGCCGGCAACGATGCGGCGGCGCACGAGTTCACGGAGGCGACGGGGATCAAGGCCTACAAGTTCGACGTCGGCGACTACAAATCCTGCGAGGAGGGCGTGAAACGGATCGTCGCCGACCTCGGCCCGGTCGAGATCCTCATCAACAACGCCGGTATCACCCGGGATTCCGTGCTGCACCGGATGACGCCGGAGAATTGGGGCGCGGTCATTCAGACCAACCTCACCTCCTGCTTCAACATGTGCCGCGTCGTCATCGAGAGCATGCGCGAGCGCGGCTTCGGCCGCATCGTCAACATCGGCTCGATCAACGGCCAGGCGGGCCAATACGGGCAGGTGAATTACGCCGCCGCCAAATCCGGCATCCACGGCTTCACCAAAGCGCTGGCGCAGGAGGGGGCGGGGAAGGGCATAACCGTCAACGCGATCGCGCCGGGCTACATCGATACCGAGATGGTGCGCGCAGTGCCGCAGAACGTGCTGGAGAAGATCGTCGCGCGCATCCCCGTGGGGCGTCTCGGCCATGCGGAAGAGATCGCCCGCGGCGTCCTTTTCCTCGTCTCCGACGAGGGCGGCTTCATCACGGGCTCGACGCTCTCGATCAACGGCGGCCAGCACATGTACTGAGCACGGCGGGCGTTGCGGCCGTGAGTGACGGTGGGAACTGGCAATCGCTCGAGCGATTTTCATTCGGCGATAACCGAGAGCTCGCGACTGAGCTGGCGGCGCTCGTCTTAGCTGGGAAGAAACGAGCGACGTGCTGGGCGGCGAGCGATGGTCTTTTGACCGCCCTGGGAAAGCGCATGGTGATGCTCGACGGAGCAGGCGCCGCGCGAGCGGTCATCGAGACGATCGAGCTCTTCCAGAAGCGGTTTTGCGACGTCGATGAGGCTTTTGCCTTCGACGAGGGGGAGGGAGATCGCACCTTGTCGTATTGGCGATCGGCGCATCAACGGTATTTCCAACGGCAAGGCGTCTTCGCGCCCGACATGCTCCTCTATTGCGAGCGGTTCCGGCTCGTTGAGCGCCTCGATTCTGCCTAACCGATTAGCGAATTGAATTACTTGACCGGCGCGCATCGCGCCGGCAAACCCTCGTCTCCATGTCCGCTCATGCCGCCTCGATCCGGCGGGCGAGCCTTGCCGGTGCGGCTGCGGTGCTGCTCTGGTCGCTGCTCGCGCCGCTCACGACCTTCGCGAGCCGCTTGCCGCCTTTCGAGCTGGTGGCGCTCACCTTCGCGCTGGCGTTCCTCTTGGGCTTCGCGATCAGGCTTGCGCGCGGCGGCGACCTCTTCGGCCACCTCCGCCAGCCGCTGCCGGTCTGGCTCCTCGGGGTCGGCGGGCTCTTCGGCTATCACTTCTGCTACTTCACGGCGCTCCGCCTCGCGCCGCCCGTCGAGGCAAGTCTCGTCTGCTATCTCTGGCCGCTCCTGGTCGTCCTGGGCTCGGGCCTCGCCACAGGCGAGCGCCTGCGCTGGTGGCACCTGCTCGGCGGCGCCGCGGGGCTCTGCGGCACCGTGCTCCTGGTGACGGGCGGGCGCGGCGTCGCGCTCGATCTCGCGCATCTCCCGGGCTATGCCATGGCGCTCGCGGCGGCGCTGGTGTGGTCGAGCTATTCCGTGCTGAGCCGCCGTTTCGGCGAAGTTTCCAGCGACGCCGTCGGCGGCTTCTGCGGCGTGACGGCGGTGCTGGCGGCGATCTGTCACTCGCTCCTCGAGACCACCGTCGTGCCGGAGCCCGGCGAATGGCTCGCGGTGCTGGCGCTCGGTCTGGGGCCCGTGGGCGCGGCGTTCTTCCTCTGGGATCACGGCGTCAAGCACGGGAGCCTTCGCGCCCTCGGCGGCTTCTCCTACATGGCGCCGCTGATCTCCACGACCCTGCTGCTGGTCTTTGGCCGCGGAGCGCTCAGCATTGCGCTCGCGCTTGGGGCACTGCTGATCGTCGGCGGCGCGGCTTTCGCCGCGGGCGATCTCTGGCGGAGAGCCTAGCCCGGCTCCCAGCCCGGCGGCGCCATCTCGAACCCCGCGAACTCGAAAGCGGGGGCCACGGTGCAGCCCGCGAGCGTCCAGGCGCCGAGGCTCCGCGCCGTCTGCCATACCGTCGCGGGCACGACACGCTGCGGTTCCGCGCCCGCCGCGAGGTCGGGGCCGAGGACGAGCTCGCGGCGCGCCCTGCCGTCCGGCGAGAGCGTCAGCAGCAGCGGCGCGCCGGCGTACCAGTGCCAGACCTCCGTGGCATCGACGCGATGCCAGCGCGAGACCTCACCGGCCTGCAGCAGGTAGTAGATCGCGGTCGAGGCGCCGCGCGCACCGCCGGTGCCGCCATCTCGGAACGTCTCCCGGAACCAGCCGCCCTCGGGATGGGGTGCGAGGCCGAGGCGGCGGATCGCCGCCTCCGCGCTCTCGCTCGCACCCGTCACTTCGGGTCTTGCGGCACCGTCTGGCGCATGGACGGCCGCTCCGCGAAATCCGCGTACCAGCGCCCGAGGCCCGGAGCCGTGCTGCGCCATTCGAGGCTAGCGTAGCGGAAATCGAGATATCCGAGCGCGCAGCCGATCGCGATCTGGCCGATGGTGAGAGGCCCGCGCAGCAAGCCCTGGCCCACCTCCACCTCGAGCGCGGCGACGGCCAGGCGCACTTTTCGCATCTGGCCTTCGGTCCAATCCGGCCACTGCAGCTCCTTGGGCCTGAGGCTCTCGTAGCGCGCGAGGATGCCCGCCTCGAGAACGCCGTCCGCGAGCGCCTGCTGGCGCAGCGCGATCCAGCGCTGCGGCCCCGGCGCCGGGAAGAGCTTGGGGCCGCTGTGGAGGCTGTCGAGATACTCGCAGATGACCGGGGAGTCGTAGAGCACCATGCCGTCGTCGGTGGTGAGGGCCGGCACCTTCACCAGCGGGTTCTCGCGGGCGATCTCGTCATTGGGCTTGGTCGGCATGACCGAACTCGGGATCTTCTCGATCCGGCCGGCGAGACCGGTCTCGAGCGCGGTCACCATGACCTTGCGCACGAAGGGCGAGGTGGGAGCGAAACGAAGCTTCATCGAGGCGTCTCCGGGTTGAGGCAAGAGTCTAGAACACGTCCTTGCGGCGGCGGATTTCGGCGAAGGTGGCAACGGGGTCGCCGGGCGCCCCCATCGCAGCCTGCAGCAGGGGTTGATCCGCGCGCAGGAAAGGATTGGTGGCGACCTCCTCGGACATCAAGGAGGGCACGGTCGGCCGGCTCTCCGCGCGCAGCCGGTCGACGGCGCCCGAGCGCTCGCGGAGGGCGGCGTTGCCGGGCTCGACGGTGAGCGCGAAGCGCGCGTTCGATTGCGTGTATTCGTGCGCGCAATAGACGCGCGTCTCCGGCGGCAGCGCGCGGAGCTTCGAGAGCGAACTCCACATCTGCTGCGGCGTCCCCTCGAAGAGCCGGCCGCAGCCCAGCGCGAAGAGCGTGTCGCCGCAGAAGAGCGCGCGCGAGTCCCGGAACCAATAGGCGATGTGGCCGCGGGTGTGGCCGGGCACGTCGAAGACGCGCGCGACCTGCTTCCCGAAGCGGTACTCGTCGCCCTCGCCGACGTCGAGGTCGATGCCGGGAATGCGGCCGTGATCGGCGCGCGGCCCCACGATCGTGCAGTGCCACTTGGACTTGAGCGCGAGGTTTGCGCCGGTGTGATCGCCGTGGTGATGCGTGTTGAGGATGTGGGTGAGGCGCCAGCCGGTCTCCGCGAGCGCCTCTTCCACGGGGCCGGGCTCCGCGGGATCGACGACGCCGGTCGCCCCCGTCGCGGGATCGCGCAGGAGGTAGATGTAATTGTCCTTGAGCGCCTTCAGCTGGCGGATCACGAGCTCGGTCATGTCGCGTGCGGGTCCGGTGTCGTTTCGGGCGAGCCTAGCCTAATCCCGCGCGGGCATGTCATGCTAGCGCCGATGTACACGGACGTGGTCGATCTCCGCGACTTCTATGCGACGCGCCTCGGCCAGGTCGCGCGGCGGATGCTGCGCCAGCGCATCCGCCTGATGTGGCCGGACGTGCGGGGGATGCGCGTCCTCGGCCTCGGCTACGCCGCGCCCTATCTGCGGCTCTTCACGGAGGAGGCGGAGCGGGTGGTGGCGCTGATGCCCGCGGAGCAGGGCGTGCTGCCCTGGCCCGAGGATGGCCGCAACTGCGTCGCGCTCTCCGACGAGGTCGAGCTGCCGCTGCAGGATTATTCCGTCGACCGCGTGCTGCTGGTGCACGCGCTCGAATATTCCGAGCACGCGCGGATGCTGCTCAAGGAGATCTGGCGCGTGCTCGCAGGTGGCGGCCGGCTCCTCGCGGTGGTGCCGAACCGGCGCGGCATCTGGGCGCGGCTCGAGCGCACGCCGCTCGCGGGCGGCCGCCCCTACAGCTCGGGCCAGCTCACGCGTCTCCTGCGCGAGGAGCACTTCACGCCCGAGCGCAGCACCGGCGCGCTCTATCTGCCGCCGACCCGCTCGCGCGTGATGCTCCGCTCGGCCGCCGCCTGGGAGAAGCTCGGCGAGCGCTGGTTTGCGACCTTCGCGGGCGTGGTGCTGGCGGACGCGACGAAGCAGATCTATGCGAAGACGCCTGCGCGGCGCGCGGAGAGAGGGCGCGTTTACATCCCGCTTCCGCAAGGCGCGACGCCGGCGACGCGCGATGGCGCGTAATTCGGCGTCAGCCGCGTCGGCTCAGCACGAACAACCCCTGCTCCGCCAGCAGATTCGCGAGCATGCCGCTGGGCTCGAGGGAAAATGGCCGGCCGAAGCGATCGAGCGTCACGCTCTTCTCGATGGTGACGCCGAGAGCCGTCGTTAGCTTGACGAAGTCGTGGACCGTGCAGAGGTGGATGTTCGGCGTGTCGTACCAGTCGTGCTGGAGGAGATGCGTCACGGGCATGCGCCCGCGCAGCAGAAGGTGCAGCCGAATGCGCCAATGGCCGAAATTGGGGAAGGAGACGATCGCGCGGCGGCCGATCCGCACGAGCTGCTCGACCACGAGGCGCGGGTTGCGCGTCGCCTGCAGGGTCTGGCTCAGCACCACGTAGTCGAAAGCGTCGGAGGGGTAATCCGAGAGGTCGCGATCGGCGTCGCCTTGGATCACCGAGAGACCGTGGCGCACGCAGGCGTTGACGCCGGACTGCGAGAGCTCGATGCCGCGGCCGTCGACCCCCTTGGTCCGCGCGAGATAGGCGAGGAGCTCGCCCTCGCCGCAGCCGACGTCGAGGACACGCGAGCGCGGCTCGACGATCTCCGCGACCAGCGCGAGATCGCCGCGGAGCTCCGGCGGCGCGGAGGCGGCCGCGGGCGCGGCCGCGAGATCGGCGGTCTCGGCGCTCACTTCCGGCGCAGTCCCCGATGCTCGGCGCAGCCGTCGAGGAAGCCGCGGAGCGTCGCGAAGAACTCGGGCTCGTCGAGCAGAAAGGCATCGTGGCCCTTGTCGGTCTCGATCTCGACGAAGCTGACATTGGCGGCGACCGCGTTGAGCGCGTGCACGATCGCGCGGTTCTCCGAGGTCGGATAGAGCCAGTCGCTCGTGAAGGAGATCACGCAGAAGCGCGAGCGCGTGCCGCGGAAGGCATTGGCGAGAACGCCGCCGTGCTCGGCCGCGAGATCGAAATAGTCGCAGGCGCGGGTGATGTAGAGATAGGAGTTGGCGTCGAAGCGGTCGACGAAGCTGATGCCCTGGTGGCGGAGATAGCTCTCGACCTCGAAATCCGCATCGAAGCCGTAGGTGACGGCCTCTCGGTTGCGGAGCTGGCGGCCGAATTTGCGGTGGAGCGCCTGCTCCGAGAGATAGGTGATGTGCGCGGCCATGCGCGCGACCGCCAGACCGCGCGAGGGACGGCGGCCGAGCTCGAGATAGTTGCCCTGCGCCCATTCGGGGTCGGCCATGATCGCCTGGCGGCCCACCTCGTGGAAGGCGATGTTCTGCGCGGAGTGGCGCGCGGCGGTCGCGATCGGCACCGCGGCGAAAACGCGGTCGGGATAACTCGCCGCCCATTGCAGCACCTGCATGCCCCCCATGGAGCCGCCGGTGACGCAGAACAGCGTGTCGATGCCGAGGTGGTCGATGAGCCGCTTCTGCGCGCGCACCATGTCGGCGACGGTAATGACGGGAAACTCGAGGCCCCAGGGCCGTCCGGTCGCGGGATTGATCTCCATCGGCCCGCTCGAGCCCATGCAGCCCCCGAGCACGTTCGCGCAGATGAGGAAATAGCGCTCGGTATCCAGGACCTTGCCGGGTCCCACCAGGGTCGTCCACCAGCCGGGCTTTCCAGTGACGGGGTGCTGGTCGGCAACGTATTGGTCGCCGGTCAAGGCGTGGCAGATTAGGATCGCGTTGCTGCGCTCGGGGTTGAGCGTGCCGTAGGTCTGGTAGGCGACGGTGTAGCGGCCGAGGCTCGCGCCGCTGTCGAGGGCGAGCGGCTCCTCCACCACGAGGCGGTGGCCCGGGCGCTGGCGCAGGTCGGGACGGGCGGGCTCGGCGATCTCGGCACTCATCGTTAAGATGCCCTTCGAGCTCCAGGCACGGGAGGAGCGGGCGGGGTGCGCAACGGGCGCATAGCTAGGTAGCAAGTCGCGGCGGTGTCAATGTTTTCTTTGCTTTCCCGGGCGCGCCCGACTATCAGTATCGCCCTGCCCGGCACGAAATTCCACGATGGCCGACCCGCACTGGACCCTGGACGAGCTGCGCCGCAAGATCGACGAGATCGACGACGAGCTGCACGATCTCCTGATGCGGCGCACGGAGATCGTCGGCGAGATCGGCGCCCTCAAGAAGAACGACCGCCTGCCCGCGCTTCGGCCGGGCCGCGAGGCGATGATCCTCCGACGCCTGATGGCGCGGCACCAGGGGCCGCTGCCCCGGCCGCTGATCGTGCGCATCTGGCGCGAGCTCCTGAGCGGCACGATCGCGCTGCAGGTCGATTTCGCCGTCGCGGTCTACGCGCCGGACAGCGCGCCCGGCTACTGGGACATCGCGCGCGACCATTACGGCAGCCATACCCCCATGACCGCCTACAGCACCGCCGTGCAGGTCCTACGCGCGGTGACGGAGGGCGAGGCAAGCGTCGGCGTGCTGCCGATACCGCAGGATGGCGAGGCCGAGCCGTGGTGGCCGCATCTCTCGGCCACCGATCCCGCCACCCCTAAGGTGATCGCGCGCCTTCCCTTCGCGGGACACGGCAATGCCCGGAGCGGGGACGCGGAGGCGCTCGCGATCGGCCGCGGCGATCTCGAAGCGACCGGCGCCGACCGCAGCCTTCTCGTCATCGACACGAGCCGCGAGATGAGCCGCGGCAAGCTCCTCTCGGCGCTCAAGGCCGGCGGCTTCGAGCCGGCGTTTCTCGCGGCCGTCGAGCGCGTGCCGGATTTCGCCGCCGATCTCCTGGAGCTCGAGGGCATCGTCCGCGCCGACGACAAGCGCCTCAAGGATGCGCTTCGCCCGCTGGGCGAGGCGACCGGTGCCATATCCTTCCTCGGCGGTTATGCGCGGCCCCTGACACCTCAGGAGATCGCCTCGCCGCGCAGGGGAGCGACTAGACGCCGAGGTCAGGTGCCATGACTGCCAAGATCGTCCCCACCCCCCGTCCGGGAGTTCTGGACATTGCGCCCTATCGCGGCGGCGAGGCGGGCGCTCCGGGCATCGCCCGGCCGATCCGGCTCGCCTCGAACGAGAGCGCGCTCGGTCCGAGCCCGCGCGCGGTCGCGGCCTACACCGCGCTCGCCCAGGAGATCCATCGCTATCCCGACGGCGCGGCCGAGACGCTGCGGCAGACATTGGCGAGGCACTACGGCCTCGATGCCGCGCGCATCGTCTGCGGCAACGGCTCGGACGAGCTCATCGGTCTCCTCACCAAGGCCTATGCCGGCGAGGGGGACGAGGTGCTCTACAGCCGCCACGGCTTCCTCATGTACCCGATCGCGGCGAAGGCGGCGGGTGCGACGCCGGTGACGGCGCCGGAGACGAGCCTCACCGCCGACGTCAACGCGATCCTGAAGGCGGTGACGCCGCGGACGCGCATCGTCTTCCTCGCCAACCCCAACAACCCCACGGGGACCTATCTCTCGAGCGACGAGGTGGCGCGGCTCCATGCGGGCCTGCCGAAATCGGTGCTGCTGGTGATCGACGCCGCCTATGCGGAGTTCGTGCAGCGCAACGACTACGAGCCCGGCATCGCGCTGGTCGAGGCGAACTCGAACGTCGTGATGACCCGCACCTTCTCCAAGATCTACGCGCTCGCAGGGCTCAGGGTCGGCTGGGCCTATTGCAGCGCAGAGATCGCGGACGTGCTCAACCGTGTGCGCGGGCCTTTCAATCTCAATGCCGCGGCGCAGGCGGCGGCGGTGGCGGCGCTCGACGACGTGGCCGCGGTCGACCGCGCACGCGAGCACAACGACATCTGGCGGCCCTGGCTCGAGCGCGAGCTCGGGGCTTTGGGCCTCGCCGTGCAGACCTCGGTCGCCAATTTCGTCATCGTGCGCTTCCCCGGCACGGGCGGGAAGACCGCGGACGCCGCTTTCGAGTTCCTGAAATCCCGCGGCATCCTCACGCGCAAGATCGCGGGATACCAGCTCCCGGATTGGCTCCGCATCACCATCGGGACGGAGGGGGAGATGCGCGCCGTCGTAAAGGCGGCCGCGGATTTCCTGGACAGGGCGTGAGCGCGGTGCATTTCGAGCGCGTCGCGCTCATCGGCATCGGACTCATCAATTCCTCGCTCGCGCGGCTGCTCCGGCGCGAGAAGTTCGCGGGGAGGATCGTCGCCTGCGCGCGGAGCCAGAAGAGCCTCGACACGGCGATCCAGCTCGGCCTCTGCGACGAGGCGACGCTCGACCTCGCGGCCGCGGTCAGGGGCGCCGATCTCGTGGTGCTGGGAACGCCGCTCTCCGCCTATGGCGGAATCGCGGCGGCGATCGGCAAGGCGCTGAAGTCCGGCGCGATCGTGACCGACGTGGGCTCGGTGAAGCAGGCGGTGATCCGCGACGTCCTTCCGCACATCCCCGCGGGCGCCCATTTCGTGCCGGGCCATCCCGTCGCGGGCACCGAGCATTCCGGTCCGGAATCCGGCTTCGCCGACCTCTTCAGGGATCGCTGGTACATCGTGACGCCGCTCCCAGAGACCGACGCCGCGGCCCTCGCGCGCGTCACGGCGCTTTGGCAGGCGGCGGGCATGAAGGTCGTGACCATGGAGGCCGAGCATCACGATCTCGTCCTCGCGATCACCTCGCATCTCCCGCATCTCATCGCCTACACCATCGTCGGCACCGCGACCGACCTCGAGGACACGCTCAAGTCCGAGGTGATCAAGTTCTCCGCCGGCGGCTTCCGCGACTTCACGCGCATCGCCGCCTCAGATCCCGTCATGTGGCGCGACATCTTCCTCAACAACCGCGAGGCGGTGCTGGAGATGCTGCAGCGCTTCAGCGAGGATCTGACGGCCTTGCAGCGCGCGATCCGCTGGGGCGAGGGAAAGCAGCTCGAGGATCTCTTCACGCGCACCCGCGCGATCCGCCGCTCCATCATCGAGGCGAAGCAAGCCTGAGGCCGCACTGGCGGCACGGGAGGGACCATGTACGCGGTGATCTTCGAGGTCGAGCCCGTGCCCGACCGCCGGAACGAGTACCTGGACATAGCGGCGATGCTGCGGCCGGAGCTCGAGAAGATCGACGGCTTCATCTCCGTCGAGCGCTTCCAGAGCATCACGAACGAGGGCAAGATGCTCTCGCTCTCCTTCTGGCGCGACGCCGCGGCGGTGGAGCGCTGGCGCCGCCACGAGCGCCATTTTCAGGCGCAGCTCAAGGGGCGCAGCGAGATCTTCCGGGATTACCGGCTTTCGGTGGCCGAGGTGGCGCGGCAATACGGCATGCACGACCGCGCGCAGGCGCCGCAGCGCATGCCCGACGTGAGACGCGGCTGACCTTCCCGCAATGACCGCCTCCGATCGCGCCGGCGGCGCGCGAGCCTTGGTGACAAGCGCCGCGCCCTGGGTCTTCGTCACTCTGTGGTCGACGGGCTTCATCGGCGCCAAATACGGGCTCCCCTATGCGGAGCCCATGACCTTTCTCGCTCTGCGCTTCTCGATCGTGGCGGCTGCGATGGCGGTCGTCAGTCTCGCCGCCGGGGCGCGCTGGCCGCGGAGCCTTGCCGAGACGCTCCACATCGCGGTCGTGGGGATGCTGCTCCAGGGAACCTATCTCGGCGGCGTCTTCCTCGCGCTCTCCAAGGGCGTGAGCGCCGGCCTCTCGGCGCTCATCGCGGCCCTGCAACCGCTGCTGACCGCGGTTCTGGTGCGGCACCTGCTCGGCGAGCAGGTGCGGGGGCTGCAGTGGCTGGGCTTCGTCCTGGGCTTCGTGGGGGTGGCGCTGGTGGTGGGGGAGAAGCTCAGTGTCGATGCCGGTGCATTCTGGGCGATCGTCATCAACGTCGCGGCGCTCCTCGGCATCACCTTCGGTACGCTCTATCAGAAGCGATTCTGTGCGGAGATGGACCTGCGCAGCGGCACCGCGATCCAGAACGGAACCGCCGCGCTCATGACCTTCGCGGGCGCGCTCACCTTCGAGGACCGGACCATCGCGTGGGCGCCCGACTTCCTCTTCGCCCTGACTTGGCTCTGTCTCGTGCTCTCCGTGGGGGCGACGATGCTGCTGTTCTGGCTGCTGCGGCGTGGCGCCGCCTCACGGATCGCGAGCCTCTTCTATTTGGTGGCGCCGACGACGGCGCTCATGGCTTACTTTCTCTTCGGCGAGACCCTGGCGCCAAGCGCGATGGTGGGAATGGGGCTCGCGGTCGCCGGGGTGGCGCTGGTCGTGCGAGGCGGCGGAGCATGAGCGAGAAGCAGGCGCTCGCCTGTCCCGAGGTCAGGGCGGCTCTCGCGGAGGGCCGCGACCTCTGGGTCTTCGGCTACGGCTCCCTCATGTGGGACCCGGGCTTCCATCACGCCGAGGCGCATCCGGCGCTGCTCTACGGCTATCACCGCCGTTTCTGCGTCTACTCGCGGCGCTATCGCGGGACGCCGAAGCGTCCCGGCCTCGTTCTCGGCCTCGATCGCGGCGGCGCCTGCAAGGGCATGGTCTATCGCGTGCCCGAGCGCCACGCGAAGGCGGCCATGATCTATCTATGGGACCGCGAGATCCGCGGCGGCGTCTACATCATGCGGAAGCTGCGCGTACGGCTCGCACAAGGCGCCGTCGAGGCCTACGCCTTCGTCGTCGACCGGGGGCATCGCGGCTATGCCGGGGAGCTCGCGCCGGAGGAGACCGCGCGGCTCATTCTACAGGGCGCGGGCGTGCGGGGGCTCTGCGTCCACTATCTCGAGAATACCGTGCGGCACCTCGAAGAGCTCGGCATCGACGACGGGCCGCTGCACCGCCTCGCCGATCTCGTGCAGGAGATGGCGAGCGCGCCCGAGCTCAATGCGCGGTCTTCCCGCGGTCCTTCGCGTCGAAGTAGCCCTTGAGCGCCACGAAAATCCAAAGGAGCGACACGATGAAGAGGGCGATGCCGGAATAATGGAGCATCCCCTCCTCGAAGTGGCCCGCGAGCACCACGCCCACCAGTGCGAGCGCGCCCATGATCGGCAAGAAGAGCCAGAGGTCGTTCTCGTTTTTCCAGTCCGTGAGCCATTCGATGAGCCACATGCGCAGCACTGCTCCGTCCACGAGGATTCCGCCCGGCGGACCTGCCGGGCGCCGCGATCATAGCGGCGCGTCCGCGGGGCGCAACCCCGCCCTCACGGGCGGAGCGGCGCTTGGTCGCCGGCCGCGAAGAGCTCCTTGAGCCGGGCACGCGCGGCGCGGCCCGCTTCGAGGTCCCAGCAATTGACGATCGCGAGGCGGAATCCGCCCGGCGGCATGGCGTGCTGCTCCGCCGGCACGTCCTCCTCGAAGGTGATCTGGATCGAGCTCACCTCGGGCATGCGCAGCAGCTCCTTGACGCGCGCCCGGTCCACCCGCCAGGGGACGCCGTGGGCGCCGAAGAGCACGACGCTGTAGCCGGTGCGGCGCCGATCCTCGAAGGGCCATGCGCCGCTCGTGTAGAGCGCCACCACCGCCTTGAGCCAGCCCTCGCCATTGAGGTCGAGCCACTGCTCGCTCATGCGGAGGTGGCACTCGATGATGGTGGCGTCTATGGTCTCGAGATTGACGACGCCGGTGAAGCCCGCGAGGTTGCGCTCGAGCCAGGGCAGCACGCGCGCCTCGACCGCAGGCATCGGCTCCGCGTGGAGCGTCCAATAGTCGAAAGTGCCCTCGACCCCCGCGAGCCCCGT
>DATKNV010000087.1:0-61563 GCA_035541215.1 Allostellaceae bacterium | reverse complement strand
GGCAGAGCGCGACTACGGCCTCGCCTTCGCCGTGGGGACCGCGCTCAACCTCGGCTTCGTGCTGGTCGAAGGCGCTTACGGATTCATCGGCGGCTCCATGGCGCTGCTGGCGGATGCCGGACACAACCTCAGCGACGTCGTGACGCTGGTCTTCGCCTGGGCCGCGGGCGCCATGAGCCGGCGGCTGCCGACCGTGCGCTACACCTACGGTCTCAGGCGATCCTCGATCCTCGCCGCGCTCTTCAATGCCGGGCTGCTCCTGATCGCCGTGGGTGCGATCGGCGTCGAGGCCGTGCGCCGACTGATCGAGCCCGCGCCGGTCGCGAGCGTCACCATGATCGCCGTGGCGGCCGTCGGCATCGTCATCAACGGCGTGACCGCGCTCTTCTTCCTGCGCGGCTCCGAGGGCGATCTCAACATCCGCAGCGCCTTTCTCCACATGGTCGCGGACACGCTGGTCTCCCTGGGCGTGGTGGTCGCGGGCACTGCGATCATGATGACCGGATGGCTCTGGCTCGATCCCGCCGCGAGCATCCTGATCGTCGCGGCGATCGCCGCGAGCATGTGGAGCCTGTTGCGGCAGTCGGTGCGCCTGGCGCTCGACGCCGTCCCGCACTCGATCGATCCCGAGGCGGTCCGCGCCTATCTCGCGAGCCTGCCGGGCGTCGCCGGCCTGCACGACCTCCACATCTGGCCCATGAGCACCACGGAGACCGCCCTCACCTGCCATCTCGTGATGCCCGCGGGCCATCCCGGCGATGCCGCCCTCGTGCAGGCTGCCGATGAACTCGCGCACCGCTTCGGCATCGGCCACGCGACGCTTCAGGTCGAGACCGGCGATCCCACCCATGCCTGCGTCCTCGCACCCGATCACGTCGTCTGAGAGCGGAGCCCCCTTCATGCCCGACACCGTCTCCCGCCCCCTCGAGGGCATCGATCACGCCGTGATCGCCGTACGCGACATCGACCGCGCCGAGGCGCAGTTCCGGCGCCTCGGCTTCAACCTGACGCCGCGCGGTCACCACACGCGGCTCGGCTCCTACAACCACTGCGCCATGTTCTCGGAGGATTATCTCGAGCTGATCGCGCTGGGGACGCAGAGCCGGCCCTTCCTCGAGCGCTTCCTCGCGGTGCGCGAGGGCCTTTCCGGAATCGCCTTCCGCACCCGGGACGCCCGCGCGACGAACGCGCGGCTCCGCGCCGATGGCTTCAACCCCGCCGATCCCGTGGAGTTCGGCCGGCCCGTGACAACCGCGAGCCGGAGCGGGAACGCCCGCTTCGTCACCACCGAGGTCGACACCAGCCTCGTGCACGGCACGCGCGTCTTTTTCTGCCAGCACGACACCCCGGAGCTCGTGTGGCTTCCGGACTACCAGCGCCACGCCAACGGCGTGCGGGCAATGGCGGCGCTCACCCTCGTCGACGAGAGCGGCGAGGTCGCCGCGACCTACGCGCGCCTCCTCGGCAAGCCCGCGGAGCCCATCGCCGACGGCCGCGCGATCGTCATGGGAGCGCAGCGTCTCGAATTCGTGACGCGCGCCGCCGCCGAGCGGCGCTATCCGGGCGATCCCCTCCTCGCCTTCCCGCCGCCGCTCGCCGCGAGCATCCGCTTCGCCGTCGCGGACCGCGCCGCCACCGCGCGACTTCTTCGCGAGGCAGGTATCGAGATCGCGCAAGGACAGGCAGGCGCGCTCGTCGTCCAGTCGTCCGATGCCCTGGGGGCGATCCTGGAGTTTGCGTAAGAAAGAATCACCACGGAGGCACGGAGGACACGGAGATTCCGGTGCCGCGGCCTCGCCGCGAGAACGGCCTCCGTGTCCTCCGTGTCTCCGTGGTGAAAAAAACCTTGTGGTAGGAGTAACGCATGACGGAAAAGCCCCGCCTCGGCTTCATCGGCGTCGGCATCATGGGCGAGGCGATGACGCTGCGCCTCCTCGAGCGCGGCTGGACGGTCCGGGTCTGGAACCTCACGCCCGACCGCTACGCCAGGGTGGTGCCGGCGGGGGCGAAGGAGATGAGCTCGCCCGCGGCGGTGGCGGAGGCGAGCGACGTCGTGCTGATGTGCGTGCTCGACGCCAATGCCGTGCGGAACTGCGTCTTCGGCGAGCGCGGCGTCGCCGGCGCCGCCAAGAGCGGCAAGATCGTCATCGATCACTCCACCATAAATCCGGACGTGACGCGCAACGTGGCCCTGAGATTGCGCGCGGCGAACGGAATGCGCTGGGTCGATGCGCCCGTCTCCGGCGGGCCGCTCTTCGCGCGCGACGGCACGCTCACGGTGATGGCGGGCGGCGAGAGGGACGACATGGCGGAGATAGCGCCGGTGATGGCCGATCTCGCGCGCACCTTCACGCATGTGGGGCCCGTGGGCGCGGGGCAGACCGCGAAGATCCTGAACCAGGCGATCGTCGGCACCGGCTATGTGCTGATGGCGGAGGCGCTGGCGCTCGCGGAGGCCGCGGGGCTCGACGCCGCGAAGCTCCCGCAGTGTCTCTCCGGCGGCTTTGCCGACAGCATGCTGCTGCAAAAAATCTTTCCGCAGATGGCCGCGCGCGACTTCGAGCCGCCGCGCGGCTATGCGCGCCAGCTCCTCAAGGACCTGAAGAACGTGAAGGGCTTCGCGCACGAGGCCGGCTGCGACCTGCCGCTGATCGAGAAGGCGATCGAGCAATACGCGCGCTACGTCGAGGCCGGCAACGAGATGGCGGATGCCGCCTCGGTCTCGCGGCTCTACGAGCGGAAGAAGGCGACATGACCGAGCTCGAGATCGTCGACGCGCATCAGCACTTTTGGGACCCGCAGCGCAATCCCTATCCCTGGCTCCGCGCGGAGCCGCCGCCTCCCTTCCGCTACGGCGACACGCGGGCGCTGCGCCGCACCTATCTCCCGGAGCAGTATCGCGCCGACACCGCCAGGCACCGCGTCGTTAAGACCGTTCACATCGAGGCGGAGTGGGACCCGGCCGACCCCGTGGCCGAGACGCGCTGGCTCGCGGGCTTGCGCGAGCGCAAGGGGCTGCCCACGGTCGCGGTGGCGGCGGCGCGGCTCGACCGCGCGGATGCGGCCGAGGTGCTCGCGGCACAGGCGGCCTTTCCCTTCGTCAGGGGCATCCGGCACAAGCCCACCGCGACCGCGGGTCCGGCCGAGGCCCGGCGCGGCGCGCCCGGCTCCATGGACGATCTGCGCTGGCGCTCGGGCTTCGCCCTCCTGAGCCGCCATCGCCTCTCCTTCGACTTGCAGACGCCGTGGTGGCATCTCCCGGCGGCAGTCGATCTCGCGCGTGCCTTCCCCTGGATTCCGATCGTCATCAACCACACCGGCCTTCCCGCCGACCGCAGCGCCGAGGGGCTCAAGGCCTGGCGCGCCGCGCTCGAGGCCGCAGCGGGCGAGCCCAGCATCTCCATCAAGATTTCCGGCCTCGGCATCCGGGGCCAGCCCTGGAGCCTCGCCGCCAACGCGCCGGTCATCCGCGATGCCATCCGCATCTTCGGCGTCGAGCGCGCGATGTTCGCGAGCAATTATCCCGTCGACAGCCTCGTCGGCAGCTTCGACGCGATCTACACGGGCTTCAAGGCCGCGGTCGCCGATCTCCCGCTCGCGGACCAGCGCAAGCTCTTCCACGATAATGCCGTGCGCATCTACCGGATTTCCGATTAAATCGGCGATTGACGGCGCCGGAAGGTGAGCATGAGCATCGAGACGCATCGCAGCATGGTGAAGGCCTGGGAGTGCGACAGCTTCGGGCACTTCACGGTCGCCTATTACTTCGACCGCTTCGCCGACGCCTCCGCGACGCTCCGCGAGCGGCTCGGGATCGAGCGCGCGCGGCCCGTCCGTTATCTCGCGCGCTTCATCGCGGAGCTGCGCGCTGGCGAGGCGTTCCATGTCGAGAGCGGGATCGTCGCCGCCAAGGGGAGCGAGCTTCGGGTCGGCCATCGCCTTCTCAACTCCGCGACGGGCAAGCTCTGCACTACTGTCGAGGAGCGCGTCGAGCTGCCCGCGGGTGCCTCCCGCCCCTCCGGGCCCATGATCGAGCTGGAGCGCGCGAAGGACGACCCCGGCTTCGCCGACGAGATGAGCGCGGGCCTCATCGCGGGCGCCCGCGACCGCGTGCGCGCGAGCGAAATCGACACGCAGGGCGAGCTCTCGCTCGCGAGCTACGTCCACCGCAGCTCCATCGGCAGCATCCATCTCCTGGCCGCGATGGGGCTCACGCCGGATTATCTCCGCGAGGCGCGGCGCGGCTTTTCGACCTTCGAGATCGCGCTCCGGCTCGATCTGCCGCGGCCCAAGGCCGGCGAGCCCCTCGCCGTCAGCAGCGGGTTGATGCAGCTCGGCAGCTCGTCGATCCGCATGGTCCACCGCATCGCGGAGGCGCGGAGCGGCCGGCGCGTGGCGACGCTCCGGCAATCCGGCGTGCATTTCGATCTGGTCGCGCGGCGCTCGGCGCCGATCCCGCAGGAGCTTCGCACGAAAGCCGCCGCGCTCGTCATGCGCGCAAGCTGAACGGACGAGGAGGACGATCATGGCCACGCTGACGCTCGACCCCAAGACCTCGCTCCCCGCCGACGGCACCGCCGGCACGCTCGTGGGCCGCGTCTGGCTCCCCGGCGCGGAGGCCGGCCCAGCCGTGTCGGTGCTGCGCGAGGACGGCGTCTACACGCTCGGACGCGAGGCGCCGACCTCCTCGGATCTCATGGAGGCGTCGGACCCCGCGGCGCTCGCGCGCGGCGCCGCGGGCACGCGTATCGGCGCCATCTCTGAAATCCTCGCGAACAGCGCCCTCGGCCCGCGCGATCCCGGAAAGCCGCATTTCCTCGCCCCCATCGATCTCCAGGCGATCAAGGCCGCGGGCGTCACCTTCATGCGCAGCCTCCTCGAGCGCGTGATCGAGGAGCAGGCGAAGGGCGATCCTGCGGCGGCCGAGGGCGTGCGCGCGACGCTCGCGCGCGAGATCGGCGCCGACCTCGCGAGCGTCAAGCCCGGCTCCGAGTCCGCGATGCGGCTCAAATCGGCGCTGGTCGCGCGCGGGCTCTGGTCGCAGTATCTCGAGGTCGGGATCGGTCCCGATGCCGAGATCTTCACGAAGTCGCAGCCGATGTCCGCGGTCGGCACCGGCGCCGAGATCGGCCTCCATCCCGCCTCGATCTGGAACAACCCCGAGCCCGAGGTCGTGCTCGTCGTCAACAGCCGCGGCAAGATCGTGGGGGCCGCACTCGGCAACGACGTGAACCTCCGCGACTTCGAGGGGCGGAGCGCGCTCCTTCTGGGCAAGTCCAAGGACAACAACGGCTCCGCCGCGATCGGGCCTTTCATCCGCCTCTTCGACGCGAGCTTCGGCCTCGAGCACGTCCGGCGCATGACCGTGAGCCTCCGCGTCGAGGGCGAGGACGGCTTCGTGCTCAAGGGCGAGAGCTCCATGCGCGAGATCAGCCGCGACCCCGCCGATCTCGTGGCGCAGATGATGGGCGAGGTGCACCAATATCCCGACGGCGCCGTGCTCTATTGCGGCACCATGTTCGCGCCCACGGAGGATCGCGGCAAGAAAGGCGACGGCTTCACGCACGAGCTCGGGGACGTCGTGACGATCTCCGCGCCCGAGCTCGGCGCTCTCGTCAACCGCGTCAACCGCAGCGACCGCATCCCGCCCTGGCGCTTCGGCGCGCGGGCATTGATGGGAAGCCTGACGCGGCGCAGGCTGCTCGGAGGCTAGCCCGCCTATTCGGCGCCGCCCTCCACTGAAAGCGCCGCGGACTTCTCGCGCATGGCGACCCTGACGGCCGCGGGCAGGTCCGCGCCCGCGGGCTCTCTTTGCACGACAAAAGCACCAGCGTAGCGTGCCAGGAATTTCGAGCGGGAGATCCAGAAGCCGCGGCGTGTCCGGTCGAAGTGCCGCCCCCTCAGAGCCTGCGGATTGTGGGCCCAGGTCAAGAGCCAGAGCCACGCGTTCTCGAGGAAGCGGTAGACGAGGCCCGGAGCGGGCGCCGCGGCGCGGACGGGCTCGAAGCCGACTTTCGGCAGCATGCGCTCGATCGAGCCCGGCGGCTTTTGGCGCTCGATCGCCGGCTGCATGTAGATCGCGCGCACGGCCCTGAGCTTCGGATCCCTTTGGACGTGGGTTGCGAGCCGTTGCAGGCTCGTGAGGAACTGGCGGCGCAAGCGCACAGCCCAGCCGAGCTCGGAGCGCTCCCCCGAAGCAGGCTCGAGCTTCTCGTTCCAGAGATGCAGCTCCAACACGGTGTCGCCGGGTCGCACCCGGGTCCCGTCGGAGAGGAGTATCTCGCGCTCCGCCCGGCCGACCTTGACCCGGAACACGCTGTCGGTGTCGGACTCGATCTCGGTGATGACGAGTATGCGGCGCAATACCGCGTCGATCGCATGCACCAGCCACCTGAGGGGCAGGGTCCCGACCGATCTGAGCGTGGGATCCATGGGAGAAACCATAGCAAATCGGGGAAAGTCGAACCCGGACATTTCGCGCTGCCGCGGGGCGCACGAGCCGCGGCGCGGTCGTTGAAGACGAGGAAAGAGCAGTCGAGCGATCAGCCGCATGGCGCCGCGTCGCCAGCCCGACGATCCCCATGCCAGCATGAGGAGCCCGGCGGCGGCCGGCAAGATCGCAAGACCATAGTAGGTCAAGGTTACAAGCGAACTACCTCCCGCGACGGCATCGGCCGCGATCAAGGATCCGTACCACGCGCAGACTCCGCCGACCGCATACGGCAATCGCAAGGTCTCGGTGTCCTGCCGCCGCTGCCCGCATGCGAGCACCGTTCCCAGCGCGAAGATCGCCAGGCTCGGGCAGAGCAGCGGCAGGACGATCCGCCGGCGACCCTCGGCGAGCCAGGTCGCGCGCGAGTCCGGATCGGCGCTCACCTCCGCGGGGGGATCCAGCAGTCGCCAGATGTGCTCCTCGTAATGGCCACGCCACCCCCGGGCCCGCGACAATCCGCTGGGCTCCGAGATCGCGAAGATCAGCTCGTCGAAATCCACGGGCGGCGAAACATCGCCCGTCGCGTCGAGCGTTCGGTAGCTGCCGCGATGAAGCAGCAGCGCCGGCTGACCGCCGATCTCTGCGGGCCGCAAGAAGTCAGCATGCTCCGCGAACACGAACTTGATCGCATCGCCGAAGCGGCCGTCCCGGATCGTCACGCCCTCGAGTCCGTCGCTGCCGAGCCGGCGCTGAAAGGACAGCGAGACGTTCGGCGCGATCGGTTGCGAGTATCCGTCGCCCAGCAAGCCGAGAGCGGCGCTGAAATCGGCGGCAGCAACAGCACGAGCGCAAATGCCAAATCCGCCGCAGGAATCACTCCGCCGACGGCGAAATCGATCAGTGGCCGACCCTTGCAAAGCAATCCCACCATGGCCATCGCGACGCTGATCGCGCCGATGTAGCCGACGAGCCGCAATACCATATGACGGAGCATCAATGTCATCTCGCTCGAGCTCCGGAGAAAGGCCGCTCTGCGTTCGGGCCTACCGGGCCGCAGCGCGATGCCTATTTACACCAGCGCCGGACGGCTCACATGAATGCTTAAGGAGCGCAGCGTTTCAGGCTGAACCTATACCTACCCGCGCCCAGCCCAACAATTGTTACAACTACCGTCGCGGCTCCGGACGGGTCCGCCGGGACTTCTCCTGACCGCGCGCTCGGGCTATGTTCCTTCCAACCGAGATCGAGTCCGAAAAGCGCGCGGACCAACCCGATTGTCTCGGCGGGATCGATTGGGGGTCTTGTGCTCATGCCAACGGCTCAGACCTGCGTCCTCGTCCTCTATTTCACGATCGTGAGCGTGCTTTCCGTCTACGGTTTGCACCTCACCTATGTGATCTATCTGTATTACCGGCACCGCGCCAACGCACCGCGCTCCGGCGGCGAGCTGCGGTCGCTGCCGCGCGTGACCGTGCAGCTTCCCATCTATAACGAGATGTACGTGCTGGACCGGCTGCTCGAGTCCGTCGCCCGTCTCGACTATCCCGCTGCGCTCCTCGAGATCCAGGTGCTCGACGATTCCACCGACGAGACCTGCGAGATCGCGCGGATGGCCGTAGGGCGCCTCTCCGCGCGCGGCATCGACATCAAATACCTCCACCGCTCCGACCGCACCGGATTCAAGGCGGGCGCCCTCCAGGCCGGTCTCGCCTCGGCTAGCGGCGAGTTCATCGCGATCTTCGACGCCGATTTCGTGCCCGCTCCGGATTTTCTCCGGCGGCTCCTCCCGCATTTCGCGGATCCGCGGATCGGGATGGTGCAGTCGCGCTGGGGGCATCTCAACGGCCAGTACTCGCTGCTCACGAAGATTCAGTGCCTCATGCTCGACGCTCATTTCATCTTCGAGCATGGCGGCCGCAGCCGGTCCGGCTGCTTCTTCCACTTCAATGGAACCGGGGGCATTTGGCGCCGCGAGACGATCGTCGCGGCGGGCGGCTGGGAGTTCGACACCCTGACCGAGGACCTCGATCTCAGCTATCGCGCCCAGCTCCAGGGCTGGCGCTTCGTCTATCTACCGGACGTCGTCTCGCCCGCGGAAGTGCCGATCGAGATCGGCGGCTTCAAGGCGCAGCAGCGGCGCTGGACGAAGGGCAACGCGCAAGCCTGCCGCAAGCTTCTGCCCCGAGTGCTGCGAGCCGAGATCCCGCTGCGGGTCAAGGTGGAGGCCGTGTTCCATCTGACCTCCTCCTTCTGCCATCCGCTGGTCTTGGCGCTGTCGATCCTCACGGTCCCGGCGATGCCGTTCCTGCTGCGGATCGGCTCGCTGCCCTGGTACGAGACGCTGCTCATCAACTTCCTGCTGGTCTCCTCGACGATCTCGGCCCTGAACTTCTACGCCCTCTCGCAGCGCCGGCTCTACGGGGACTGGATGCGGCGGCTCCGGCATCTGCCGGTCCTCTTCGCGGTCGGCATCGGTCTCTCCGTCAACAACACGCGCGCGTTGCTGGAGGCGCTGCTGCGCAAGCAGAACGTCTTCGTCCGGACGCCAAAATACGGCACCGTCGAGGGCTCCGCCGCCTCCGACTGGACCGGCAAGAAATACAGCCAGCCGATGTCGGTCCAGCCCCTGATCGAGCTCGGGCTCGCGGGATACTTTCTGGCGGCCGAGTGCTATCTGATCTCGAAAGGGCTCTACCTCGCCCTCCCCTCGCTGCTGATGTTCCAGTTCGGATTCCTATTCATGGGCGTCCTCTCGCTGCTGCAGCAGCGCGCCTCCAGGCCGATAGCGAGAGAGCTCGCCACGCGCAGAGAGCGCCGGGAAGCGGGGTCCACCCCCTAACGGTCCTATGGGGTGCGAGGCCTCGTCAATTGCCAGGCGAGGTTCGCCTTCACGGCAGGCCATTCCGGCGCGACGATGCTGTAGACGCAGGTGTCGCGGAGCGTGCCGTTCGCCATGATCATGTGATTGCGCAGGATGCCGTCGAGCTTGGCGCCGAGCCGCTCGATGCCCCGCCGGCTCTGCTGGTTCATGAAGTGGGTGCGGAACTCGACGGCGACGCATTGCTTCGCCTCGAAGGCGTGGGTCAGAAGCAGGAGTTTGCACTCCGTGTTGAGAGCCGTGCGCTGAAGCGACGCCCGATACCAGGTTCCGCCGATCTCGACGCGGCGGTTCGGGCCGTCGATGTTGAGGTAGCCGGTGACGCCGACCGCTCTTCCGGTCCCGGCGGCGAGCACCGCGAAGGGCATCGCCGCACCCCTCGCCCTGAGCGCCAGACGGCGGTCGATGTCGGCCTGCATCTCCTGCGGGGTCGGCACGATCGTGTACCAGAGGTTCCAGAGCTCGCCGTCCCGCACGGCTTCCGCGAGATCGTCGCGGTGCTCCTGCCCGAGCGGCACCAGCGACGAATGCGATCCCCGAAGCGTCACGGGCTCGATGAAGGCCGTCATGATTTCATTCTAGCCGGAGATTGCGCGGAACTGGAGACCTCCCGGCGACAGGGGTTGGCACGGGACCGGACCGGTGCAACCATGTGCCTTGGCCGAGGGGGTCGGACGATGCAACGGAGAGCGACGGCGCGCGCCGGGATCGGCGTGAGGCACCGGGAAAGCGACTAGCGGCGATGGCACAACAGGCCGCCCCGTCGGCGCCGGTCTTCGCGCCGGACTTCAAGGAAACTCCCTATTGGTGGGATGCGGCGCCGCCGACGAAGCCCGAGCCGCGCATGCCACCGCCACGCGCCGACGTCGCGATCGTCGGGGCGGGCATCACCGGGCTCAACGCGGCGCTCGTTCTCGCGCGGGCCGGCCGGAGCGTCGTCGCCTTCGATGCCGGCGACCTCGGCCACGGCGCGAGCACCCGCAACGCCGGTTACGTCGGCCGCTCGCTCAAGCACAGTTTCGGGGATCTGATGCGCCGACACGGCACCGATTACGCCGTCGCGGTCTATCGGGAGATGCAGGCGGCCTTCCACGCAGTGGTCGAGCGCGTGCGCGAGGAGCAGATCGACTGCGGCTTCAAGATCTGCGGCCGCCTCGTCCTCACGAAGGCGAAGCGGCAATACGACGACCTCGAGCGGGAGCTCGCGCTGCGCGAGAAGCATCTCGGCGCTCAGTTCTCGATGCTGCCGCGCGCGCGGATACGCGAGGAGATCGCGAGCGATCTCTATTGCGGCGCGGCCCTGATCCCCGATCTCGGCTCGATCCATCCCGGCCTCTATCACCGCGGCCTGCTGGAGCGCGCCCGCGCCGCGGGGGTCGAGCTCATCGGCGGCACGAAGGTCGAGCACGTGGCGCCGCTCGAGGGCGGAGGCTTCGAGCTGCGGACGGCGCTGGGGACGACGCGCGCCCGCGACGTGCTCGTCGCGACCAACGGCTATACCGGCGATCTCCTGCCCTGGCTGCAGCGACGCCTCATTCCCTTCGACGCCTACATGATCGCGACCGAGCCGCTGGCGCCGGAATCGATGCGCCGCCTGCTCCCGACGGACCGGACCTACATCGACCACGTCCACGACATCATCTCGATGAGGCGCTCGCCGGACGGGACGCGGATCCTCTTCCTCTGGCGCACGGGAACGCGGCCCACGGGAGCGCGGGCGAAGGGCGCCCAGCTCCGCGAGGACGCCGCGCGCATCGTGCCTGAGATCGCCGGCCTCAAGCTCACGCATTCCTGGACCGGCCGCTGCGCCGCCACCTTCGATCTCTGGCCGCACATCCTGACGCGCGACGGCATCCACTTCGCCGGCGGCTACAACTTCGCGGGCGTGCCCATGGGCACCTATCTCGGCGGCAAGGCCGCGCACCGGATCCTCGGCTCGCCCGAAGGAAAGACCGTCTTCGCGGAGCGCGGCTTCCCGACGGCGCCGTTCTATTCCGGCAACCCCTGGTTCGTGCCGCTGGTGATGAAATGGTACGGCTGGCAGGACCGCTGGGCGAGCCGCTGAGCGGCGGAGCCCGCCCCTACTTGTCGGGCTCCGGCCAGCGCGCGAGGCGGTAGCGCGTATCCATGTGCCGGAGCCGCCGCGAGAGCACGCGCATCACCGTGACCGCGAAGCTCGGGTTGCGCGCGACGAGCGCGAAGAAGCGGGGCTCGTCGATCGTGATGAGCTCGGTCGGCGAGAGCGCGTAGACGGTGGCGCTCCGGGGCATGTGCTGGTCGACGAGCGCCATCTCGCCGACGATGCCGCCGGGCGAGACGTCCTCGAAGACGACGCTGCCGCTCCGGATGCGCAGCGTGCCCGAGCGTACCACGTAGAGGCAGGCGCCGGGATCGCCCTCCTTGAAGAGCACCTCGCCGGTCTGCAGCAGCAGTCCCGTGGGCTCGTCGCGGAAGAGCTCTATCAGGTCGGTGTCGCCCCAACGGGTCGCGGGGATACCCTCGGGCGGACGCGAGGGATCGGGCTCCCGCGTCTTAGGGAGCCGGTCGGCTTCCGGGGTCATCCGGTCGGGCGCTGTGTCTTGGCCGCTTCCGCCGCGCATGACGGCACTCTCGATCGAGCTAGCTTGAGCAAGAGAGATAGCGCGCGATTATGGAGACACAACGGCAAGCCGTTGGCAAATGTTGGCTTTCGCAGGAAGCTTTCGTCGAATGCCCGGCTTCGCGGGGGCGGCTTGCTTCCCGCAGAAGGGTCAGGCGACGGCCCAGGCGGCGGCGCGCCAGCGCTCCGGCGGCAGGCGCAAGCGGATGGTGGTGCCGCGGCCCGGCGCGCTCTCGATCTCGAGCTTGCCGCCGTGGAGCTCCACCAGCGCCTTGCTGAGCGGCAGTCCGAGCCCGGTGCCGTGCGGCTGCGCGCGCTCGCCTTCCACGTGCCGCACCTGGCCGAAGGGCTCCAGCACGATCGCGAGATGCTCGCGCGCGATCCCGATGCCGGTGTCCGAGACGGCGATGGCAAAGCCGCCCCCGCGCTCGCTCTCGGCGCGGACGGCGACGCGACCGCCCTCGGGCGTGAACTTGACGGCATTGCCGAGGAGATTGAGCAGCACCTGCTTGAGCTTGCGCTCGTCGCCCCAGAGGAGCGGCAGATCCGTCGGCAGCTCGGCAGCGAGCTCGACCTTGCCGCGCCGCGCCACGTCGCGCAGCAGCAGGAGGCAGTCATCGACGAGCCGCGGCAGCTCCAAGAGCCCCTCCGCGAGCTCCATCTTGCCGGCCTCGATCTTGGAGAGGTCGAGGAGGTCGTTGATGAGGCCGAGGAGGTGCATGCCGCTCCTGTTGATGTCGTCGGCATAGGCGCGATAGCGCGGCGAGCCCACCGGCCCCAGCGCCTCCGTCCGCATCATCTCGGAGAAGCCGATGATCGCGTTGAGCGGCGTGCGCAGCTCGTGGCTCATATTGGCGAGGAAGCGCGATTTGGCGGCGCTCGCGCTCTCGGCGCGCCGGCGCTCGGCATCGTGCGCCTGCGCGAGCTTCGCGAGGTCCTTCGACTGCTGCACGAGGCGCTTGCGCGACCATTGCAGCTCGTCCACGTGGCGCTTCAGCACGCGGTTCGTAGCAGCCATGCGCCGCAGCAGCTCCTCGTTGCCGAGGCGGAGGCGCACGCTCTCGGCGAAGGCGGAATAGCCGTTGTGCGTGAAGCCCAGGAGTACCAGCGTGTAGACTGCGAGCATCTCCGTCATGAAGCCATGGAACGCGTCGCCGACGGCGGCGAAGCGCAGGATCAGCGGACAGAGGCTCGCGAGGATGTAGGTCGCGCTCGCGACGGGGAGGCATTGCAGGCTCACCAGCGAGGTCGCGGCCATGGCGCCGACGGCGAGCGCGAGCAGCACCTGATGCGGCACGGAATGCGCGGGGAAGATCGCGGCGGCGAAGCCGCCCCAGAGGAGTCCCGCAGCCCCTGCCGCCAGCACGACGGCGTGGATCGCCCAGGGCGCCGCATCTTGCGGCCGGGCGCGGTCTCGCGAGCGCCACCAGAGGAGGCTCGCGCCCGCGCCGAAAGCGAGCATCAGCGCGAGCCAGCCGCCGAGGAGCCCCGGAGAGGCCAGGCGGTGAAAGAAGGCGATCGCCAGCAGCGAATTCGTGAGGTTGGCGAGGATGGCGACGGGGATGTTGCGGGCGATCAGGACGAGCTGATCGATCCGGATTTCCCGGCGCTCGATTTGGGCGACGTCGGCTCGCGCCGGCTCGGCCGGGACCGCTGTCCCGGCGCCAGGCTCGAACGCGCGCTCGATGCTCTCCTGCATGGTCCTTTGCTCGCTCTCCCGCAGGAACGAGGGTGAAGCCACCGCCTTAAGGGAAGATTAAGATTAAAAAGTATTGCATATTTTTTCGGTTCCGCTCGTCCCATGGGGCTGCGAATTCCGTGGCGCCGCTTTCCCGAGATTAAGGCCGCTTTGACAGGCCGGGGCCGCGGAGTCAGAGTATCCCCGTCGCCCCGCCTCGATCGCAGGTGCGGCGGCGTCCAAAACGATCGCTGGGGAGAAGCATGGCCTACGAACTCGAAGGGCGGCTCCTGGAGGTCTGCAACTGCCAGGTTCTTTGCCCCTGCTGGATCGGCGAGGACCCCGATCCCGGCACCTGCGACACGATCGTCGCCTACCACTTCGACAAGGGAAAGATCGAGGGCGTCGACGTCTCCAACCGGACCGTCGCGATCCTCGCGCATCTTCCCGGCAACATCCTCAAGGGCAATTGGCGCGTCGCGATCTACGTCGACGACCGCACGACGCCGCAGCAGCAAGAGGCGATCCTCAAGGTCTACACGGGGAAGCTCGGCGGCCCCGTGGCGGAAATCGCGAAGCTCGTGGGCGAGGTGGTCACGGTCGAGCGCGCCAAGATCGCCTTCGACGTGCACGGCGGCGCCGGCACGATCACCATCGGCGACTTCGCCTATGCCGAGCTCGAGCCCTATCTCGGCGCCACCGGGAACAAGACCACGCTCACGGACACGATCTTCTCGACCGTGCCGGGCGCGCCGGTCTTCGTCGGGAAATCCGCGCGCTACCGCTCGAAGCAGAAAGCGCTCGGCATCGATCTCGACATCAAGGGCCGGAACGCCCTGCAGAGCACCTTCGTCTTCCGGGCCTGACCCGGAGCGCGGGCGATGGCCGCTGCCGCTCCCCCGGGCGCGCGCGGCAGCGCCGCCGGCTATCGGGAGGCCGTCTTCGGTCTTCTCGGCGCGCTCACGCTCGCGGCCTGGCTCGCGCTCTGGCTCTGGCAGCAGAGTCCCTACGCGCGCTTCCTCGAGCACGGGGACTGGAGCGATGCGGGCCTCTTGGCGAGCCTCTGCCGGGCGCTTCCGGGCGGCGGCTTCCTGGTTCCGGCCGCGCTCTACGCAGGCGGCTGGGCGCTCATGACCGCCGCGATGATGCTCCCGACGGTGTTTCCGCTCCTGGAGATGTTCCAGCGCCTGACGCGGGAGCGCGGGGATCGCGGGCGGCTTCTTGCGGCCGTCGTCGCGGGCTATCTCGGCGTCTGGCTGCTCTTCGGCCTCGGCGCGCATGCGCTCGACTGGGGCCTCCATCGCGCGGCCGCGGCGAGCGCCTGGCTCACCTTCAACGGCTGGGCGCTCGGCGCCGCCGCGATCGCGCTCGCGGGGGCCTTCCAGTTCAGCGCGCTCAAATACCGCTGCCTCGACAAGTGCCGCTCGCCCCTGAGCTTCGTCATCGAGCACTGGCGCGGCTACGCCCCGCTCCGCCACGCCTTCCTGCTGGGGGCGCATCACGGGGTCTTCTGCGTCGGCTGCTGCTGGGCGCTGATGCTGCTGATGTTCGCGCTCGGGACCGGGAATCTCGGGTGGATGCTGGCGCTCGCCGCCGTCATGGCCGCGGAGAAGACGCTGCGCTGGGGCCGGCACCTCGCAAAGCCGCTCGGCGCCGCGCTCCTCGCCTGGGCGGGAGCCATCCTGCTCGCCAATGCGATCTAGGCGCCCGGGCCGCTCTCCTCCGGTTCCGTCCAGCGAACCATTGCCGGAAGGGCCGGTTGATCTAGGTCAGTGCACAGCGCTGCGGAAACGGCGATCTAGGGGAGGCTACCCCCCCCTGCTGGAGGCAACCCAATGGAAACCAAATCGAAATCCTCAGGCGCTGCGGCATTTCCCGGAATGGCGGACGCTCCCGCGCTCTGGCAATCGGCCTTCAAGCGCAGCGAGGACTGGATGAAGCCCGGCATGGCCGCGCTCGAGGACATGCAGGCCGCCGCCCAGAGCTGGATGCAGCACCGCATCGAGGACTTCCAGAAGGCGATGGAGGCGTCGCGGCAGATGGCGGAGTGCAAGGACTTCGCGCAGGCCGCGGCCATTCAGCAGAAATGGCTGGCGGACTGCACGCAGCGCCTCGTCGCGGATTGGACGGCGCTCGTGACCTCGGCGACGAAGCAAGGCGCGGAGGCCGGCGGCAAGAAAGCCGCGGAGTGAGCGCGGGAGCCGCGACGGCAAAGGCTCGGTCAACGGCAGGAGGACGCGATGCGATTGGCTCCGATACTCGGCATGGCCGCGATGGCGCTGTGGCCGAGCCTCGCCCAGGCGACCGACACCAACAACTTCACGCTGAACACGACCGAAGATCTCTACCAGGTCTGCGCGACGCCGCAAAACGACCCCCTGCGCCGCGAGGCGATCGAGTTCTGCGAGGGCTTCCTGCTGGGCGTGGTGAGCTATCACGATGCGATCGTGAGCCGGGAGAACCTGAAGCGCCTGATCTGCTATCCGCAGGGCGTCACGCGGGATCAGGGCATTCAGGCTTTCGTCGCCTGGGCGGCGGCTCATCAGACGGACCAGAGATTCATGAGCGACCCGCCGGTCGTCGGCGCGGTGCGGGGATTGGCTTCGAAATGGCCGTGCAACTAGCGGTCCACGGGGAGAAGGATGCATAGCATGAGACTGACGGCACTCGCTCTTGCGATGGTGGCGGGATTGGCGCTTGCGGGCTGCGGCGAGACCACGGCATCACGCAGCCTGAGCGGCGGCGCGATGGGCGCGGCGGGCGGCGCGGCGCTCGGCGCCATTGGCGGCAATGCCGCCATGGGCGCCGCGGTCGGTGCCGGCGCCGGCTTGATCGGCGGCTACCTCTACGACCAGCACAAGAAGGGCAACATCGACTGGTGATCGCGCCGCCCGCGGGCGCTCTGACCGGCCGTGCCGGACTTGAGGTCGCGCGCACCCCCTCGCTAGACTGCGCCGAGGGCACGCGGGGGGCGGACCATGGGTATGGGCAGCCGGGTCTGGCTTGCGGGACTGTTGCTGACACCGTTGTGGATCTCCGGCGCCGCCGCGCAGAGCCGCGAGCAGCAATGGCGCTGGTGCGGCGCGCAGGACGGCGCCTCGGCCGATCTCCAGATCGGCGGCTGCACCGCGCTCATCACCTCGGGCCAGGAGAAGACCGAGGATTTGGCGCTTGCCTTCTACAACCGCGGCCTCGCCTATCGCGCCAAGGCCCAGCTCGACCGCGCGATCGCGGATTTCGACCAGTCGATCCGGCTCAATCCCGGCTACACCGATGCGCTCGTGAGCCGCGGCATCTCCTATGCCGACCAAGGCCATCTGGACCGCGCGATCGAGGATTTCGACCAGGCGATCAAGCTGAAGCCCGACGACTCCCGCGCCTTCGACAACCGCGGCAATGCCTATAACCGCAAGGGCCAGTACGACCGGGCGCTCGCGGACTACACGCGATCGATCGAGCTCGATCCGCAGAACCCGATCCCGCGCTACAACCGCGCGCTCGCCTACGAACGCACCGGCGACTTCACCCATGCGATAGCGGACTACGGCGAGGCGCTCAAGCTCGATCCCGGCGACGCCGACAGTTGGGGCCGCCGCTGCTGGGACCGCGCGATCCTGGGCAAGCTCGCGGACGCCCGCGCGGATTGCGAGAAGGCCCTCGCGCTCCGCGCCAACGACGCCTTCGCGCTCATGGCGCGAGGATTCATCCACCTGAGGCAAGGCGAGTTCGAGCCCGCGCTCGAGGATTACGAGCGCTCGCTCTCGCTCAATGCCAATCAGCCGAGCGCCCTCTTCGGCCGCGGCGCCGCCAAGCGCCGCCTCGGCAAGACCGCCGAAGGCGACGCCGACATCGCCGCGGCAAAGCAGATCGAGCCGGGGGTCGTCGAGCGCTTCGCGAGCTACGGCGTCGCGCTGTAGAGGTGCGGCTTTGCGTGGCCGACAGGACTCGCCGCCGCAACACCCCTCGTGACGTTCTCGAATGTCAGAGAGTGCAATTGCCCAAGGAGACGCGCCGAAGTGAGCGGGTCGATACGGGTCTTGCCGATCTTGCTCGTGCTGTCGCCGCTTTGCGGCTGCGAATGGGTGCTGGGCGAGAGCTTTGAGGTAACGACTCTGCGCGACCCGAAGACGGGGCAGAGAGTGGAATGCGCCGGCCATATCGGACGTGGTGGCGCAAGCCGAGCCGAGACGGAGGCGATGAACGCGTGCGCGGCGTCGTACCTATCGCAGGGCTATGCGAAGGAATAGACCGCCGATCGCGTTTACCGCTCTCCCTCGGGAGCCTTGACCGATATCGGAGGGCGCCGGTAGCAAGCCTGGTCGAAATGGCGCGTTCCGTCTGACGAGCTTCTGGTCCTCACGCTGCTCAGCGCGTCTTTGGCGAGCGCGGAACTTGCCAAGGGCGTGCGTAGAGATGAGCGAATGCGAACCCAAACTGCTGATGAGGCGATCCGGCGGGCCTAGCGGTCATTGCGGTGCGGGACCAAGAGCCCTCAATGCGGCGACCGTTGCTCGCTGTGCTTCTTTTTCTTTCATCCTTTCTTCCTCTCCCTTACGACCAAGCCCCATGTCCTCAATAACGGTGCACGCCAGGTACGACTGCGGCTCTTCGTCCGTTCGGCCCTGACGTATCATCGCCGCGATGTGCTTGGCGTATTCGTCGGACTCGTCTTCGATCTTGTCGCTTCTGTAAACTCCGATTGGGTCCCACACTGTATTCAGCACATCCCGAACTCGATGCCGCCACTGACGCCATTCGTCTTGTTTGGCCCGCGCACGCGCGATACGGTCTCGGGTGACCTCATCGAACTCATGCTCATCAAGCTTCTTTGGGGACATCGGAGACGCTTCCAGGGCTTTCAAAATGAGGCGCCATTCGACTCTTAGCGTGAGTGCTCGGGAAATCCAATGCTGTTTGGAGTTCCAAGTCGTGGGCGCAATATTTCATTGTTTGATTGCGTGAGCTATCCGCTGGGAAGACGGATGGCTCAGACCGCAATGGGGGCCGTCATGGCCAAGAACTGCTTTGCCCCATTGGTGATCGCTCCGGTGCGCGGAGCCGCATCCTCCATGCGCCTGAGAATGACGAGGCGCGTGATGGCATTCGTCGTCATTACCAGCCTTGGCGGAGGGTGCTCTCCAAATAACTCGCCCGCCTCGCAGGATTTTGACAAGGCGGAACTCTTAATCGTCACGGCACCGATTTGGATTCCTGCGGCGCTTGTCGTTTGTGCCACTGGCGGATGCAAGACAGAGAAGGGGCAGCCGGTGACTGTTTCCGGCACCGTTGGTCACCATGACATTACACCCGACAGCGCAATCCTCGCAGCGGCCGAGAAAGGCGATCCCCAGGCGCAATATCAGTTGGGCCAAGCCTACGAGGTCAATTTCGATTTCGCCATTGCGGCCACCTGGTACCGAAAGTCTGCCGAACAAGGATATGGCAAAGCTCAGTACCGCCTTGCTGGCCTTTACGAAGGCGGCGACGGTGTTGAGAAGGACTACGTGCAGGCGGACATGTGGTACCTCGTTGCAGCGACGTCCGGGGGCTTATCCGCATCAGAAGTCAAATGGGCGAACGAACACAGCGAAGATTTGGAGAGGCGTATGACGACGCCCGAGCAGATCGCAGAGGCGAGACGGCGTGCTCAGGAGTGGAAGCCAACTCCGAGCGGGGCTAACGCCCAGGCGCAGCCTGCAAACTGAGGGCGGTCATGCGTCGCATCATCCCGGACTGCAGACGTTCCGGTTTTGGCAGCGCGACTAAACGGCTACCGATCAGGCGCGGTCGTCAGTGGGATGGCCGCTTGCGCTACGCAAGCCTAGTCTGCGTCCACAACGGCGCAGCCGCGCACCTAATTAAATCTCGGACTGTCCCAAGCCGGTCACGGCTTGGTGTCGGGCGAAGTCCAGGAGGGCGGAGCGTCCATCGGAGAGCTGAACAAATCCCTGAGGAATGGTTCGCCGGCGTAATCCCCTGGCTTTTCAACTCGCCGTGCCCAGACGAGATGGTCCGACCCGTCGAACCTGATGATTAGATACTGATTGGTGGTGAGCTTATATTTCCAAATATAAAAGGGCCCACTGCCGCCGATACCTGGAGTGTTGAGGCCGCCACCTGCCAGCAACAAGCCCTGGCGCAGCCAGGAATACGCGATGAGATGTCCGCCTTCGGGATGGGCGTCGTCGTGAATGTCATAGTTTGGCTCGCCGAAACGGGCAGCAACGTCCTCTCTCGTCGTGACACCGATCGCGAACTCCTTCTTCGGGTCGACATCAACTTCCCGCCCGACCGTATGGTTGACCGGAACTGGTACGATGACGCAGGCGGTCAAACCGGCGGCGGCAAGGCTGACGAGAAGGGCGTGGTACCAGCGCATTCAAACCCCGCCACGGAAAACGGTTCGTGTTCCCCTGCCGAGCCCCGTAGTAGCTCGGAATGGGCCGCGCTGAGGGAAGTTGCGGTCTCACGGCCGAGCCCGTTGTTTTTGATCCCGCTCAGCGGCGGTCGGCCGGTTGAAGCATCGCCAATTTCCTTGGCGATGCGCAGTCGATTGGATTGCCACGCTTAGAGGTCACCCGCCCCATTCTTGGTGGGGAGTGCGACCGGCTAGCCACATAATGAGAATGAGACAAATCCCTCGCCTGATCTCAATCCGCCCTTAGCTCGCGTCGAGGAGTGCCGAGGGTGCGTTGAGGGGTGTGCGAGTGCGGGCTCAGCGGACCCTGGGGATCATAATGGCGCCGCCGCGGCTAAAAACTCGACCCCTCGTGTTGAACCTCGATGCTCGGATTTCATCGGGCGCACTCGGAAAACCACGGTTAGAGGTCGCCAAAGATCAATGGCTCAGCGGCCAAGTCCTCACAAACCGAGGTTCGGGGTGTTCTGACTGGGCCTCTCACTCGTTGAGGCCGCACTCGGAAAATGGTGGGCACGACAGGGATTGAACCTGTGACCCCCGCCATGTCAAGGCGGTGCTCTCCCGCTGAGCTACGTGCCCCCGAAGGGAACGGCGATGTAACGCAAATCGCCGAGGCTGGCAAGCCTCGGAGGATTTAACTACCCGGTCTCGGACCTATGGCGGATGCAGCGGTCGCGACCGGATTCGGGCTTCCTCAATAACGGTGTAGCGACCGAAAAGAGTATCGCCGCAGCGACCGAGGGCAGCCAAAAGCCGCTCCTCTTTTCGAATGCTCCCGGCCAGGCCGATGCGCAGGAGCACGATACCAGGAACCTTCTCGGATCTTCGGAAAACCAAATCGCCGAAGTCCTTGTCCTCGGTAAGCAGCAGCCGATTTTCACGTTGGGCGCGGCTGACAACCTCGATGTCGGTCGTACCCGGCGCAATATGAGCGATATAGAGCACGTCCTGACCGGCCGCGCGCAAGCACGTCACCACGCCCGCATCAACGCATTCATCGACTAGCCAGCGCACGCGAGCCTAGCCGTAAACAAGTGCCTCGTCGGCCAGGTAGTCCGCGGCAAAAGCTTGCGCCGCGCGAATGTCGTCGAGCGTCAGCCGCGGATGGTCTGCAATGATGGCCTCCGGCGTCATTCCCACGCCGAGCTTCCGGAGCACGATCTCGACCGGCACACGTGTGCCTCGGATCACGGGCTTGCCGCCCATGATCGCGGGGTTGATCTCGATCCGCTCGTGCGTGTTCATGAGTGCCTCCACCGCGTACCCCGGCGGCAGCCGGTCATTCCCCACAGTTAATAGCAGAATCGTGGATCGAGAGCACGCGGGTCGATCCGCCGCCTCACGCCGCAAGGATGCGCTCGACCTCCTCGACGAGCTGGCGGAGGTGGAAGGGCTTGGCGAGGACCTTGGCGGCGCGGTGGCCGATCTCGCGCTCGCGGAGGGCGACCGCCGCGAAGCCCGTGATGAACATGACGCGGAGATTGGGCCAGCGCTCGCTCGCGCGCCGCGCGAGCTCGATCCCGTCGAGGCCGGGCATCACCACGTCCGCGAGCAGAAGGTCCACGGGCTCCGCGAGGACGAGCGCCAGCGCCTGCTCGCCATCGGCGGCGGAAAGAACCGTGTGGCCCGCGCGGACGAGACCGCGGCCGAGGAAGCGCCGGAGGTTGTCGTCGTCCTCCGCCAGCAGGATGCGCGCCATGACTATGGGTAACCCATCGAGAGGCCCCGAGCCATACCCCGGAATCGACGAAGAGAGCGTTAAAGCCCGTCCCACCATCAACAGGGGCCGTGACAGGCGCCGTCGCTTGCCCGTAATCTCCCTGCCATGGAAGGGCGATTCGAGACGAGCGCGGCGGTCGAGCCGCCGATTGCGGTGGCGGCACCCGCGGAGCAGCAGGCACCGCTCGTCTGCGCCTCCCCGCACAGCGGCAGCGAGTATCCCGCGGAGTTCCTCGCGGCCTCGCGCCTCGACCCCCTGACGCTCCGCCGCTCGGAGGACAGCTTCGTCGACGAGATCTTCGGCGGCGCCCTCGATCTCGGCGCGCCGCTCCTCCACGCGCGCTTTCCAAGGGCCTATCTCGATCCCAACCGCGAGCCCTTCGAGCTCGATCCCCAGATGTTCGAGGACGCGCTCCCGGATTACGTCAACAGCCGCTCGCCCCGGGTCCAGGTCGGGCTCGGCACCATCGCCCGGGTGGTCGCGACGGGCGACGAGATCTACGCGCGGAAGCTCTCCGTCGCCGACGCGCTGCAGCGGATCGAGCGGCTCTACCGGCCCTATCACCAGGCGCTGCGCCAGCTCCTGGCGGCGACGCGCGAGCGCTTCGGCGGCTATCTCCTCGTCGATTGCCATTCCATGCCCTCGACCGCGGGGCCGGGCGAGCGCGAGTTCAAGCGGAGCGGCATCGACATCGTGCTCGGCGACTGCCACGGCACCGCCTGCCACCCGATCGTGACGGAGACGGCGCAGCGGGTCCTCGCGGCCAAGGGCTTTCGCGTGGCGCGGAACGCGCCCTATGCCGGCGGCTTCACCACCGTGCATTACGGCGCCCCGCAGAGCGGTCGGCATTGCCTGCAGATCGAGATCAACCGCGCGCTCTACATGGACGAGCGCAGCATGGAGCGGAAGCCCTTCCTGCGCCAGCTCGCGGCGGACATGCGCGACGTGCTCGCGGCGCTGACGGCGCTCGAGCCGCGCCAGCTCAAGGCGGCATGAACGCAGTCGCAATTCGCGACTCCCGCTCCTCCGACATGGCCGCGATCGCGGCCATCTACGGCCATCACGTCCGCCACGGCTTCGGCTCCTTCGAGGAGGAGGCGCCGAGCGCGGAGGAGCTCGAGCGCCGGCGCCAGGAGATCCTCGCGAAGGGCCTTCCCTATCTCGTCGCCGAGGGCCCCGGCGGCGAGGTGTTCGGCTATGCCTATGCCTCGCCCTATCGCACGCGCTCGGCCTATCGCTTCACCCTCGAGAATTCGATCTACGTGGCACCCGAGAGGGGCCGCGGCGGCATCGGCCGGGCGCTGCTCACGGCGCTCATCGAGCGCTGCACGGCGCTCGGATATCGCGAGATGATCGCGGTGATCGGCGACAGCGCCAACGCCGCCTCGATCGGGCTCCACCGGTCGATGGGGTTCGTGCGCGCGGGCGTGCTGCGCTCGGTCGGCTACAAGCGCGGACGCTGGGTCGACGGGGTGCTGATGCAGCGGGCGCTCGGCGAGGGCGACACGACGCCGCCCCGGGAGCGCGAGTCTCGCTCCGTGTCTTGAATCCGTGCGGCGGCACCCAACGTCACTTCCATGACGCCGACCGATGCAAACGCGTCCCGGCACCGGGAGCCCTCCGGGCGCGCCGACTTCACCATCGAGCAGCGCTGGGCCGCCTATAGCGAGGAGGAGCATGCGATCTGGCGCACGCTTTTCCGGCGTCAGGAGGCGCTCCTCAGGGATCGCGCCTGCGCGGAATTTCTCGCGGGCGTGGCCGAGCTCGGCGTCGCGGCCGATGCCATCCCCGACTTCCGGATGCTGAACGCGGTCTTGGAGCGCCGCACGCGCTGGTCGATCGTGGCCGTGCCGGATCTGGTGCCCGATGCGATTTTCTTCGAGCATCTCGCAAATCGCCGTTTTCCCTCGACCTGCTTCATCCGGCGCCGCGACCAGCTCGACTATCTGAAAGAGCCCGACGTCTTTCACGACCTCTTCGGGCACGTGCCCATGCTGACGAATCCGGTCTTCGCGGATTACATGCAGGCTTACGGGCAGGGCGGGCTCAAGGCCTTGCGCCTCGGCGCCCTCGACCGGTTGGCGCGGCTCTATTGGTACACGGTCGAATTCGGCTTGCTCGAGACCGAGGCGGGCCTGCGGATCTACGGCTCCGGCATCGTCTCCTCCAAGGGCGAGTCGGTCTATTGCCTCGAGGACCCGCGTCCCAACCGCCTCGGCTTCGATCTCCTGCGGATCATGCGGACCCGCTACCGGATCGACGATTTCCAGGAGAGCTATTTCGTGATCCGCGGCTTCGAGGAGCTCTTCGACGCAACACGGCCGGATTTCACGCCGTACTACCTGGAGCTCCAGCGCCTACCCGATCTCGAGCCGGGCCAGGTGCTGCCCACCGACCGCGTGCTCCATCGCGGCCGCCGTTCCTAAATCGAGCCAAAAAAAAGAGGGCCGCGCTTGCGCACGGCCCAAGTTTAGGGAGGAAACGCCTAGAAGACGTACGGCAGGACAACGTCCATGCCGCACTGCACAATATGGTCGGAAGGCTCCCCTAAATCAAGCCCAAAGTTGCGTTTTTGCATAGGATTCAGGGGAGTGACAAATTTGTCACTCGCACATTCCAAAGCCCTTGATTTTGCAGTGCAAACAAATGGATCGGAATTTAGCGCGCAGTGCTTAATTCAACCCCAAAGCGCTGGTTTGGCTGGGAAAAGTACACTGCCCTCGTAGCGGAGCCCGGGCTGGCGGTCGCGGGCGAGGAGGAGCGGCGCGTCGAGATCGACGAATTCGGCGCCCTGCGCCACCAGGATCGCGGGGGCCATCGAGAGCGAGGTCCCGACCATGCAGCCGACCATGATCCGGAAGCCGCGCTCCCGCGCCGCGGCGGTGAGCCGTAGCGCCTCCGTGAGCCCGCCGGTCTTGTCGAGCTTGATGTTGACGAATTCGTAGCGCCCGACGAGCGCGTCGAGATCGGCGCTGGTGTGGCAGCTCTCGTCCGCGCAGACCGGGATCGGATGCGGGAGACGCGCGAGCGCCTCGTCCCGGCCTGCCGGCAGCGGCTGCTCGATGAGGGCGACGCCGAGCTCCGCAAGCGCGGGCGCGTAGCGCTCGAAGTGCTCGGGGCTCCAGGCCTCGTTCGCATCGACGATGAGCCGCGAGCGCGGCGCCGCCGCCCGGACGGCACGGACGCGCTCGAGATCGCCCTCGCCGGTGACCTTGATCTTGAGGAGCGGCCGCGCCTTGTGCTCCGCGGCCGCGCGCCCCATCCCCTCCGGCGTGTCGAGGCTCAGCGTATAGGCCGTGGTGAGCGAGCCCGGAGGCTCCAGCCCGGCGAGCCGTGCGACGGACTTGCCGGAGACCTTCGCCTCGAGATCCCAGAGCGCGGCGTCGAGCGCGTTCCGCGCGGCGCCCGGCGGCATCGCTTCCTGGAGCGCCGCCCGGTCGAGCCCTTCCTCGACCTTCGGCGCCATCGCCTCGAGCGACTTGACGACGCCCGCGACGGTCTCGCCGTAGCGCGCATAAGGCACGCCCTCGCCGCGGCCGCGATGGGCGCCCTCGCTCACCTCGGCCACGACGACCTCCGCGGTGGTGCGGCTGCCGCGGGAGATGGTGAAGGCCTGGGCGAGCGGCCAGGATTCCTGACGGACGACGAGACGGCGCACGGAGGCGCTCAAAGCCGGTCGACGATCGCGGCAACCCCCGTGCGCACGGGATCGACGCAGGGAAGGCCGAAGGCATCCGCGGTCTGCTTCAGCACGCTGTCGGCGGCGGAGGCGTCGAGCGCGGAGGTGTTGATGGCGATCCCGACGCAGGCGACCTCGGGACAAGTGAGCCGCGCCGCGCGCAGATTGGCGTCGATGCACTCCCCGAGGCTCGGCAGCGGAAAGTGCGGCAGTCCCCGCATGTGCGTGCGCGTGGGCTCGTGGCACATCACGAGCGCTTGCGGCTGCGCGCCGTGCAGGAGACCGAGGCTCACGCCGGCATAGGAGGCGTGGAAGAGGGAGCCCTGCCCCTCGATCAGGTCCCAGTGATCGTCGGAATTTGCAGGAGCCAGCCACTCGACGCAGCCCGAGACGAAATCCGAGACCACCGCGTCGATCGAGACGCCGTCGCCCGCGATCAGGATCCCGGTCTGGCCGGTCGCGCGGAAATCGGCCTTCATGCCGCGCCGGCGCATCTCCTTCTCGAGGGCGAGCGCCGTGAACATCTTACCGATCGAGCAATCCGTGCCGACCGTGAGAAGCCGTTTGCCGGAGCGGCGCTTGCCGCTCGCGACGTCGAAGCTGCGCGTGGGATGGCGCACGTCCGCGAGGAGACGCCCGTGCCGCTCCGCCGCCGCGCGCAGCAGCGGCACGTCGAAAAGGCGCACATGCAGACCGCTCGCGAGGTCGAGGCCGAGCTCGAGCGCGCGGGTCAGGACGGGGATCCAGTTGTCGTTGATGACGCCGCCGCGATTGGCGACCCCCACGACCAGCGTCTTGCAGCCGGCCTTGGCCGCGGCCTCGACGGTCATCTCGGGAAGGCGGAGGTCGGCCTTGCATCCGGGAAGGCGCAATTGCCCGAGGCACCATTCCGGCCGCCAATGCGCGACGCCGGCGGCGGTCTTGGCGGCGAGCGCGTCGTGCGCATCGCCGAGGAAGAGCAGGTAGGGCGTCCTCAGCATCGTCATGGCGACCGTCCTGGGGCTTCTGGAAGCGGGCTCGGAAATGCCCGCGTCGCGGCAGGCTCACATACTTGAACGCGGGCGCTGGGGCTTTTCAAGTCCGCATCGCTTGCGCCCGCGGGGCGGGCTCGGCGCGGAGCGGCTCGGAGACCTCCATCAGGCGCCGGCGCGCGGCGTCGTATTCGCGCTCGAGCCGCGCGACCAATTCCCCGGCGCTCACGATCGCCTTGACCGCGCCGATCCCCTGGCCCGCGCCCCAGATGTCGCGCCACGCCTTGGGCTTGCTGCTGCCGTCGGCGAAGCTCATCTTGCCGGCCTCCGAATGCGGGAGGGCATCGGGATCGAGCCCCGCGCGAGCGATCGAGGGCTTCAGGTAATTGCCGTGCACGCCGCTGAAGAAATTCGTGTAGACGATGTCGGCGGCGGTGCCCTCGACGATCATCTGCTTGTAGGCGGGCGCGGCATTGCTCTCGTGCGTTGCGATGAAGGCGGAGCCGACATAGGCGAGGTCGGCGCCGAGGGCCTGCGCCGCGAGCACGCCGCGGCCGGTCGCGATCGCGCCCGAGAGCACCAGCGGCCCCGTCCACCACTCGCGGATCTCCTCGACGAGGGCGAAGGGCGAGATCGTGCCGGCATGGCCTCCGGCGCCCGCCGCGACCGCGATGAGGCCGTCCGCGCCCTTCTCGACGGCCTTTCGCGCGAAGGCGTTGTGGATGACGTCGTGGAGCACGATCCCGCCATAGGCGTGGACGGCCCGGTTCACCTCTTCCCGGGCGCCGAGCGAGGTGATGACGATTGGAACGCGGTGCCTCACGCAAAGCTCGAGATCGTGCTCGAGCCGGACGTTCGTCTTGTGCACGATGAGATTGACCGCGAAGGGCGCCGCAGGCCGCTCCGGATGGAGCGCGTCATGGGCGTCGAGCTCGCGCCCTATGCGAAGGAGCCATTCCTCCAGCGCCTCCGCCGGACGCGCATTGAGCGCGGGAAAGCTGCCGACGATTCCGGCCTTGCATTGGGCGACGACCAGCTCGGGCCCGGAGAGCGTGAACATCGGCGCGCCGATCACCGGCAGCGCCAGGCGTTCCCTCAGTAGCGGCGGCACCGTCATCGCCGCGCCCCGCCTTGCATTGACGCCATCACGTGTGTAGAGGCCTTGCCGATCATTTCAGGGTCCCATCGAGCGAGTATCGCCGCACTCTACGTGAGCGGAGCGGCAAAGTCTCGGGGAGCGGAAAGCGCGCGGAGCTGTGCTAGGGTCCCGCAGCCGGCCGTTGGGTCGGAGCGTCTCTGGCGAACGTTGCGGGAGGGGAGCGATGGTGGGATTTGTCTCGGTGTCGACGCTGGTGCTGGTCGACCTGCAAGCGGCGCTCATGCCCGCGATCGACGACGGCGAGGCCGTGATCGGGCGCTGCAAGCTGCTCGCGGAGGCGGCACGGCTCCTGGAAATTCCCGTCTTTGGGACCGAGCAGAATCCGGAAGGGCTCGGCGCGACCGTGCCCGCGATCGCGCCGCTCCTCGACGAGGTCTTCCCGAAGCTCTCCTTCGACGCGACCGCGGGCTCCGAGCTCGTGCCGGCGATCGGCCCGGCCCGGCGCTCGGTGGCGATCGCGGGCGCAGAGGCGCATGTCTGCCTGATGCAGACGGCGCTGGGGCTCCGGCGCCTCGGCTTCGCGGTGAGCGCGGTCGCGGATGCGATCGGCTCGCGCCGCGCCTCGGACAAGGCGGTGGCGCTCGACCGGCTCGCGCGCGCGGGCGTCGAGATCGTGACCTCGGAGATGGCGGTCTTCGAGTGGCTCGCCCGCAGCGACCATCCACGCTTCAAGGAAATCCTCGCCCTGGTGCGCTGAGGGCGGCTTTAAGGGTCTCTTGATGGTTCGGTCCCACAATCGGCGACGGACGCCCCGTCACCGATCCGGACCGGCCCCTTGTCCAGCAACGACCCGCTGCCGACCAGCCTCGAGACCGCGCCCGCGCGCGAGGACGACATCGACCGCGAGCTCGAGCGCGAGTTCCTGGACGAGGCGCACGACACCGTCATGAACCTGACGCTGGTGCTGCACGCCGTGCGCGGCGGGCAGACGCCGGCGGCGGACGCCCTCTCGCGCATCCGCCGCGAGGTCTCGACGCTCCGCCTCCGCGGCCGCTCCGTGAAGATCCCCGGCCTCAGCGTGATCGCGAACCGCCTCGAGGATTACGTCTTCGAGATCGAGGCGCTGGCGCCGCAGCATCTCCAGAGCCTCCAGACCTTCCTCGACCAGATCGGCCGCGTCCTCGACGGCAGCGAGGCCGACACCGCCGACATCGTGCGCGCGCTCCCGGTCGATCCGACCTTCGATCCCGCGGAGGTGACGATCCGCAACGTCGAGATCCTCCTGGTGGAGCCGCAGCGGACGACCGCGCGCATCGTCGCGCGCGAGCTCCGCGCCTGCGGCTACCGCGTCACCGTCGCCAACGGGCCCTTCGAGGCGCTCGAGCTCGTGACGCGCATCAGGCCGGACATGGTCGTGGCCTCGGCGACGCTGGGCGAGCTCTCCGGGATCGACCTCGCCTGCGCGCTCTCCGCGATGCCGCGGACCCGCCACATCCCCTTCGCCTTGCTCACGAGCTTCGGCCGCGAGCACGCCTCGCTCGACGAGCTTCCCGCCCGCGCCGCGATCCTCCGCAAGGGCCCCCTCTTCGGCGACGATCTCGCCGAGGCGCTCTCGCGGCTGGGGATTACCTGATCGGCTTTCCCTTGGGCTAAATCGCCGGTTGCGCAGGGGCGAGGCCCATTGGACCCGCGGCTGAGGCGCTGCCGGGATACCGCGATATCGAATTCCGCCTTAATCTTGCTTCATTTCGGTGTAGGCTGTTCCGCCTAGGATATCCTTGCAATCGGCGCCTTCGCCCCGGCGGGCAGGCGCATTGGCGGTGAGGCGAGCATGCGGACGTCAGCGGTGCGAGCGGCAGTCATCGGTGCGGTGCTGGTCATGGGCGCGACCGCCGCGCACGCCTTCTCGATCGTCCCGGGCGAGACGAACGCCGACGGGAGCGCCAAGTTCACCGATCCCGATCAGCTCCGGCACCGCTTCTCGGATCAGTCGCAGAGCGGGAGCGGCACCAGCGGGCTCCGGATCGGCAACACGACGCTGCAATTCGGCTCGCCGTCCAATTCTCAATTCGGCCCCTCGCCGTTCATCCGCGACCAGTTCCTCGACAGCCCCGCCGCGCGTACGGTCCCGTCCCAGTCGCGCTGAGCGCGGGCTTTCCGCGCAACCCTCACTCCACTAGCGCATCCGCCGCGACGAGAATGGTCTGCGGGACCGTCAGGCCCAAGCTCTTCGCCGTCTTCAGATTGATCACGAGCTCGAAGCGCGTCGAGCGCAGCACCGGGAGATCGGCGGGGCTCGCGCCCTTGAGGACGCGGGCCGTCTGCAGCGCGAGCTGGTAATAGCCGTCGGCGAGGCTCGCGCCGTAGCTCATGAGGCCGCCGGCATCCGGATACTCCCGGATGTGATAGATCGCGGGAAGCCGGTAACGCGCCGCCAGCGCCACGATCTGATCGCGCCGGCTGTCGAAGAAGGGATCGTTCTCCAGGATGAGCGCTTTGGCGCCGCCATCGGCGAGCGCCGCAAAGCCGGCATCCAATTCCGCGGGGGCGCTCGCGCGCGCCACGAGCAGCTGGCGGCCGAGGCTCCGAGCCGCGGTCTGCACGTCCTCCGTCTGGAATTCGGAGTCCGCGGTGTTGGGATTGATGAGCAAGCCGATCAAGCTCGCGTCGGGAACGAGCCCGGACAGAAGCTCGAGCCGCTTCGCGCCGAGCGCGCTGGTGATGAAGCTCACTCCCGTGGCGTTTCCGCCGGGACGGTTGAAGCTCGCGACGAGGCCGTTGGCGACGGGGTCGCCGCCGATGAGGAAGAGGACCGGTATCGTGCGCGTCGCCGTCCGCGCGGCCTGAGCGGAGACGGCGCCGCCGGTCGCGACGATCGCGGTCACGCCGCGCGCGACGAGCTCCGCCGCGAGCGCCGGCGCCCGCTCGTACTGACCGTCCGCCCAGCGATACTCGATCCTGATGTTGTCGCCCTCGACGTAACCGGCCTCCTCGAGCCCCCTGCGGAATGCGGCGACGTGCTGCACCGAATCACCTGCGGACCGGCTGCTGAGGAAGCCGATGACCGGTACTGCTATCTGCTCTGCGCGTGCGGCGAAGGGCCGAGCGGCCACGAGGCTCCCCAAAACCGCGATGAACTCTCGCCTCCTCATGCGTCTTCCCTTGCTGAAGGCTACACCTGGCTTCGGATAATGACTGCCGGTCCGCCGCGCTATTCCACCACCTCGTCCGCGCGGGCGAGGAAGGCGGGCGGGAGCACGAGGCCCAGCGCGGCTGCGGCCTTCTGGTTGACGATCAGGTGGAAGGTCGTGGCCTGGTAGATCGGGATGTCCCGCGGCCGCGCGCCGTCGAGCACCTGGCGCACCTGCCCGGCGAGGTGCCGCGCCAGCTCCGCAAGGTCCGGCGCATAGGCCATGAGCCCGCCCCCGTCGACGAAATCGCGATAGGGATACATGGCCGGAAGGCGATTGCTCGCGGCGAGCGCGGTTATGAGCGAGCGGTTCGCCAGGAATTCGCCCGCCACGCTGACGGTCAATGCGTCGAACCGGTCCTGGATCATCTTCTGGAACGCGCGCTCGAATTCCGCCTGCGTCGCCTCGCCGAGCGGCACGCTGGTCACCTCGAGCCCGAGGCGCCGGCCGGCCTCTCGGGCTGCTTCCCGGTATACCCCATCGAATTCCGTGCGCGAGCCGAGATAGGCGATCCTCGATGCTCCCGGCAATGCCTCCTTCAGGATTTCCAGCCGCTTACCATAGAGCTCGATCCCCGCATCGACCGTCACCCCCGTGACGTTGCTCGAGGGCCGCGCGAGACTGTCGGTGATCCGCTCCGAGATGGGGTCCCCCATGATCGCGACGATGGGTATCGTGGCCGTGGCGGACCCGAAGGGCAGTACGAGAGGACCGTTCGTCACGATGACCGCGGGATTGCGGGCGACGACCGTGCGGGCGAGATCGGCGGCCCGGTCGAGATGCCCCTCGGCGGAATAGCGCTCGACGGCGAGGTTGCGGCCCTCGACATAGCCGAGCCGGCGCAGCTCCCCGAAGAACTCGCGCAGCCAGGGGACGCCGCCGGTCTCGGTGAGTCGGTCGGAGGGGATGCCGCTGTGCACGATCGCGAGCCGAGGCCGTGCCGCCGCTCCCTGCCCCCGCGCGGTCAGCGGACGCGCCAGGATGGCAATGCCGGCGCCCGCAATGAATTCCCGCCGCCTCATCATCTCCCCCGGTGTCAGCGGCCCGGTCGAGCCTGCTGCCCTATATCACAATCCCGGGGGAGAACCACGCGCCGATCGCGGCCCCGGGTCAGTCCATCCCGAAGCGGCGGATGAACCAGGTCTTAACGAAATGCGTGAGCACGACGTAGGAGAGGAGCGTCGCCGCGAGGAAGAGCCAGTAGGCGCGCGGAAGACCGACGAAGCCGAGGGCGCGGCCGAGGCCCGTGAAGGGGAGCGCGATGCCGATCGCCGCGATGACGAGGGTGGTGAGGACGAGCTCGGGGCTCGCGCGGCTCTCGATGAAGGGAATCCTCGCGGTGCGGATCACGTGGATGATGAGCGTCTGCGTCAGCAGGGATTCGACGAACCAGCCCGTCTGGAACAGGGCGGGATCGTGCCACGCGTCGAAGACGTAGAGCATCGTGAAATAGGTCGTGTAGTCGAAGATCGAGCTCATGGGACCGATGAACAGCATGAACTTCATGATGTTGCCGATGTCCCAGCGGCGCGGGATGCGCAGATACTCGGCGTCGACCCTGTCCGTCGGAATCGTCGTCTGGGAGAAGTCGTAGAGCAGGTTGTTGGCGAGGACCTGGATCGGCGCCATCGGCAGGAAGGGCAGGAAGATGCTGCCGCCGAGGACGCTGAACATGTTCCCGAAATTCGAGCTCGCGCCCATCTTGATGTACTTGACGATGTTGCCGAAGACCTTGCGCCCCTCGATGACGCCCTCGCCGAGCACCGTGAGGCTCTTCTCGAGCAGAATGATGTCGGCGGAATCCTTGGCGATGTCGACGGCGGTGTCGACGGAGACGCCGACGTCGGCGGCCTTGAGCGCGGGACCGTCGTTGATGCCGTCGCCGAGGAAGCCCACGACGTGGCCCTTGCGATGGAGCGCCTCGATCACCGCGGCCTTCTGCACGGGCGAGAGCTTCGCGAAGACGGCGACGGTTTCAACGGCCTCGTCGAGCGCCTCGTTGGACATGCGCTCGATCTCGCTCCCCAGGAGGATCCGCTCCGCGCGCAGGCCCACCTCGCTGCAGATCTTGCGCGTGACGATCTCGTTGTCTCCGGTCAGGATCTTGACCGCGACGCCGTTGCCGCCGAGCGCCTTGATCGCCGCGGCGGCGGTGTCCTTCGGCGGATCGAGAAAGGCGATGTAGCCCAGGAGCGTGAGGTCGCACTCGTCCGCGACGGAATAGGCCGCTTTGGGCGCGGTAAGGACCTTGTAGCCGACCGCCACCACGCGGAAGCCGTCGGCGTTGAGGAGCGCCGTCTCGGCCTTCGCGGTCTCGAAATGCGAGGGATCGAGCGGGCCGCCGTCGCCGCCGAGCTCGTAGCGGGAGCAGATCGCGAACATCTCCTCGACGGCGCCCTTGCAGATCAGGAGATGCGTCCCATCGGCCTGCTCCAGCACGACCGACATGCGCCGGCGCTCGAAGTCGAAGGGCACCTCGTCGACCTTCTTGAACTCGTGCTCGACGCGGAGCTCGCGGTGAAGCTCCACGTGCTTCAGCACCGCCACGTCTAGGAGGTTGCGCAGGCCGGACTGGTAGTGGCTGTTGAGATAGGCGTAGTCCAGGACCTTGGCGCAGTCCTCGCCGCGGATGTCGAGATGGCGCTTCAGGATGATGCGATCCTGCGTCAGCGTGCCGGTCTTGTCCGTGCAGAGCACGTTCATCGCGCCGAAGTTCTGGATCGAGTTGAGGCGCTTCACGATCACCTTCTTGCGCGACATCGCGAGGCTGCCCTTCGCGAGGTTCATCGTCACGATCATCGGCAGCATCTCCGGCGTGAGCCCGACCGCGACCGCGACCGCGAAGAGCAGCGCCTCGAACCAATCGCCCTTCGTCACCCCGTTGATGAGGAAGACCGCCGGCACCATCATCGCCATGAATCGGATCATGAGCCAGACGAAGCGATCGATGCCCTTCTCGAAGCTCGTGAGCGGCCGCTGCCGCGCGACGGTCTCCGCGACGCCGCCGAAGAAGGTACGGCTCCCCGTGACCGCGACCACGGCGGTTGCGGCGCCGCTCACGACGTTGGTGCCCATGAAGCAGAGGTTCGGGAGATCGAGGGGGTCCTCGATCTCGCGCTCCTCGCGTTTCGGAAATTTCTCGACCGGCAAAGCCTCGCCCGTGAGCGCGGCCTCGTTGAGGAAGAGGTCCTTCGCCGCGAGGAGCCGGACGTCCGCGGGCACCATGTCGCCGGCGCCGAGCGCGATCACGTCGCCGGGAACGAGCTCCTCGATGGGGACGTCCCGGCGATCGCCCTCACCGATGCCACGGCGGAGCACCGTCGCCGTCGTCCGCACCATCGCGCGCAGCCCCTCCGCGGCCTTGTTCGAGCGGTATTCCTGGACGAAGCTCAGGCCGACGCTGAGCGCCACGATGATCGCGATCACGATCGCGGCACGAGGATCGCCGAGCAGATAGGAGACCAAGGCCAGGGCGAGGAGCAGCACGTTCAACGGCGTTCCCAGCCGTATCAGCAGCTGCTTCGGGATGCTCTGTCTCGTCTCCTTCGCGACCGTGTTCGGCCCGAAGACGCCGAGGCGCCGCGCCGCCTCCGCGGCATCGAGCCCTCCCGCGGCCGATCCGAGCTCCGCGAGCGCCTCTTCCGGCGCGAGCCGCGCGAGGCGCCGATAGGTCTCGGGCGAGCGTTCGGCGCCCCGCTCGCCCGCGGCTTTGGAAGGGCCGCGGCCGAGGCGGAACCACGAGACGATGGATGTGTCAGAAACGCTGTTGCTCAAACGAGGCTCCGAGACTGCCGCCCGCGGACCGGCGCCACCATGCCTAGCAGCGGAATCGCTCGGGGGGCAATATGCGGCCCTGACGGCCGCGGCGCCGAAATTGCCATGCGGCCGGTTGCCGGCGTTTGACCCAGATCAAGCTCTCGCCGACCGAAGGAGCGGGAGGGCCCGCGACGCTAGCGCCGCCAGTCCTGCCGCTGCGGGAAGTTGCGGGCGACGAAGCGGTAGATTTCCTTGATCGCGTTCTCGGTGCGCTCGCCGCGCACCGGCTCGACGGGCTTCCAGGCCACGATCACGTCGTCCCATTTCATGAGCTTCGTGTGCAGCTCGTCGCGCATGTCGCGCACGAACTCCACCTGCGCCTCGAATTTCTTGAGGACCGCGACGATCTCGCCGGTCATGGCGTCGCATTGCGCGAAGAGCGAGTCGAACTCGTCCTGCGGGCGGAGCAGCAGCGTGCGCACGCGCGAGATCTCCTGCGTCACGGTGCGGTCGCCGCGATATGCGCGCACGAGCTGGTTGAGCTTGCCGACGATGCCGATCACCTCCCCATAGCGCTCGCGCAGCGCCTCGATGTAGGCGAGCTCGCGCGCGAGATCGTCGATGCGGTCCACCACCTCGCTCTTGCGCTCGCGGCCGATGCCGATCTTCTCCGCGATCTCGCCGAAGGCCTGCTCGACGCGCCGCTTGGTCGCGGGGTCCTCGACGAGCTGCTCGAGCGCGGCCACGTCCACCACCACCGCCTCCTCGCCGCTGAGCCAAGAGGAGATCTGCAGGCAGAGCCGGCCCTTCGCGATCGCGCGGTGGCGCTCCTCGACCTGCCAGGAGGCGCTGCCGTCGAGTATCTCCCGCGGGATCGAATCGTTGGGACGGATCTCCTTGACGAAGCGCAGGCTGCGCTCGACGACGCCCAGGAGCTCGCCGTCGTTGGAATCCGCGCGTATCCCGAATTCCTGCCGGAGCGTCGGCAGGACGATCGCGACCTGGAGGTCGCCGAGGAGGACGTGGAGCGCCGCCTCCTGGGTGTCGGGAGTCAACGCGAAGCGCGCGCCATTCACGTCGAATACCCTGTGATCGAACCGGAAATGCGTGCTCCGCGGCGCTCCCCTTCGGGTCCCCGCCGCCACGACCTCGCTCATCGCCCAAGGGCCTCCTGCGGCGCTGGATCGGGAAGACTAGGCCGGGACCAGTAAATTTCGGGTGAAACGCAGGCGCGCGGGAGCGCCCATTCGCGGCATCGCCGAAGTGTCACAAGACGCGGCCTAGCCTGTCTGCCGGCGCCTCGGACGGCGCGGTTGGGCTTGGCTAGGCAATGCCCGGGCTTGATCGCCAGGCCCCGGCGGACCAAGGTTAATCGGAGGACGCACTACCGAGCGTCAAGGTCCCATCCGGGGGAGGAGCAGGGATGACAGACCTCAAGGAGCCAGGCCGGCTCGCCGATGCAATGCGTGCGGACGGCGCCCTCAAGCCCGGCGTCGTCGCCTGCGCCGCCTACAAGGACGGAAAGCGCATCGAGGACATCGCGATCCAGGAATGCGGCGCGCACACCTCGCGCGAGGGCTGCTTCCTCTGGCTCGGCCTCTACGAGCCGGACGAGGAGCTGATGCGCATCCTCCAGGAGCAGCTCGGGCTCCACGATCTCATCGTGGAGGACGCGCATCAGGCGCATCAGCGGCCGAAGCTCGACGTCTACGGCGACGTCCTTTTCCTCGTCCTGCGCACCGCGCAGCTCATCGGCGGCAAGATCGAGTACGGCGAGACCCACGTCATCGCCGGCAAGGGCTTCGTCGTGTCGATCCGGCACGGCGCCTCGGCCTCCTACGCGGAGGTGCGGCGGCACTGCGAGCGCTCGCCGGAGCTGCTCCGGCTCGGCGAGAGCTTCGTCCTCTACGCCATCCTCGATTTCGTCGCCGACAACTACTTCCCGATCATCGACAAGATCGGCGAGGAGCTGGAGACGATCGAGGACGACATCTTCTCGGGGACGCCCACCGAAGCGGACATCGAGCGCATCTACCGGCTGCGCTCGGGGCTGCAGCGCATGCGTCACGCCGTCTCGCCGATGGTCGAGATCACGAACCAGCTCGCGCGCCACGACTTCGCCCTCGCCCCGACCGTGATCACGCCCTACCTCAAGGACGTCCGCGATCACGTGCTGCAGGTGACGGAGGCGATCGGCGACCTGCGCGAGCGCCTCGCCGCGGCCTTCGAAGCGAGCCTTCTCTTCGGCTCCGCGCGGCAGAACGAGATCGTGAAGAAGCTCGCGGGCTGGGCCGCCATCCTCGCGGTGCCGACCGCGATCGCCGGCATCTACGGCATGAACTTCAAGGTCATGCCCGAGCTCGAATGGGAGTTCGGCTATCCCGTGGTGATGGCGGGCATCGTCGGCAGCTGCCTCTATCTCTACCACCGGTTCCGCCGCGCCCGCTGGCTCTGACGCGGATCGGGCCTACCGGTTCCGGTTGCCGCCGCTCTCGCCGCCGTTATGGCCGCAATAGGGCATGTTCCCCTCATAGCCCTGCGCGTCCTCGAAGCGGCATCCCGTCTGGAAACGGTGCTGGTCCGCGGCCTCTTGGGGCGTCAGCGGGCGGCTCTCGCAGGCGGCCAAGCCCGTGAGCGCCGCCAGCAGAATAAGCGCATGGACCTTCGTCCTCATGGCTCGGCTCCTCGCACAAAGCAGCCGGAGATCGGCCGTTTAGACACTTAGTCCGGTGCCGAGGCGCGGCCAATCACGAAGCGGTTACGGAGGACCGAAGGGCCGGCGCCGGTCCCGCTCAGGCCGCGGCGTCGCGGCGGCTGCCGGCTTCGGCCCGCGGCACCGTGAACTTGAAGATCGTGCCGCCCCCGGGGTCGTCCTCGACCCACATCCTGCCGCCATGCCCCTCGACGATCGAGTAGCAGATCGAGAGGCCCACGCCCATGCCGCCGCTCTTGGTCGTGACGAAGGGCCGGAAGAGCTTCGCCCGCACCTCCGGCGCGAGGCCCGGGCCGGTATCGGCGACGCTGACCTCGATCATGCGCTCCGGCGTCAGCGCCGTCGCCACCACGAGGCTCCGCCTCGGCCACTCCGCCATGGCCTCGATGGCGTTCCGGACGAGATTGACGAGAACCTGCTGGATCTCGACCCTGTCGATGCGCGCGGTCGCGGCGGCCGGATCGAGGCGCGTCTCGATCGCGACATCGCGCCCCTCGGCGCCGGGAGCGGCGAGCGCCAGCGAATCCTCGATCACCAAGGCCAGATCCTCCGCCTGCTTCTCGCTTTCGTTCTTGCGCAGGAAATCGCGCAGGCGGCGGATGATCTCGCTCGCGCGCACGACCGATTGCGAGGCCTTCTCGAGCGCGGTTCCGGCCTTCTCGGCGTCCCCGCTTTGCACGAAGCGCTGGCTCGCGCGGAGATAGTTGCCGATCGCCGTCAGCGGCTGGTTCACCTCGTGCGCGAGCGCCGAGACCATCTGGCCGAGCTCGCTCAAGCGCGACACGTGGATCAGCTCCGAGCGCATCTCCCCGAGGCGCCGCTCGCGCTCCTGACGCTCCGCCTCGTTCGCGCGCGCGAGGCGCGCATAGAGCGCCACCGTCTCCAGCAGCAGCACGATCAGCACGAAGCTCGCCGCCGAGAGGCCGTAGAGCCGTCCGACGTAGAAGCCGAGATCGAAGCGCCCGGCATTGAGCACCGCGCTCAGCGCGACGTCGAAGAGCCAGACGCACATCACCACCATGAGCCAGGTGTCGAGCACCGAATGCGCGCGTCCCAGGTAGAGGACGACGAGCGCGAGCATGCTCAGCGACCACACGGTCCCCACGACGAAGATCATCGCGGGGGTATAGGCGTGCCCGGCCATGATCTCCGGCAAGGCGCCCTCGCCCGCCGTCGCAAGCGCCGTCAATACCGCAACCAGCGCGGCTACCGCAGCGATGCTCGCGACGATCGCGGCCGGGACCGGGATGCCGAGCGGGCGTGCCGCGCGCCTCCGCGCGAGGAGCGCGAAGCCGATCACGGCGAGGGGGAAGCCGGCGTGCCAAAACATGTAGAGCCACGCCGTGCTCTGGGCGCCGGCTCCGAGGAGGCCCGTCTCCGAGAAGAGGCCCGGGAAGGTGAGCGCGTGCGCCACCGTCATCAGCGACGTGAAGAGGTAGCCGCTCGCGAGCAGCAGCAAGGGCGGCGCGCGGGCGATCGTGAACTGGCCGAAGAGCAGCGCCGCCGTGATGAGATCGCAGACGATGAGCGCCGCCTCGTATGCGGGAATGAAGGCCGCCACCCGCGCAAGGGGCGTCCGGGCAAAGGGCGCGGCGGCGGCGAAGATCAGAAGCGACGCCAGCACGACGGCGGCCGCCAATCGGCGCTCGCCGGAAGTCGCCGGGAGCATCGAGAGCACGAGTTGCCGCTCCGTCGCCGATTCCTCCGCCATGCGTCTATTCCGACAGACCTCCCTGGCAGCAAAATAACGTACTTCGGCGGCGTGCACCGTGAAAATAGAGGGCGGCGCCTCGCCTAATACTCCCCGTACAAGAACACCAGCAGCACGAATCGCCGCCCGGCGCGAACCTCCATCGCCTCGTGCAGGATCGAGGAGGAGAACACGATCGCGGCACCGGTCTCCGGGCGGTAGCGCTGATCGCCGTATTCGGGGAAGCGCAGCTCGCCCCCCTCGAACTCCTCGGTGTTGAGGTTGATCGAGCAGGCGAAGCGGCGATGAGCGGAAATGACCTCGGTGTTGTCGCGATGCCCGTGCAGCTCGCCGCCGCGCGAGCCCGTGTAGCAGCCGATCCGCATGCGCTCGCGCCGCGTCACCGGATACTGGAAGGCCTTGCGGATCTCCGGGAAGAGACGCCCGGCGAGCCGGCCGTCGATGAAGCCCATGGTGTCCTTCTCGACGATCCAGTGATCGATGCGGTCGCCGCGGCCGTATTCGGGGATGCGCATCTTGTAGTCGGCGGTCATGGCGTCCTCGCCATGGCCGGGCTCGACGAAGGTCTTGCCGCGGGTCTCGTAGATCTGGATGAGGCGCCGGCAATCCTCGCGGCTCAGCACCTCCGGCACGACCAGGATCGGCGCGTGCGGCGCGGGGACGAGCGCCTTGCGCTCCTCGACCATGGCGCGGACGGCGGCGAGGGCCGCCTCGGCTTGCGCCGCGGCATCGCCCTTGAGGACCGCGGTCACGTGGCCGTTCTGGCGCAGCACCACCGTCGTCGGCTGATCGCGCGTCCCCGCGCTCCAGGCCGCGAAGGCCTTGCCGTCGCGGTCGAGGAGCAGCGGCACCGGGATCCGCTGCTCCGCCGCCTCGCGCGGCGGCGCGAGCGTCACGGCGAAGACGCGCGCTCCGAGCGCGCTCAGCGCCGGAAGCGCCGCCGTCAGCGCCGCGGCCGCCGCCGCGACGGCTGCGGAATCGAAGCGCGGCCAGAACGCCACCACCAGCGGATTGCCGATGACCGCGTCCGCGCCGAGATCGACCGTCTCGCCCGCGGCGGTCCTGAGCACCAGGGGCGGCGCAACGTCGCCCGCGGCGAGCGGCGGGCGGAACATCGGTCGGTCGCGGGATTGCGTGGGCGCGGTCATCTGAGCCTCGCCCCTACCTAACAGATCGTGAGGGGGTGCGGCAATCGAGCGGGCGCGACAACCCTTGCCAAGCCACTGCCGCCTATGATTGATGGCGCAGTCATTGGCTATATGGGGATTCCCTTGGACCGGCTCGACGAGCTCGAGGCGCAATCGATCTACATCCTGCGCGAGGCGGCGAACCGCCTGCAGCCCTTGGGCATGCTGTGGTCGATCGGGAAGGATTCGAGCTGCCTGCTGTGGCTCGCGCGCAAGGCTTTCTTCGGGCGCGTGCCCTTCCCGGCGATCCTGCTCGACACCGGGAACGAGTTCCCGGAGGTCTACGCCTTCCGCGACCGCATCATCAAGGAGTGGAACCTCACCTACATCGACGCACCCTGCCCCGGCGTCGAGGAGACCGACGACTCGCTTCCGCCGAAGGCGCGCGCCGCCGCGCGCAAGACGCTCGGCTTGCAGCGCGTCATCCAGCAGCGCGGCTTCCGCGGCGTCATCCTCGGCATCCGCCGCGACGAGCAGGCGATCCGCGGCAAGGAGCGCGTCTTCAGCCCGCGCGACGCGACCGGCGCCTGGAACTCCCGCCGGCAGCCGCCGGAGTTCTGGGACCAGTTCAACGCCGCGCCGCCGCAAGGCGGACACGTCCGCATTCATCCGCTGCTGCATTGGACCGAGATCGACGTCTGGCGCTACGTCGAGCGCGAGGGCATGCCGGTGGTGCCGCTCTACTTCGCGCGGGACGGCAAGCGCTTCCGCTCGCTCGGCGAGAAGGACCTCACCTTCCCCGTGCCCTCGACCGCGGGCACGATCGCCGAGATCATCGCGGAGCTCGAGGCCACGCGCGAGCCCGAGCGCGCGGGACGCGCCATGGATCACGAGAGCGAGGACGCCTTCGAGCGCCTGCGCGCCCAGGGCTACATGTGAGCGGGCGCCCGCGATGACGACACCGCCGCTGAAGCTGGTCGTGGTCGGCCACGTCGACCACGGCAAGTCGACCTTGATCGGGCGCCTCCTGCACGAGATGGAGGCGCTCCCCGCGGGCAAGGCCGAGGAGCTCAAGCGCGTGAGCGAGCGCCGCGGCGTCCCCATCGAATGGTCCTTCGCCCTCGACACCTTCCAGGCCGAGCGCGATGAGGCCGTCACCATCGACACCACGCGCTTCTGGCTGCGCCTCCCCGAGCGCGACGTCGTCATCATCGACGCGCCCGGCCACCGCGAGTTCCTCGCGAACATGGTGAGCGGGGCCGCCGGCGCCGAGGCGGCACTCCTCGTGGTGGACGCGAGCGAGGGCATGCGGGAGCAGACGCGGCGCCACGCCTATCTGCTGCGCCTGCTCGGCCTCCAGCAGGTGGCCGTCGTCGTCAACAAGCTCGATCTCGTGGGCTTCTCGGAGACGCGCTTCCGCTCGCTCGAGCGCGAGGCCCGCGACTTCCTCGGCGAGATCGGCGTGGTGCCGCGCCTCGTGCTGCCGATCTCCGCGCGGCACGGCGACAATCTGAGGACGCTCTCGCCCAACATGCCCTGGCATCGCGGGCCCACGCTGATCGAGGCGCTGCAGGCCTTCGAGGGCGGGATATCCGGCGCGGCGCAGCCGCTGCGCCTCCCGATCCAGGACGTCTATCGGCAGGACGACAGGCGCATCCTCGTGGGGCGCATCGAGAGCGGGCACCTCGTGGTTGGCGACCGGCTGCTCTTCTCGCCTTCGAACAAGCTCGCGCGCATCAAGGCGCTCGAGGCTTGGCCCGGACCCGAGCCCGCCCACGCTTCGGCGGGCCAGTCCGTGGGCATCACTCTCGACCGCCCGCTCTTCGTCGAGCGCGGCGAGATCGCGAGCCATCCGGAGGACGCGCCGCCGCTCAGCAACGTCTTCCACGCGACGCTCTTCTGGCTCGGCGCCGAGCCGCTCGCGGCCGGCAGGACCTATCGCCTCCATCTCGCGACCGCGGAGGCGCCGGTGACGGTGGAGCGCGTCGAGCACGTCATCGATACCGACAGCCTCGCGCCGAGCGTCTCCGAGACCGTGCAGCGCGACCAGGTCGCGGAGGTGATCCTGAGGAGCCGCGCGCTCCTCGCGATCGACGAGCACGGGCGGCTGCCGCGCACGAGCCGCTTCGTGCTGCGCGCCAACGGCGACACGATCGCGGGCGGCCTCGCTTCGCTCCGCGACTATCCGGACCAGCGCCGCTCCATCACCGTCAGAGCCGAGAACGTGACGCCCGTGAGCCACAAGGTGACCGCCGATGCGCGCGCCGAGCGCATCGGGCATCGCGGCGGCGTGCTCTGGTTCACCGGCCTCTCCGGCGCCGGCAAGTCGACGCTCGCCATGGCCGTGGAGCAGCACCTCTTCCGGAAGGGCTACAGCGTCTACGTGCTCGACGGCGACAACATCAGGAGCGGCCTCAACGCCAATCTCGGCTTCTCGCCGGAGGATCGCGTGGAGAACATCCGCCGCGTCGGCGAGGTGGCCGCGCTCTTCGCGGATGCGGGCATCCTCTGCATAACCGCCTTCATCTCGCCCTATCGCGCCGATCGCGCGCGGGCGCGGGCGGCGGCCAAGGAGGCCTTCCACGAGATCTACATCAGGGCGGACCTCGAGACCTGCGAGCAGCGCGACCCCAAGGGCCTCTACCGCCGCGCGAGAGCCGGCGAGATCGCGGAATTCACGGGCATCTCCGCGCCCTACGAGGCGCCCGACGGCGCCGAGCTCGTCATCGATACGGCGAGCCAGCCGATCGAGGCCTGCGTCGAGCAAATCCTAGGCTATGTCGAGACAGCCTTCGCGCTCGCCCCGCGGCGCTAGAGTCCGAGACATCGCACTGCGCCGACGCTTGCTAGGCCCCCTCCTAGCCACCATCTAACGATTCTGGGAGGGCACCATGCAGCTTCCACTTCAGATAACCTTCCGCAATCTCGATGCTTCCGAGGCCGTGGAGGCGAAAATCCGCGCCCGGGCCGAGGAGCTCGACCATTATTTCGACCGCATTACTGGCTGCCGCGTCGCGGTTGAGGCGGTGAACCGGCGCAATCTCAAGGGCAAGCTCTACAAGATCCGCGTCGATCTCACCGTTCCCGGCGCCGAGATCGTGGTGAATCACGTACCCTCCGAGGGCCATTCGCACGAGGACATCTACGTCGCCGTGCGCGACGCCTTCGACGCGGCGCGCCGCCGGCTCGAGGATTACGTCCGCCGCCGCCGCGGCGAGACCAAGACGCACGCAGTCCCGTAGTTCCCCGGGCGCATTCCCCGCCCTTTGCAGGCGAATTGAGGTGCATCAATGCGCCAGGCCTAGACCACGGCGAGGCTCGCAACGAAGGAAATCGTGAGCAGCTGGGGCCCATGAAGGCAACCAAGGGTCGGGCACGACGACGCGCGAGCAGCAGCAAGCCGCGGCCGGCGCCATCGCGGGATCGCGAAGCGGCGGGGCTCGCGCCCAACCGCGTGATCTCCGAGCGCCTGCGCGAGGCGGCCGATCTTCTCCTGGCCCAGGGCGCGGACGATTTTCGCGTGCGCGCCTATCACAAGGCCGCCGATACCGTGGCGCATCTCGACCGCGACATCGGCGCCATCGCCGCCGACGGTGCGGGCGCGCTCGACGACATTCCCGGCATCGGACCCGCGATCGCGGGCGCGATCGCCGAGCTCGTGCGCACGGGCCGCTGGGCATTCCTCGAGCGTCTGCGCGGCGCCGCCGATCCCGAGCGCGCCTTTCGCATGATCCCCGGCGTGGGACCCGGCCTCGCGCGCACGCTGCACGAGACGCTGCACGTGGAGACGCTGGAGGGACTCGAAGCGGCGGCGGCCGCGGGCCGGCTCGAGGAGGTTCCCGGTCTCGGCCGGCGGCGGATCGCGATGCTGCGCGCCGCGCTCTCGGAGCTGCTGGCGCGCGTCCGTCCGCGCGCGAGCGGCGCGGCGGAGGAGCCGGGCGTGGCCGAACTCCTCGGCGTCGACGGCAAGTATCGCGCGCAGGCGGCCTCTGGCACGCTGCCGCGGATCGCGCCGCGGCGCTTCAATCCCACCGGCGAGGCCTGGCTCCCCGTGCTGCACACGCGACGAGAAGGCTGGAATTTCACTGCGCTTTACTCGAACACCGCCCGCGCCCACGAGCTCGGCCGCACTCGCGACTGGGTCGTGATCTATTTCCAGGCCGACAGCAGCGCCGAGGCGCAGCGCACGGTGGTGACGGAGACACAGGGCCCGCTCAGGGGCAGGCGGGTCGTCCGCGGCCGCGAGCGCGACTGCGTCGATTTCTATCGCGCGGGCAAGGCCTAGCTCAGCGGCGCCGCCCGAGCAGGAAACACCCGATCGCGAGGAGCTGCAATCCCGCGGCGGCCGCGAAGACCAGCGGCACGTCGCTGCTCGCCGCGGGCGAGAGCGCGCGGATCGCGCCGAAAGCCGCGGGGGCGAAGGCGTAACTCCCTTGCGCGATCGCGACGATGAGCGAGATCGCGCGCTGCACGTCCTCCCGGACGAACTCGACCTGCGCGATGAGAGGCGGCAGCGATGTGGCGTTGCCGATACCGAGACCGAAGCAGGCCACGCCGAGGAGAAGCAGGGGCACGTCGGCGCCGGCTGCGGCGAGGAGAAGCGCCGAGCCCGCGATTTGCACGAGATAGCTTGCGGAGGCGATGAGACGCCGGTCCGCTCCGGCGGGCATGAGCCAGCCGACGAGGCTCCGGCCGCCGATCGCCGCGGCCGTCGCCCCACCCATCGCGAGCCCCGAGCCTTGCTCGCCGAGCGCCGGCACCAGGAGCGAGAAGAGATGCGCGATGAGTCCGATCTGCGCGAAGAGCCCGAGCGCCATCCCGCCCGCCAGTGTGAGGAAGCGCGGGCTTCTCCAGAGCGCGCGCCCCGGCAGCGGACGGGCGCCGCGCGCGACGACGCTCGGCGCCGCAAGCCCGGCAGCGCCGTCCTGCCTCTGCCCGAGCCGTTCCGGCGTCAGCGCGAAGACGCGGCGCGCGAGCGTGCCCACCACCGCCACCATCGCGATTCCCACCGCCGCCGCCGCAGCGGCAAAGCCGAGCCGCTCGATCAGCAGCACCCAAAGCGGCGAGAAGATGACGCCGCCGATGCTGGCGCCGTTATAGGCCATGGCGAGCGCGGCCGGCCGCTTGACCGCGAACCAGGGCGCGATGATGGCGTTGACCGCCGCCGCTCCCATCGCGACCCAGCCGGCCCCGCTCGGAATGGCCGCGAGGAGGAGCTGCCACGGCTCCCGCGCCACCGCCCAGCCGAAGACGCCGAGCGCGAGCGCCGTGGCGCCGGCCGAGGTCACGCCGGGCACGCCGAAGCGGCGATAGAGCCCCGGCAGGTTCGCCACGACGACCGCGCCGATCAGGAAATGCATGGTGACGGCGGCCGAGACGAAGGCGAGGGACCAGTGCGTGCGCTCGACGACGGCGTGCAGATAGACCGGCGGTCCATAGAAGCCCGCGCCCCAGCCAAAGATCGCGAGGACGAAGGCGGCCCATACGACGCGCCAGCCGAAGAAGCGCGGCTGAATGGATTGCTCGGAGATCGGGATGGTCGTCATGGGCGCGGAGCATCGACCGCGGCGGGTCCGGAATGCTACGATCGTGGTCGAAGCATCGGCGGGTTGCTTCGGCTAGGCTCGCTCGCCTGGGAGTGCACCATGACCAGCGTCAACGAAATGGCCGAGATCGCGTCGCTCGTGGGCGAGCCCGCCCGCGCGGCGATGCTGGGCGTGCTCTTGGACGGACGCGCGCTGACGGCCGCGGAGCTCGCCGATGTCGCGGGAGTGACGCCGCAGACCGCCAGCAGTCATCTGGCCCGCCTCGCCTCGGCGGGATTGCTCGCGGTCGAGGCGCAGGGGCGGCATCGCTATCACCGCCTCGCGCATCCGGAAGTGGCGCGCCTCCTCGAGGGCATCATGCAGGTGGCGGCCGCGATCCGTCCGCCGCCCGTTGTGGGCCCGCGCGACCGGGCGCTTCGCACCGCGCGCACCTGCTACGACCATCTCGCGGGGCGCCTCGGCGTGGCGCTCGCGGATGCATTGACGGAAGCAGGCCATGTCGAGCTCTCGCGCGACGGCGGCATCGTCACGGAGAGCGGGCTCGAGGAGCTCGCGCGCCTCGGCATCGCCGTCGAGGCGGAGGGCCGCAAGAGCAAGCGCATCCTCTGCCGCCCCTGCCTCGATTGGAGCGAGCGCCGCTCGCACATCGCGGGCGCGGTCGGCGCCGCGCTCTGCGCGCGCGCCTTCGAGTCCGGCTGGATCCGCCGCCTCCCCGGCACCCGCGCCGTCTCGATCACGCCCAAGGGCACCCGCGCCTTCCGCGAGAAGTTCGGCGTGAGCGTGGCGTGATCCCTCTCCCCTTGCGGGAAAGGTCGGCAACGCGAGGCGTTAGCGGGTGAGGGGCGCGCCGCGCAGCAGCGGAAAAATCGTGCGGGCGGCAACCCCCCACCCTGCCCTCCCCCTCGAGGCAGGGCGGTCGCATATGGCGCAGTTCCCCCTCTCCCCGCCGGGGAGAGGGCTGGGGTAAGGGGGCCTCTCGACGCGTCGGCGCGAGGTTTTTCTGGCCTTCCGGCCGTAGCGCCCCTCGCCTTGCCTCTCCCCGGAGGGGAGAGGAATTTCATATGCGATTCCCTTGCCTCAAGGGGGAGGGGCTAATCAGCGAGCCTTATCACACCCGCGCCCGCGAGCTCGTCGATCTCGGCGTCGCGGAGCCCGAGCGACCTCAGCACGCCGCGCGTATCGGCGCCGGCGGCGGGCGGGTCGTCGCGGACGGTGAAGCTCTCTCCGTCGATCTCGATCGGCAAGCGCGGCACGGGGATCACCTTGCCGTCGGGCATGCGGCTCGCGCGGAGGTGTCCGCCGGCGGTGAGGTGCGGATCGTCGAAGAGGTCGGTCGGCGTGTTGACGGGCGCGAAGGCGAGCTCGGCCTCCTCGCATTTGGCGACGAGCTCCTCGGTCCCGAAGCGCTTGAAGAAGTCCGCGAGCAGCGGCACGAGCCGCGGCCGCGCGGCGACGCGGCTGGTGTTCGAGCGGAATTCCGGCTCCTCCAGCAGGTCCCCGCGTCCGAAGACCGCGCAGAAGCGGCGCCACTGCGTGTCCGTGACGATGCCGATGAAGATGGGCTTGCCCTCGCGGCTCTCGAAGATGTCGTAGACGCCCCAGGCGCTGTTGCGGATGGACATCGGCTGCAGCGGCCCCGGCAGATAGGCGGCGTTCACCATGTGCTGGCCCATGAGGAAGGCCGCCGCCTCGAAGAGGCCGGAGGTGACGGTGCCGCCCTTTCCCGTGCGGTCGCGCTCTCGGAGCGCCGCGAGGATGCCGATCACCGCGCCGAAGCCGCCCATCACGTCGATCACCGAGGCGCCCGCGCGGAGCGGCCTTCCCGGCGGCCCCGTCATGTAGGCGAGCCCGCTCATCATCTGAACGACCTCGTCGAGCGCGCGGCGGCGCTCGTAGGGGCCGGAGAGGAACCCCTTGAGCGAGGCATAGACGAGGCGCGGGTTGAGCGCGCAGACCGCGGCGTGGCCGAGGCCGAGCCGCTCCATGGTGCCGGCCGCGAAATTCTCGATCAGCACGTCGCTCCGCCGGATCAGCGCCTCGATCACGGGACGCGCGCGCGGCTCCTTCAGGTCGATCGCGAGGCTCTTCTTGTTCCGATTGTAGAAGCCGAAGAAGCCCACGCCCGAGCCCGTGAGGCGCCGCGTCGGGTCGCCCTCGGGCGCGGGCTCGACCTTGATCACCTCGGCGCCGAGATCGGCGAGCACCATGCCCGCGGAAGGCCCCATGATCGCGTGCGAGAACTCCGCGACGCGGATACCCGCGAGCGGCAAGCGCGGCGGCGCCTCGACCCCTTCAGCCATGACGAAGTCTCGTTCCTCCGAATCGGCGGACCCCGGTCCGGCGGTACTGTCGCCATCGCTTCCGGCGGCGGCAACAGGAATCTCGTGGGGGTTCAGGGAGCGCGGGTCACTTCCTGCGCGAGGGTGAACTGATCGAGGCGGGCGGTGTAGGCGAGGTCCTTGCGGAAGGCCCAGGCGCTGCCCTCGAAATAGAGCGGTATCACCGCCGCGTCGTTCATGGCCATCTCCATTGCCTCCGCGAGGAGCGCCGCCCGCGCGCCGTCGTCGACGGTAGCGACCGCCCTCTGGAGCAGCGCGTCGAAAGCGGGATTGGAATAGCGGCCGCGATTGGCGGAGCCCCAGCCCCGCGCGGCGTCGCGGGTCGCGACGATGCCGCGCAGCGAGTTCGATGCCTCCGCCGCCTCCGAGTACCAGCCCAGCATGAACAGGCTGAACTCGAATTTCGAGGCGCGCGACTTGTAGATGCTCTCGGGCATGGCGTCGACGCGGGTCTCGATTCCCGCCCGCGACAGCATTTGTCCGATGGCGACCCCGACCTTCTCGGCGCTGACGTAGCGGTCGTTCGGGACCTGCAAGGTGATCCCGAATCCGTTCGGGTAGCCCGCCGCCGCCAGCAAGGCGCGCGCGCCCTCGGGGTCGTAGGGCTCGGGCCGGAGCTTCGCGCTCGCGCCGAAATACTCACCAGGCACGAGCTGACCCGCGGGCTCCGCCACACCCTGCATGATCTTCTCGACGATCGCCTGCCGGTCGATCGCTTTGGAGATCGCGAGGCGCACGCGCCGGTCGCGCAGCGGGTTCGCCGGCAGGGGATTGCCTTGGGCGTCGATCACGAAGGGGGCGCGCTCGCTGTGGCTGTCGAGGTTCAGGTACATCGCGCGGGCGGAGATGCCCGTCACCAGACGGAGCGCCGGACTGGCCTTGATCTCCTCGATCGCGCTCGGCGGCACCAGCTCGATGAAGTCGACGTCGCCCGCGAGCAGCGCCGCGATGCGCGCGCTGTCATTCGGAATGAAACGCATCACGACGCGCTTCCAAACGGGCTTGCGGCCCCAGTAATCGTCGTTGCGCTCCAGCACCAGGCGCTCGCCTCGCACCCATTGCACGAGGCGGAAGGGGCCGGTGCCGACCACGGCCTTGCCGGCATTGAACGCCTCCGTCGGCTCCTCCGCCACCCCGTGCGAGACGATCCAGACCGGGCTCAGGTCGAAGGGCATGTTCGGATAGGGAGTGGCGGTGTGCAGGCGGATCGTGTAGTCGTCCACGATCTCCGCCTGCGTGACCTGGCGCGTGTAGATTGCGTAACCGCCGACCGCGTTCTGCAGGCTCACCGCGCGATGCAAGCTCGCGGCCACGTCCTGCGCGGTGAAGAGAGAGCCGTCCGAGAACCGCACGTTCCGGCGCAGGCGGAATTCCCAGGTGGTGTCGTCGACCGTGCGCCAGCTCAGCGCGAGACCCGGCGTCAGCCGCTGGCGGTCGTCCTGCAGCACCAGGGAGTCGAAGAAATGCCGCGCGATCTGCTCGTCGGGTCCGACCAGCCGGAACAACGGGTCGAGCGAGCTCGGCTCCGTCGCAATGGCGATGCGGAGCTCTTGCGCGAATACCGGCGGCGCGTGCACGGAAACGAGGCAGAGCGCCGCCGTGGCGAGCAGCGCTGCCCTACGCAGGAATCTCCGACATGAAATCGAAATACTTGCCGCTGGCCGCGCGCGGAATCTCATCGTGGTAGGTGAACACGACCGAGAGATGGTCGCCAAGCGATTTCTTGACCTCCGCCCGGATCTTCTCCTCGTCCTCGGGCCCGAGCGGCCGGCTCGTCACCAGCTTCATCTCGATGTCGTGGAGCGTCTTCTGCACCACCTGGAACTGCACGATGCCCGGCACCTGCTGCAGCGACTTCATGTCGATCCGCGCGTAGCGCCGCGAGCCCGAGGGCAGCGCCAGCGTGTCGCGGGCGCGGCCGAGGATGCGCTTCAGCACGGGGAGGCCGCGGCCGCAGGCGCAGGGCGCCCCCACCTCCGCGAGATCGCCCAGCGCATAGCGCAGCATCGGCATCGCGAAATTGTGCAAGGGCGTCACCACGACGATGCCCACCTCGCCGGGCGCGCAGGGCCGGCCGCGCTCGTCCAGCACCTCCACCAGCGCCGATTCCGACTGCACGTGAAAATGCTCGGCCTCGGGGCACTGCAACGCCACGTATCCGACCTCGTTGGCGCTGTACATGTCCGCGACCTCGGCGCCGAAGGCCCGGCGGCAGAGTTCGCGCAGCTCGGGATCGACGGGCTCGCCCCGCGTGTTCACGCCCTTGAGGCTCGGAAGCGAGAGGCCGCGCTCCAGGAAATAGCGGGCGACGTCGCGCACCAGCGTCGGAAAGGCGATGAAATAGGCGGGTTGCTCCCGGAGCAGCCACGCCGCCTGCTCCGCAGTCGTGCTGCGGCTGTCGAGGAGGGCCGCGGGGCCGGTCGGAAACACCGTGGCGAAGGGGACGGACCAGTCCGGGTGCGCGCGGCCTGCGGGCGCGAACGAGCGGCCCTCGGGGTCGCGCTTGAGCGCGCCGAGCTTCAGGCGAATGTCGCGACGGTGCCAGAGCACCTCTCGCAACGTGATGGCGGCCCAGATCGTCTGCACGTGGCCGCTCTTGGCGATGCGCAGCGGCACTCCGGTCGAGCCCGAGGTCGAATCCATGATGATCGCCCCGTGCTCCTTCGGGAGCTGCGGCGAGATCAGCGCGTCGCCCAGCGACTGCATCTCCCGCCGGGCGATCACGGGAACGCGCGACCAGAGCTCCGGCGTCACCTCCAGCCCGGGCCGGTAGCCCGCCGCGGCGAGACGGTCGCGGTGGAAGGGGAGCCAGGCGAAGGCGTGCGCGAGGAGCTGGCCGAGCTGGCGGAACTGGAGGCGCTCGTGGCGCTCGGGCGGCCACCATTGCGACTGCTCCATCTGCTGGAGGAGCGCCAGCAGCTGCGCGGCGAAGCCCGTGGGGAGCGCCGGCCAGGCCACCTTGGCGAAGGCGGTATGGGGGATCGGCGAACGGGGAAACTCGGAAACGCCTTTCACGATGGGGCCCTGATAGGCGATCGCACGGAGCGCCGTCAACCGGACGCGGGCGCCTCGAGCTCCGAGCGGAAGACGAAGTACTTGCCGCCGGCCGCGCGCGGGATGTCGTTCCGGTAGACGAAGCGGAAGCGGAAGTCGTAGCCGAGATTGGCGATGACGGCCTTGCGGAAGGCGTCCTCCTCCGCCGGCGTCAGCGGCCGCGCCGCCACCAGCCGCACCTCGAGCTCGTCGAGCGCGATCTGCGCGACCTGGTAGCGCAGGATCGGCTCGATCTCCGCGAGCTTCGCGGTGCTCTGCCAGACGAAGCGCTTCTCGCCGGTGGGGAGGCGCACCATGTCGCGCGCGCGCCCGACCATGCGCGTCAGCACCTGGAGCCCGCGCCCGCAGCCGCAGGGCTCTCCCGCCTCCGCGATGTCGCCGAGCTCGTAGCGCAGGAAAGGCATGGCGAAGTTGTGGAGCGGCGTCACCACGACGCTCCCGCTCTCGCCGGGCGCGCAGGTCCGGCCCCGCTCGTCCAGCACTTCCAGCAGCACGCCCTCCATCTGCACGTGATAGTGCTCACGTCCCGAGCACTGGAATGCCAGATAGCCCGCCTCCTCGCAGGAATAGACGTCGGTGATGCCGGCGCCCAAGACCTCGCGGCAGAGGCGGCGCGTCTCGGGCTCGATTACCTCGCCGATCGTGCGGACCTCGCGCAGGCGCGGCAGCGACCAGCCGCGCGCGCGGAATTCCTGGCAGAGGAAGACGACGTTGGTGCCGAAGGTCAGGAGATAGTCGGGGTTCTCGCTGCGGAGCCACTCCGCCTGCCGGGCAATGTCGCTGCGGATCTCGAAGGCGGATACGGGACCCGTCGCGAAAATCCCCGCGAGCGGCGGGCCCCAATTCGGCAGTCGCTCGCCGGTTGTGGCATTGCCGGCTCCGCGGATCACCGCGACCTTGGCGCTCCAATCGCGGCGGTGCCAGAGCTCCTCGCGCAGCGCGAAGCTCGACCACAGCGTTTGCTCGACGGCGGTCTTTACCACCTTGATCGGGGTGCCGCTCGAGCCCGAAGTACTGGTCTCGGAGAGCGGGCCGTGCTGCTGCGGCAGCGCGGTGCTGCGCATCGCGGCTCCCGCCGAGCGCACCTCTACGCGCGAGAGCAGCGGCAAGCCGCGCCAGAATTCCTCCGTGATCTCCTGCCCCGGCCGGTAGCCCGCCGCGGCGAGGCGCCGGCCGTAGAAAGGCACGGTACGGAAGGCGTGCTCGACGAGCGGCGCGAGCTGCCGGAATTGCCGGCGGCGCAGCTCCTCCTGCGGCCACCACTGGGAGTGCGCGAGCTGCTGCTGCAGCGAGAGCATGCGCGATGCGATCGGCGTGGGGATGGCGGGCCAGGCCATGCCCTCGAGATCCGAGAGCGGCACCGCTTCGAGGCCCGCTTGCACGACCGTCACCGCTCAGCGCGCCTCGGGCGGCGACGGGAAGGCCTCGGCGGCGCCGAGGACGCGTCCGAGATCGAAGCGGCGCCAAGTGGTCCCGCGCCAGAGCTGCTGGGTGAAGGCCGCGAGGAATTCGTCCTTCCCCGGCCGGTCCGGCGGCCAGGCCGCATCGAGGAGGGCGCGGGCGGAGCCGGCATTCCCGGCGTAGATCATGTCGAGCATCGCCGACCACAGCGCGGGATCGAGATCGCCGGGGTGCAGCCCCTCGTATACCTTGCGGATCTCCTCCGCCCGCAGCCGCAGCATCGCCTCGTCCGGCGGCGTCTGCCGCATCGCCTCCGCATCGGCGACGTATTCGCCTTTGCGGGGATCGTAGCTGAGGATCACCTGCGGCGCCGGACTGTCGTCGAAAGAGGCGTTCCACCCCGCGAAGGCGAAATCGTAGAAGCGGAGCTGCGGCACGTTCGAGATCGAGACCACCCGGAGCTGGGAATCCCCGAGCTCGATCGCCTGGTGATGGAGGCGGCCCTCGATCCAGATGAGGTGCGCGGTGTAGCAGCAATGCGCCCCGCCGCTGAAGCCCACGAAAATCGCATTAGGCCCCGGCCCGCCACCCCCGACACGCAGGTTTTGCATGGTGAATCTACTGTCCACGAGCGTGAACAGCGTATCGTCGCCCCGCTTGATCAGCAGGAATTCATATCGATCGCTGGTCCCGGGGCGCGGCTTGAAATCCTGGATGTCGATATCGTTGAGGCGAATGAGCGATGCGCGCCCGCTCATCGCAAGCCGCGCTGCCAGCTCCTGTTGCTGTGCCGGGGTCAGCTCCACCGTCGATCCTCCCGCCGCCGCGGCAAGAGCCGTGGCGGCGATTGCCGCCAAAATCCCGATCATCGCCACCTCCGCACCGCGGCCGTACGCTCGGCGCGAGCATAGCCGAGGAGTGGCGATTGCACACGGCCCTTGGCGAGTGCTTAAATCGCCGCCGTCCTCACTCGGAGACCTCTCATGACCCAAGCAAAGCGCCTGCGCGAGCTCCTGCGCAAGGACGGCATGATCCTCGCGCCCGGCGCCTATGACGGCATCACCGCCAAGCTGATTGAGCAGGCGGGATTTCCGGCCGTCTACATGACCGGCGCCGGCACGGCCGCGACGCACGGCTATCCCGATTACGGCCTCGTCACCATGACGGAGATGGTCGAGAACGCCGGCCGCATCGCAACCGCGGTCGGGCTCCCGGTCGTTGCCGACGCCGATACCGGCTACGGCAACGAGCTCAACGTGGTCCGCACCGTCCGCGAATACGAGCGCCGCGGCGTCGCGGGCATCCACATCGAGGACCAGGGCTTTCCCAAGAAATGCGGCCATCTCGACGACAAGGTGATCGTGCCGCTCGACGACTACCTCGCGAAGATCCGCGCGGCGGCCTCGGCGAGGCGCGATCCCGACTTCCTGCTGATCGCGCGGACCGATAGCCGCGCGGGCATGGGCTTCGAGGAGGCGGTGCGGCGCATGAACGCCGCGCTCGCGGCGGGCGCCGACATGGCTTTCCTCGAGGCGCCGCAGACCCTCGAGGAGGTCGCGGCGGTGCCGCGGCTCGTCAAGGGTCCCTGTCTCCTCAACGTCGTCTGGGGCGGCAAGACGCCGGCGGTCGATTTCGCGGAAGCGGAGCGCATGGGCTTCAAGCTCGCGATTGTGCCGGGCCTCCTCTTCAAGACGGTGATCGGCGCCTGCGATGCGGCGCTCAAGGAACTCCGCGAGAAGGGCCGGCACCCCGTCCCCACCGGCAACATGACCGTGCGCGACGCCTTCCGCCGCGTCGGCGCCGAGGAATGGGACCGGGTCCGCGAAGCCTACCGCGAGCCCGCGAGCCGTGCCGCCGAATGATCACGTGAGAGGACCGAGATGACCGCCTCCGCCCGCCCCCGCACCCTCTTCGAGAAGATCTGGGAGCGCCACGTCGTCCACCAGCGCGAGGACGGCCATACCCTGCTCTACGTCGACCGGCACCTCATTCACGACGGCTCGCGCCGGGCCTTCGAGGTGCTGGGCGAGCGCGGGCTCCGCGTGCGGCGGCCCGACCGCACCTTCGGCACGCCCGACCACTACGTCCCCACGACGAGCCGCAGCATGGAGGGCGTCGACGATCCCGACCGCCGCCTCATGGTGGAGTCCATCACCAAGAACGCGCGCGAGCACCACGTCACGGTCTTCGGCCTCGACGATCCGCGCCAGGGCATCATCCACGTGGTCGGGCCCGAGCAGGGCTTGACGCAGCCGGGCATGACGCTCGTCTGCGGCGACAGCCACACCTCGACGCATGGCGCCCTCGGCGCGCTCGCCTTCGGCATCGGCGCCACGGAAGTGGCGCACGTTCTCGCGACGCAGACGCTCTGGCAGCGCAGGCCCAAGACCATGCGCATCTCCGTCGAGGGCCGCCTCGGTCCCGGCGTCGGCGGCAAGGACGTGATCCTCGCGATCATCGCCAAGATCGGCGCCGCTGGCGCGGTGGGCCACGCGATCGAATACGCGGGAAGCGCCATCCGCGGGCTCTCCATGGAGGGCCGCCTCACGGTCTGCAACATGTCGATCGAGGCCGGCGGGCGCGCGGGCATGATCGCGCCAGACGAGACGACCTTCGCCTACGTCGAGGGCCGCTCTTATGCACCCAAGGGTGCGGCCTGGGAGAAGGCGCTCGCCTTCTGGCGCACGCTCCCGAGCGATCCCGAGGCACGCTTCGACCGCGAGGTCGCACTCGACGGCGGCGGGATCGCGCCGATGGTGACTTGGGGCACGAGCCCCGAGAACGCCTCGCCGATCACGGGACGCGTGCCCGATCCCGCCGGCATCGACGATGCCGAGCGCCGCGCGGCGCTGGCGAAGGCGCTCGACTACATGGGGCTCACGCCCGGCACCGCGATCTCCGGCATTCCCGTGCAGCGCGTCTTCATCGGCTCCTGCACCAACAGCCGCATCGAGGACCTCCGCCTCGCCGCCCGTGTGGCCAAAGGACGCAAGGTCGCCTCGACGGTCCATGCGATGGTCGTGCCGGGCTCGGGCCTCATCAAGCGCCAGGCCGAAGGCGAGGGGCTCGACCGGATCTTCAAAGACGCGGGCTTCGAGTGGCGCGAGGCCGGCTGCTCCATGTGCGTGGGCATGAACGGCGATCTCGTGGCTGCCGGCGACCGCTGCGCCTCGACCTCGAACCGGAACTTCCAGGGCCGCCAGGGCAAGGGCGCGCGCACACATCTCGTGAGCCCCGCCATGGCGGCGGCGGCGGCGGTGACGGGCCACTTCACCGACGTGCGCCCGCTGCTGCAGGGCTGAGGAGAGAGAGATGGAACCCTTCAAGCGCCTCGACGCCGTCGCCCTCCCGATGCCGGTGCCGAACGTCGACACCGACCAGATCATTCCCGCGCGCTTCCTGCGCAAGCCGCGGAAGGACGGGTTCGGCCAGTATCTCTTCAACGATCTCCGCCTCGACGACGCCGGCAAGGAGAAGACGGACTTCGTGCTGAACCAGCCGGCCTATCGCGGCGCGCGCGTCATCGTCGCAGACAAGAATTTCGCCTGCGGCTCCTCGCGCGAGCACGCGGTCTACGCGCTCTGGGATTGGGGCTTCCGCGCGGCGATCGCGCCGAGCTTCGGCGACATCTTCTACGGCAACAGCCTCAAGAACGGCTTCCTCCCGATCGTGCTCTCCGCCGAGGAGGTAGCGTCCCTCATGGCGCAGATTCGCCTGCGGCCCGGCGCCCACATCGTCGTCGACCTCGAGCGCCGGGAGGTCGTCGGCCCCGACGGCAAGCCGCACCGCTTCGAGATCGACCCCTTCCGCCGCGATTGCCTCTTGAAGGGCGTCGACGAGCTCGACTTTACGCTCGGCTTCCGCGGAGAGATCGAGGCGTTCGAGAAGCGGCAGGAAATGTCTTGGCTGTAGCGAGCGCCCGCTAATCCCTCGCCTTCTCCAACTTATCCCACTCGTCCTTCCCCACGATCCGCTGCCGCTCCTCGAAGCTCGCGAGCCGGTTCGCGACCCGCGCGAGCGAGCCGTCCTTGCGGAGCGCCCCCAGCACCTCCTGCATCGCAAGCACGGAGGCCTGCAGCGCCGCATTCGCATAGAGCACCAGCGCGAAGCCCATCGCCGCGAGCTCCTTCTGGCCGACGAGCGGCGTCTTCCCGCCGACGACCATGTTCGCGACCTGCGGCACCTCGAGGCGCCGGGTGACCGCCGCGAGCTCAGCGACGCTCTGCGGCGCCTCGACGAAGGTGACGTCCGCGCCGGCCCCGGCGTAGCGCTCCGCACGCTCGATCGCGGCATCGAGGCCCTCGATCGCGCGCGCGTCGGTCCGGGCGATCAGCAGGAAATCGGCGGAGCGTCGCGCCTCGGCCGCGGCCCGGATCTTCGCGACCATCTCGGCCGCGGGAATCACCGCCTTCCCCGCGAAGTGGCCGCATTTCTTCGGGAAGACCTGGTCCTCGAGCTGGATCGCCGCGGCCCCCGCGCGCTCGAGCGCGCGCACGGTGCGGACGACGTTGAGCTCGTTCCCGAAGCCGGTGTCGCCATCGACGATGAGCGGCAGCGTCGTCGCCGCGGAGATCGCCGAGGTAGCCTCCACCAGCTCCGTCATCGTCACGAGCCCGATGTCGGGGACGCCGAGGCTCGTGTTGGCGAGACCCGCCCCCGTCAGATAGATGGCCTCGAAGCCGAGGTCCTCGATGATGCGCGCGGTGAGCGCGTTGGCGGCACCGGGCACCAGCAGGGCCCTGCGCTCGGCGAGTGCCTGCTTGAGGCGCTGGTTCGGATTTCCCTTCATGGCGCGAGAGCCTAGCACGAAGTCTCTTCCGTGCTAGCATCGCAGCAAAGCCCCGGAGGAAGCGCATGCGCGGCATGATCGTGGCACCGCAGCCCGAAGCGGTCGAGGCGGGAGCGCTCGCGTTGAAGCGCGGCGGCAATGCCGTCGATGCCGCGATCGCCTGCGCCTTCATGCAGGGCGTGGTCGACCCCCAGATGACGGGGATCGCGGGCTTCGGCGTGATGCAGATCTACATGCCGAAGCGCAACGTCCACGTGCACCTCGACTTCCACACCCGCTGCCCCGCCGCCGCGCGGCCGGACATGTGGCAGGACCTCATCGAGGGCGAGACGCGCGACGGCTTCGGCTTCATCCTCCGCGGCAGGGTCAACGACGCCGGCTACCAGTCAATCATGGTCCCCGGGAGCCTCCGCGCCTATGAGGAGGCGCTCGCGTCCTACGGCACCATGACCTGGCAGGACGCGATGAAGCCCGCGATAGCGGCGGCCTATGAGGGCTTCGTCGTGCGCCCTCACGTCCACGGCATGTGGGTGCAGCAGGAGAGCAAATACGGCCGCGTCGACATCGTCGAGAAGCTGCGCCTTACCAAGAGCGGGCGGCGCATCTATTTCCACCCGAACGGCGCGCTCAAGGGTCTCGGCGAGCGCATCGTCAACGAGGAAATGGCGCGGACGCTCGAGCGCATCGCGCGCCACGGCGCCGACATCTTCTACAGGGGCGAGATCGCGGAGGAGATCGCGGCCGACATGAAGCGGCACGGCGGCCTCCTCTCCCTCGAGGATTTGCGGAGCTACCGGACCATCCGTAGCGAGCCGATCTGGGGCAGCTATCGCGATTGCCGTATCGCGGCGGCGCCGCCGCCCGCAGGGGGCGCGCAGCTCCTGGAGATGCTGCACATCCTCGAGAATTTCGACCTGAAGCGGCTTGGCCACAACAGCCCGGAGTTCATCCGCGTCATGGCCGAGGCGATGAAATACGCGACCATCGACAAGGACCTTCACATCGGCGATCCCCAATTCGTGGAGGTGCCGCTCGCGCGCCTCCTCTCGAAATCCTACGCCCGCGAGCTCGCGGCCAAAATCGAGACCGGCGAGATCGTGCACGTCGAGCGCCTGGAGCCGAAGGAGAAGCACGGCACCACCCAGATCTCCGTCGTCGACGAGGAGGGAAACGTCGTCTCGATGACGCATTCGCTGGGCTCGCCCTCCGGGGTCATCACTGAGGGCCTCGGCTTCATGTACAACGGCTGCATGAACGTCTTCGATCCGCGCCCGGGGCGCGCGGGTTCGATCGCGCCGGGCAAGGCGCGCTTCACCGCGATGTCCCCAAGCATTGTCTTCAAGGACGGCAAGCCCTTCATCGCGATCGGCGCGCCCGGCGGCACCTACATCAGCGGCTCCGTGATGCAGGGCATCGTCAACGTCGTCGATTTCGGCATGCCGATCCTCGACGCGATCGTGGCGCCGCGCATCTCCGTCACGAGCGACATCGTCGACGTCTCCAACCGCATCCCCCGCTTCGTCACCGCGGCGGTCGAGGCCAGGGGCTACCGCGTCGCGCGCTCCTATCAGAGCTACGCCTTCGCGGGACTGCACGGCATCAAGATCGAGAACGGAAGCTGGTCCGGCGCAGCCGACCCCCAGCGCGACGGCATGGCGCTGGAGGTCTAGGAGCGCCAGGGGCTACTTGCCCTTCGGCATCGTGTCGAGCCTTACCGCCACGCCCTCGAGCCCCGGCTTCGCGACGGGATATGCGGCGAGCACCGCGGGGTCGTGGCCGGGGATGATGTGGTCGGGGCTATCCGCGAGCGCGTCGAGCATCTGCCAGCCCGCCATGTATTCCCCGACGTCCACGAGAATCGCGAAGGGAATGCCCTGCTGCTTGTTGGCGAAGAAATGGAGCGCGTCCGAGGCGACCACGACTTGGCCGCGGCGCGTCGCGACGGTCGCGATCTGCAGGCCCGGCGTATGCCCGCCCACGAGGCGAAGGCCGAGACCCGGCGCCAGCTCCTCGTCGCCGTCGTGGAAGGCGACGCGGCCGCCATAGGACGCGCGCAGCATCGCGCAGACGTACTCGACGTCGTAGGGGCGCCGCATATAGGCGTTCCCCATGCAGGGGCCGGTCGCGTGCGCGACCTCGCGGCGCTGCACGTGGAAGCGCGCCTGCGGGAATTTCTCGAAATTGCCGGCGTGATCCCAGTGCAGGTGCGTCGTGACGACGTCGGAGATGTCGTTGGGGTCGATGCCGATGAGCTTCAGCCCCTCGCTCGGACAGCGCAGGAACTTGTTGTTGCGGGCGGCGCAGGCATTGGCGTCGGCGCCGCTGTCGATGAGGATCGTGCGCTTGTCGCTCTTGGCGACCCAGACGTAGAAGTCGATCGGCATGGGCCGGTCGTGCGGATCGTCCGTCGGGAACGGCATGAAGTTCTCGCCGCGCCGGCGGTTCGCGTTGGTCGCATAGCGAATGGCAAAAAGATCGTAGACTTCGGTCATTCCTCATCTCCCCTGTGGAGACCGCGACTCTAGCGCGGCCGGGCCCGCTTGTCCTATAAGGAACCGGCCCCTTCGGAGATTTTCCAGCCCATGCCCGTCGACGCGCCCCGGAAGACGCCGGTAGTGCCGGTTCCATCCGCCACCTTGCTGCTGCTGCGCGACGGCGCGGCCGGGCTCGAGGTGCTCATGACCGTGCGCCACGACGCCGCGGGATTCGCGGCGGGCGCCATGGTGTTTCCGGGCGGCAAGACCGCGCCGGAGGATCTGCTTCTCGTGGATGCCGCGGCCAATCCCGCGGGTCTCGACGCGAGCGCCCTCGTCTCGCGCATCGCGGCAATCCGCGAGGCCTTCGAGGAGGGGAACGTGCTGCTCGCGCGCGCCCGCGGCAGGCAATCCATTCTCTCGCACGCGGAGCTCGCGGCGCTCCTCGCGCGCATTCCCGACCGCGCGGATTTCGGCGCCTTCGTTGCGCGTGCGGGGGTCACGCTCGCGACCGATCTGCTGGTGCCCTACGCGCATTGGATCACGCCCGCCGATCAGCCCAAGCGCTTCGACACGCAGTTCTACCTGGCGCCGGCACCCGCCGACCAGGTGGCGCAGCACGACGGCCGCGAGGCGGTGGAGACGCGCTGGCTCGCGCCCGCCGCCGCCGTCGCCGCGGCCGATCGCGGCGAGATCAAGCTCGTCTTCGCGACGCGGGCGAACCTGCTGCGGCTCGGGCACTCGCGGACGGTCGCGGAGGCGATCGAGGCCGCGCGCGCCGCCCGCATCGTCACCGTCGAGCCCAAGCTCGTGGACACGCCCGCGGGCCAGGTCTTCCGCATCCCCGCCGACGCGGGCTATGAGATGACGGAGACGCCCGTGCGCCGGGTCACGCGCGCCTGACCGCCGGCCCATGGCGATTCCCTTCCAGCGCGAGCTCGAATTCGAGTACGGCGTGCTCGAGCGGGTGACGCCGCTCATCCGCCGCATCGTCGCGCGTAATCCGAGCCCCTTCACCGCCGACGGCACCGGCACCTACGTCGTGGGCCACGGCCGCGTCGCCGTCATCGATCCCGGCCCGAAGCTCCCGGAGCACATCGAGGCGCTGCTGCACGCGCTCCGCGGCGAGACCGTCACGCACATCCTGGTGACGCACACCCACGTCGATCACTCCCCGGCTTCGGCCGCGGTGAAGCGCGCGACGCGCGCTCCCACCTATGGCTTCGGCCCCCACGCCGCCGCGCTGGGGCCGGCGGTCGAGGAAGGCGGCGACCGCGACTTCGTCCCCGACCGAGTGATGCGCGAGGGCGACGCCGTCGAGGGCCCGGGCTGGCGGCTCGAGGCTCTGCACACGCCCGGCCACACCTCGAACCATCTCTGCTTCGCGTTGCCGCAGGAGCGCGTGCTGTTCTCGGGCGATCACGTCATGGGTTGGTCGACGAGCGTGATCGCGCCGCCCGACGGCAACATGGGCGACTACATGCGCTCGCTCGCGAAGCTGCTGCCTCGCGGAGACGCCGCCTATTTTCCGACCCACGGCCCCGCGATCCCCGACCCCCAGGCCTTCGTGCAGGCCTTCATCGATCACCGCCGCGACCGCGAGGCCGCGATCCTCTACCGGCTCGCGCAGGGCGACAGCGAGATCCCCGCGATCGTCCGCTCTGTCTATGCGGGCCTACCCAAGGCGCTGGAGCGCGCCGCCGGCCGCTCGGTGCTCGCGCATCTGATCGAGCTCGCGAAGGAGGGACGCGTGCTCTGCAATGGCGAGCCCGGCATCGATTCCCATTACAGACTCCCTGGGCGCTGACCCTCACCCTTGTGTGTCGCGATTCATGGCAGAAGTGGTGTCAGGCTGGTGGGGCATGCCCCACCAGCCTGACGACCGTCCGACCGATCACCCTCCGATCCTCTTCGTGTAGCAGCGAACGATCATATGGGAGCCTGGTCAGCGGCCGTCCCGTCGCTCACCCGAACAGTTGCCCGG
>DATKNV010000086.1:0-5872 GCA_035541215.1 Allostellaceae bacterium | reverse complement strand
ACGCGCCAGCGTGCGGCGATGCGCTCGAGCACGGCGGCGGTGGTCGCGGGCGCCATCAAGGACGGCGTGCCGCCGCCGAAGAAGATCGATGTGACCGTCCGGCCTTGAGTTTGCGCGGCATAATGGTCGAGCTCGGCCAGTAACGCCCGCTCCCAGGCCTGTTCGTCGATGCGCTCGCGCACGTGGCTGTTGAAATCGCAGTACGGGCACTTCGACCGGCAGAACGGCCAGTGCACGTAGATCGCGAAGCCAGGCTCCGTCATAGGACTAGCCCTGCGGCTTGAAGCAGGCATCGACCAGCTTGGCGAAGGCGCGGGCACGATGGCTGATCGCGTGCTTGGCCGCCGGATCCATCTCGCCGAAGGTCAAGGTGTAGCCGTCCGGCACGAACATCGGGTCGTAACCGAAGCCCTTGCTGCCGCGCGGCGGCCACACCAAGGTCCCGTGCACCTCGCCGCGGAACAGCTCGATATCGCCGTCCGGCCAAGCCAGGGCGAGCACTGCGACAAAGGCAGCGCCCCGGTCGCCGGGGCCCTTGGTCGAGAGTGCGTCTTCGACTTTCCGCATCGCGATCGCGAAATCTTTGGTCGGCCCGGCCCAGCGCGCCGAGTAGATTCCGGGATCGCCGCCGAGTGCCGGGACCACCACCCCGGAATCATCGGCGAGTGCCGGCAGCTTGGCGGCATCGGCGGCGGCGCGCGCCTTGAGCTCGGCATTGGCTTCGAAGGTTGTGCCGGTCTCCTCCGGTTCGGCGAGACCGAGGGCTCCGGCCGACACCACATCGATGCCGAACGGCGCCAGGAGCTCGCCGATCTCGCGCACCTTGCCCTGGTTGTGGCTGGCGATGACGAGCGTCTTCTCGGTAAATTTCCGCGCCATGAGGGGCTAAAGACCAAGCGCTTTTTTCTGCCGGGCGATCAGCTCATCGACCCCCTTGCGGGCGAGCCTGAGCAGCGCCAGCAGCTCGTCGTCGCTGAACGGCGCACGCTCGGCCGTGCCCTGGACCTCGATGATTTTGCCGGACCCGGTCAGTACGAAATTTGCGTCGGCCTCCGCCGTCGAATCTTCGGCGTAGTCGAGGTCGAGCACGGGCGTTCCCTGAAAGATGCCGCACGAGATCGCCGCGACATGGTCGGCCAGCGGCAGCTTCGCGAGCTTGCCGTCTTTGACCAGGCCGTTCAGCGCCCGGTGCAGCGCCACGAAGCTGCCGGTGATCGCCGCGGTCCGGGTTCCGCCGTCGGCCTGGATGACGTCGCAGTCGATGCGCACCTGGCGCTCGCCCAAGGCTTTGAGGTCGGTGACCGTGCGCAGCGACCGCCCGATCAGGCGCTGGATCTCCTGGGTGCGGCCGCTCTGCTTGCCGCGGCTCGCCTCGCGGTCGGTGCGGGTGTGGGTCGAGCGCGGGAGCATCCCGTATTCCGCGGTGATCCAGCCGGACCCGGTGTTGCGCAGGAAGGGCGGTACGCGGTCCTCCACGGTCGCGGCGCAGATCACGTGCGTGTCGCCGAAGCGCGCGAGGCAGGAGCCTTCGGCGTATTTTGCAAAACCGGGCTCGAGCGCGATCGGGCGCATCTCGTTGGGGGCGCGGCCGGAGGGGCGCGGCATGGGCGGAGCTCGCTCTGGTTCAAGGTCGGCCGCGACCGTAGTGCGGCGGCGCCGATCCGTAAAGGCCGCGCTCCGCCGCCGGTTGACGCTCCCGGGACCCCTCCCTACATTCCCACGGGCATGACACCGCCCGTTCCTAAACCCTTGATCAGCGAGCTAAACGAGCGCAGCCGCGAGATTTTCCGGCAGATCGTCGACGCCTATGTCGAGACCGGAGAGCCCGTGGGCTCGCGCACGCTCTCGCGCCGCTCGGGCCTCGAGCTCTCGCCCGCGACGATCCGGAACGTGATGGCGGACCTCGAGGAGGCGGGGCTCCTCTATGCCCCGCACACCTCGGCGGGGCGGCTTCCGACCGAGGCGGGCCTCCGCCTCTTCGTCAACGGCATCCTCGAGATCGGCGGCCTCTCCGAGGAGGAGCGCGAGGCGATCGAGGCGCGCTGCGCCGCCGCGGGGATGAGCCTTGCCAAGGCGCTCGAGGAGGCGACCGCGACGCTCGCGGGCCTCTCGCGCTGCGCGGGCCTCGTGCTCGCGCCCAAGACCGAGCGCCCGCTCCGCCATCTCGAATTCGTGCCGATCGCGCCGGGCCGCGCGCTCGTGGTGGTCGTGACCGAGGACGGGCTCGTCGAGAACCGCATCGTCGAGGTGCCGCTGGGCGTGCCCCCCTCCGTCCTCGTGCAGGCCAGCAATTACCTCAATGCCCGCCTCGTCGGCCGCACCATCGAGGAGGCGAAGGCGCAGCTCGCCGCCGACATCGACAGCCAGCGCGCCCAGCTCGACGAATTGACGCGCAAGGTGATCGAGGCGGGGCTCGCCTCCTGGGCCGGGGGCGAGGAGGGCTCGGCCTTGATCGTGCGCGGACAGGCGAAGCTGCTGGAGGACGTGACGGCGCTCGCGGACCTCGAGCGGCTCCGCACTCTCTTCGACATGCTCGAGACCAAGCAGACCATGCTGAAGCTCCTGGATTCCGCGCGCGAAGGCGAGGGAGTGCAGATCTTCATCGGCGCCGACAACGCGCTCTTCGGCGTCGCGGGCTGTTCCGTGATCGTGGCACCCTACGCCAACAGCCGCGAGCAGGTCGTGGGAGCGATCGGCGTCATCGGGCCCACGCGCATCAATTACGCGCGCATCATCCCCCTCGTCGACTACACCGCGAAGGTGGTGGGGCGCCTCCTCGGCTAACTCTCATTTCTTCGGAGCGATACGAGCAACCCATGAGCGACAGCAAGAATGGCAATGGCCGCAATGAGGCGGCCGAGGCGGCGGAGGCACAGCAGGGGGCGGAAGCGCCGCCCTCGCTCGAGACGCAGATCGCCCAGGCCGAGGCCGAGGCGGCCGATCTCAAGGATCGCCTGCTCCGCGCGCTCGCGGAGGTTGAGAACGTGCGCCGCCGCGCGGAGCGCGAGCGCGACGACGCCCGCAAATACGCGGTCGCGAATTTCGCGAAGGACCTGCTCGATGCCGCCGACAATCTCCGCCGCGCGATCGAGCACATGCCGGAGGCGCAGGCGAAGGACGAGCTCACGCGGAACCTGCTCGCGGGCGTGGCCGCGACCGAGCGCACGCTGCTCGCGGCCTTCGAGCGCCACGGCATCCGCCGCATCGACCCCAAGGGCGAGCGCTTCGACCACAACTTCCATCAGGCGATCTTCGAGGCCGAGAACACCGGGAAGCCCGCGGGCACGGTGGTCGAGGTGCTCCAGCCCGGCTACGTCCTCCACGACCGCCTCCTCCGCCCCGCCATGGTCGGCGTCGCCAAAGGCGAGGCGAAGCCCCCGGAGCCGCCGAAGGAGCGCTTCGACGAGGTGGTCTAACCTCCCTCTCCCGCGCGCGGCGCGGGAGAGGGTTGGGGCCCATTGCGAAGCAATGGGAGGGTGAGGGTGGTCGAGCGTCCCTAGGCGTCCACCCTCACCTTCCCGCGCTACGCGCGGGCCCCTTCCTCTCCCGCCTAACGGCGGGAGAGGGATTCTGCGGCCCGCTCCGAATTCGAGACCGCATAGCAATAGACACAGCCCTGGGCGCAGGTGTCGTAGGCGCCGATGTCGCGGGACTCCGCGCAGAGGCATCCGGGGCGGTTGCCCTTCTCGCGCGCGAGGATCGGGCGCCCGGCGACGTCGGATAGGCGCTCGGCGTCAATGCAGCGCGCAGGCTCGATCCCATCCGTCGCAAGCGCGGGCTCGGTGCAGAGGGTGAGGCGCATGCGGCTCTCGGCGGCAATCGCCGCGAGCTCCACCAATAGCGAGCGCTTCTCCCCGGGCTCGGGATCGCGCCAAGTGAAGCCGTGTTGCTCGGCTGCCGCCCCCAGGTTCCGCGCGGTCTTGCGGTAGAGGTCGGCGAAAGACACCACGACCTCGTCGACCGAGCCCCGCAGCGCCGTAGCAATGCGGGCGAAGCTCTCGCGGTGCGCCTCCAAGGGCGTGAGCGAGGTCACGAGGATGGGGTCATAGCGCCAGACCGCGGCCCGCGGACCCCAGTCGCGCCGCACCCCCCGAAGCTGGGCCACCGCCGCCCCCTCCGCGATCACTCCCGGCTCGAGCGCTCGGGGGTAGCCCGTCACCGTGAATTGCACCGTAAAGGGGGCGCGCGCCGCGATCTCCGGGAGATGGGCGAAGAGCGGCTTCAGGTTCCGGGTCCAGAGCACGAACCCCGAGACCTTACCCTTGGCGAGCGACACCCGATAGGGGGCGCCGCCATAGGGGTTCCGGACCTCGGCATGGCCCGCCGCGAGGCGCTCCAGGAGCCAGCGGCCATGAAAGGCCGGAATATCCGTCCGGTAGCTGGCGGAGACGATCATGACCCCTGGATTTTAACCCGCGGAAGGGCCCGGAACCCCCGAAAAGCGTAATTTTCCGGGCGAGATACGGGTTGCGCCCCGAAACGGCCCTCCCTATATCCACGGAGGCTCGCGCGGCCCCAGGGGTCGGGCGAGCCGCAGAATTCAAGGGGGTTCCGGTGAGCGCCGTTCCGGGCTCCGGGGAACCCGCCGACAGCAAGAGGTGGCCATGGGCAAAGTCATTGGTATCGATCTCGGCACCACGAACTCGTGCGTCGCCGTCATGGAAGGCAAGACCGCAAAAGTCATCGAGAACGCCGAGGGCATGCGCACCACGCCCTCGATCGTGGCGTTCACGGAGTCCGAGCGTCTCGTGGGCCAGGCGGCAAAGCGCCAGGGCGTCACCAACCCCGAGAACACCTTCTACGGCGTGAAGCGCCTCATCGGCCGCCGCTTCGACGACCCCATGGTGAAGAAGGAGATGGAGCTCGTCCCCTTCAAGGTCATGAAGGGCGACAACGGCGACGCCTGGGTCGAGGGCCGCGGCAAGAAGTACGCGCCCTCCCAGATCAGTGCCTTCGTGCTGCAGAAGATGAAGGAGACCGCCGAGGCCTATCTCGGCGAGCCCGTCACCGAGGCGGTCATCACCGTCCCCGCCTACTTCAACGACAGCCAGCGCCAGGCGACCAAGGACGCCGGCAAGATCGCCGGCCTCGAGGTGCTCCGCATCATCAACGAGCCGACGGCGGCCGCGCTCGCCTACGGCCTCGAGAAGAAGGGCACCGGCACCATCGCGGTCTATGACTTGGGCGGCGGCACCTTCGACATCTCCGTCCTCGAGATCGGCGACGGCGTCTTCGAGGTGAAGTCGACCAACGGCGACACCTTCCTCGGCGGCGAGGACTTCGACAAGCGCGTCATCGACTATCTCGCGGACGAGTTCAAGAAGGAGCAGGGGATCGACCTGCGCAACGACCGCTTGGCACTCCAGCGCCTCAAGGAGGCCGCGGAGAAGGCGAAGATCGAGCTCTCCTCCTCGATGCAGACCGAGGTGAACCTGCCCTTCATCACGGCGGACCAGACGGGGCCGAAGCACCTCAACATCAAGCTCACCCGGGCGAAGCTCGAGGCGCTCGTCGACGATCTCATCCAGAAGACGATCGAGCCCTGCCGGGCCGCGCTCAAGGACGCGGGCCTCAAGGCCTCGGAGATTCAGGAGGTGATCCTGGTCGGCGGCATGACCCGCATGCCCAAGGTCATCGAGACCGTGCGCCAGTTCTTCGGCAAGGAGCCCAACCGCAGCGTCAACCCCGACGAGGTCGTCGCCGTCGGTGCCGCGATCCAGGCAGGCGTGCTCAAGGGCGAAGTGAAGGACGTGCTGCTCCTCGACGTGACCCCGCTCTCGCTGGGCATCGAGACCCTGGGCGGCGTCTTCACCCGGCTCATCGACCGCAACACCACGATCCCCACGAAGAAGAGCAACGTCTTCTCGACCGC
>DATKNV010000085.1:0-6967 GCA_035541215.1 Allostellaceae bacterium | reverse complement strand
GAGCGCTGCACGGTCTCGTTCTACCGCTATCTCTACGACACCGTGGGCGAGCGCTGGCTCTGGTTCGAGCGCCGCATCTGGAGCGACGAGCGCCTCGCGGAGCGGCTCGCGCGGAAGGACGTCGAGGTCTACGTCCTCTATGCCTGGGGCTCTCCCGCGGGATATTTCGAGCTCGAGCGCGGCGCGGAGGAAGGCACCGAGCTCAGCTATTTCGGCCTCGTTCCCGATTTCATCGGGCGCGGCTTCGGCAGTTGGCTCCTCAACACCGCGATCGACACGGCCTGGCTCACGGCACCGCCACGGGTCTGGGTGCACACCTGCACCTTCGATCACCCGCGCGCCCTCGGCCTCTATCAGAAATGCGGCTTCAAGGTCTATCAGCGCCGCAGCGTCGTCTTCGACGACCCCCGCCTCACCGGCGCCCTCCCCCGCACGCTCCAGCACCCGCTCCTGCCGACGCTAATTCACAAGGGCTCATAGCGCTGGCGAGGTGATTGCTCTTCTCAAGCCAACGTATTCCGTGGGTGCAGCCAAGTTGTCCTTTTGTTTTCAGTACTGCCCTATTTCTTACTCTGCGGGCTCACCTCGGAATTTGCGTCTGCTTGAAGCGGGGCGTTTTTCCTCTCAATACGCGGACGAGTCGCAGCGTGCGCTTTCCGCACCTCCTCCGGCCAGCGAGAATAATCGCTAACTGCGATTCTCAGCTCTTCCTTGAGCCAGCCGGCCTTCAGCCCATAGGTGCGTTTCATTGCGTGCTCCACGTTTCGCGCCAAAATCAGACGACATGGGAATTGTCATCAGTGGGATTGATGATAGGTGGTGACTTTCGATTTTTCCAAGGAGAAATCGCGGGCCATTGCCCCCGGATATCGCATGAAAATTTTTGAATGGGTCAAAAATTGATTTTTTGCGGCGGCTCAGCAAGGATTTGGGGGGATTACTCTTCGAACACGGACCGAACATGCTCACGAGGCGAAAGAAGCGCGAGGCCGAACGGTCTGAGCGACATTCGATCAAGAGTGCAGCGACTCGTGCTGATCGACACCACATTACGTCATCCCAGCTCCTGGCTCCGATTAGTCACCCAGAATTGGTATTCGGCCTCGTGGCACCTATCGGAACCGAACTGCGCACAGTCGCTGAAGAGCTCGAAATGGGACTCAGGACCGTGGGCTATCACGCAATCCATGTTCACGTGACTGATACGCTGAAAGAGTTCCCCGGTGTCTTCAAACTTAAGGAGCGTCCCACCGAGGAGAAATATCGAACATATATGGACGCGGGCAATCGGATACGAGAAAAGTTAGACCGCGCTGACGCCTTAGCCTTACTGACTGTGTTGGCGATACGCCGGCAGAGAGCAGAAATGCAAGGCGGGCATCGCCTCTCGCCGCAATCTCGTACCGCTTGGATCCTTAATCAATTCAAGCGGCCCGAAGAGATAAGCACACTGCGTCGAATCTATGGTCGTGGATTTGTACAAATTTCGACCTATTGCTCGGCTGACAAGAGGCTCGACGATCTCACGAATAGAATTGCGAAGTCTTATTATCGGCAAAGACGCATAGAAGCCTATCGAGGCAAGGCCCAGGATCTGATCTCCCGTGACGACGAAGAGGAGGAGGTCGAGTTCGGTCAGCGCATGCGAGAAACGTTCGCGATGGCCGACGTCGTAATCAATGCCGACTCACCGGACAAAATGAAAGAGAGCTGCTCTAGGTTCCTACGGGGCTTTTTTGGAGACAACTTTTGCACCCCCTCGCGCGATGAGCATGGGATGTTTCTAGCGAAGGCCGCTGCATTGAAGAGTTCTGATTTATCACGACAGGTAGGATCAGCGATTGTGGCCGAAACGGGGGAGGTCATTTCACTGGGCTGCAATGAGGTCCCCAAAACAGGTGGTGGCGCATATTGGGAAGGAGATGAATTTGACTTTAGAGATTTTCATGTTGGGTACGATTCGAGCGCAAAGGTCAAACGCGAAATCCTGGAGGACCTGTTCCGCCGCCTAAAGGGCGGAAAATGGCTCAGCGCCAAACGACAGCGACTGGAGATCGAGGCGCTCACGGAGCAAGCGCTCGCCGACGAGGGCATAATAAAAGAGGCTCAAATAATGGACTCTCTTGAGTTCGGTCGAATCGTTCACGCTGAAATGTCTGCGCTCACAGAAGCGGCCCGTCATGGCACTTCCGTCAGAGGCGCCACGCTCTATTCTACGACCTTTCCGTGCCATATTTGCGCCCGCCATATCGTAGCGGCTGGCATCAAACGCGTCGTCTATATCGAGCCCTATTCGAAGAGTCTAGCTGCGGAACTTTACCCGGATTCCATTGAAGTGGAGGGCCGCAAGAAGCGAGCTGGGCCAAAGGTGCAATTCGATCCATTCATTGGAATAGCTCCGGTAAGGTACGCCGAGTTATTCGCAAAAGGTCGACGAAAGGATTCGGACGGCAAGCCAATTCTCTGGAACCCTGCGGACGCCAAACCAATATTGGAACGGTTGGTGCCAGCCTATATCCAGATAGAGAACGCGGTTGCAGCTGCCGTCCCAGAGCTTCTGAAAAACGCGCGCTTATCCGCCCGATCCTCTCGGTAATTCGTCCGACTCAGAAAACTTCAGCGCTAATGCGAGAGTATCTGGCTCAAGAACAGCTTCGTGCGGTCGTTCTTGGGGTTGGCGAAGAATTCCTTGGGCGGCGCGACCTCGACGATCTGGCCGCCGTCCATGAAGATCATGGAGTCCGCGACCGTGCGCGCGAAGCCCATCTCGTGCGTGACGCAGATCATGGTCATGCCCTCTTGGGCGAGCTCGATCATGACGTCCAGCACTTCCTTGATCATCTCGGGATCGAGAGCCGAGGTGGGCTCGTCGAAGAGCATCACCTGGGGGCGCATGCAGAGCGAGCGCGCGATCGCCACGCGCTGCTGCTGACCGCCGGAGAGCTGGCCCGGATATTTCTTCGCCTGCTCGGGGATCTTGACGCGCGCGAGAAGCTGCATCGCGAGCTCCTCCGCCTCCTTCTTGGGCATCTTGCGCACCCAGATCGGCGCCAAGGTCAGGTTCTCCAGCACGGTCAGGTGCGGGAACAGGTTGAATTGCTGGAAGACCATGCCGACCTCGCGGCGGATCGCCTCGACGTGCTTCGCGTCCGAGGTGAGCTCGATGCCGTCCACGAGGATCTGTCCCTTCTGATGCTCCTCGAGCCGGTTGATGCAGCGGATCATCGTGGACTTGCCGGAGCCCGAGGGGCCGCAGACGACGACGCGCTCGCCGCGCCGCACCACGAGGTTGATGTCCTTGAGGACGTGGAAATCGCCGTACCATTTGTGGACGCCGCGGAACTCGATCATGGACTGGTCCGCCGCCTGAGGCGCCGTGCCGGGAATGCTCGCCATCGTCACTTCCTCCTGGGTCCGGTTCCGGTACGGCGCAAGCGCCGCTCGAGATACTGACTGTACCGGGACATGAAATAGCAAAACGCGAAGAAAATCATTCCTATCGTCGCGTAGGCCTCGACATAGGCGTGCCGCCAGGCGGGATCGTTGAGGCCGGTGTTGGCGTCCTGGAGCACGTCGAAGATGCCGACGATGGTGATGAGCGTGGTGTCCTTGAAGGCGCCGATGAAGAGATTGACGATCGAGGGGATCGAGATCGCGAGCGCCTGCGGCAGGATCACGAAGTAGATCTTGCGCCAATATCCCAGGCCCAGCGCATCCGCGGCCTCGTATTGTCCCCGCGAAATCGCCTGCAGCCCGCCGCGCACGGCCTCCGCGAGATATGCCCCAAAGAAGAGCGCGAAGCCGATCTCCGCGCGCCAGAGCTTTGCGATGCCGACGCCGGTCGGAAGGAAGAGCGGCACCATCAGCGAGGCCATGAAGAGCAAGGTGATGAGCGGCACGCCGCGGATGAGCTCGATGTATGCAACCGAGAGCCAGCGGATCGCCGGGAGCTTCGAGCGCCGCCCCAGCGCCGCCACGATCCCGATCGGAAAGGCGAAGCCCACGCCGCCCAAGGCTAGGATCAGCGTGAGCGGGAGCCCGTTCCAGAGCTCCGTCTCGACATAGGGCATGCCGAGGAACCCGCCCCACATGAGCGCGCCGACCGCGACGAGACCGCCGATCCAGATCGCGAGCAGCGTGCGGCCGCGCACTCCCGGGCGGGCGCTCACCGCCAGCATCGCCACGAACAGCACCAGCACCAGGGCCGGACGCCACTGCTCCGCGTAGGGGAAACGCCCGAAGATGATGAACCGGCCCCAGGACTCGAGAAAAGCCCAGCAGGCGCCGCCCGCGGCCTCGCAGGCGCGGTCGCTCTCGGCGCTCCAAGTCGCGTCGACGAGCGCCCATTCGACGACCGGCACGACGATGCGGAAGAATGCGTAGACGATCAGCAGCGTGAGGATCGTGTTGAGGACGCCGTTGAAGAGGTGCGTCCGCGCCCACTGCCACGCGCGCAGGGGCGCATGCTCCAGCGGCCGTCCCTGCATCTGCGCGAGGTCCGCCATCGCTCAGCGCTCCACCAGCGCGACGTAGCGATTGTAGAAATTCATCAGCACCGAGATCGTCAGGCTGATGGTGAGATAGACGGCCATGAGGATCGCGATCACCTCGATGACCTGCCCGGTCTGATTGGCTTCGGTGTTCGCGATCGAGACGAAATCCGGGAAGCCGATATAGACCGCAAGCGAGCTGTTCTTGGTGAGGCTCAGGTATTCGCTCGTCATGGGCGGGACGATCACCCGCACGGCCTGCGGCAGCACCACCAGGCGCAGCGTCCAATTCGGCTTGAGCCCGAGCGCCGAGGCGGCCTCGGTCTGTCCCTTGCTCACGGAGAGGATGCCGCTGCGGACGATCTCGGCGACGAAAGCCGAGGTATATGCCACGAGGCCGAAGAGCAGCGCCGCGAATTCCGGCGTGACGCTCTCGCCGCCGACGAAGTTGAAGCCCTGGAGCACGGGCATTTCCAACTGCAGCGGCGCGCCCGCTAGCAGGAACAGCAGCAGCGGCGGTCCCAAAATGAGGGCGACGCCGGTCCAGACCAGCGGAAACTGCTTGCCCGTGAGCTCCTGGCGGCGGTGCATTCGCTGCGCGACGACCGCCGTCGCGAGCGCGCCCGCGACCAGCGCCGCCAGCATCCAGAGATAGACCGGCTGCCAGACCGGGATCGGCAGGTTGAGGCCGCGATTGGAGATGAAGACGCCCGGCAGCGGCTTGAAGGCCTCGCGCGGCAAGGGTGCGCTCACCCGCAGCAGGTCCCACCAGACGATGAGCTGGAGCAGGAGCGGCGTGTTCCGCATGATCTCGATGTACCAGCCGGTCACGCGCTGCACGAGCCAGTTGCTCGAGAGCCGCGCGATCCCCAGGAGCGTGCCGAAGATCGTGGTGAGGACGATCCCCAGAAAGGAGACCAGCAGCGTATTGAGGATGCCCACGGCGAGCGCACGGCCGTAGGTGCTCGCCGGGGAATAGTCGATCAGCGTCGAGCTGATCTCGAAGGCCGCCTCCCGTCGCAGGAAGGCGAAGCCGGTGGCGATGCCGCGCTGCTCGAGATTGACGATGGCGTTGTGCGCGCAATAGATCACGACCGCTGCGACCGTTCCGACCGTGATCACCTGCGCGGCAATGCCGCGCAGGCGCACGTCGCGCCACGGGGCGACGCGCCGCGTGGGAGCGAGATGAACTCGGCTTGGAGCCGTCGTGACCATCCCCCCTGTTCCGGCGGTCTACCGCTCCGGCCGGGGGCCGGAGCGGTGCCGCCTCGACATATTAGCGGACAGGCATTCCGTACATCAGACCCCCATTGGTCCAGAGGGCGTTGAGCCCGCGATCGAGCTTCAGGGGGGAATCCTTGCCGACGTTGCGCTCGAAGCTCTCGCCGTAATTCCCGACCTGCTTGATGATGTTGTAGGCCCACTTGTCATCGAGATGGAGCGCCTTGCCCATGCCGGCGGTGACGCCGAGCATCCGCTTGATGTCGGGGTCGTCGCTCTTGAGCATTTCGTCGACGTTCTTCTGGGTCACGCCCTTCTCCTCGGCGTCGAACATCGCGAAGACCACCCACTTCACGATGTCGTACCACTCGTCGTCCCCGTGGCGCACCGCGGGCGCCAAGGGCTCCTTCGAGATCACCTCCGGAAGGATGACGTAGTCGTCGGGATTCGGCGCCTTCGAGACGCGCGTTGCCGCGAGACCCGAGCGGTCCGTCGTATAGGCATCGCAGCGGCCCGCGAAGAAGGCGTTCTCGACCTCGTCGAGCTTCTCGATCACCAGCGGCTTGAACGTCATCTTGTTGGTGCGGAAGAAATCCGCGAGGTTGAGCTCGGTGGTGGTCCCGGGCTGGACGCAGACGGTGGCGCCATTGAGCTCCTTCGCGCTCTTGATGCCGAGCTTCTTCGCGACCATGAAGCCTTGCCCGTCGTAATAGGTGACGGGTGCGAAATTGAAGCCGAGATCGGTGTCGCGGAGAAGCGTCCAGGTGGTATTGCGCGCGAGCACGTCGACCTCGCCCGATTGCAGCGCCGGAAAGCGCTGCTGCGCGGTCGTGGGCACGTATTTGACCTTGCTGGCGTCGCCGAGCACCGCGGCTGCGATCGCGCGGCAGACGTCGACGTCGAGCCCGGTGTAGTTCCCCTGCTTATCGGGCATGCCGAAGCCCGCAAGGCCCGTGTTGACGCCGCAGGTGACGACGCCGTTCGCCTTGACCTTGTCCAGGGTGGGACCCGCGCTCGCGGGAGCGCTCCAGACCGCAGCGGTGAGGGCGCAGGCCGCGAGGCCGAAACGCAGCATGCTCGATCGCGTCATGGATACCTCTTCGAGTTGAAAAGCTTTCCCTTTCCCCCTGACGATATTCGTCACGGAGGGCTCGTCAAATGTGGCTCGGCGCGGAGCGCCGTTTCGAAGGGCGCGGACGCTATCACGCTCGCGCGCTGCGCTGCAATGCGCCTTCGGCATCTTACCCCTTTGATGG
>DATKNV010000084.1:0-21551 GCA_035541215.1 Allostellaceae bacterium | reverse complement strand
GAGCGCGCCGGCGGATTCCATCAGGGCCAGCGGTCCCAATAGGCCGCACCAAAGGCCGGACACAAGACCGCAAGCCCGACCCTGCTTCTCACGCAATAAATCTCTTGCCAGGCGGGGGCCGTCCACACAAGGGCGCGGAGGTTGCGCAGAGGACGCGGAGGGATTTCATTCTGCCGCTCGGCAAATTCTGTGTCAGAAAGAACCTTGGAATCGGAGATGCGTGAGAATGAAATTGGCAACGTGATCGTTGCTTCGGCGCTCAAGGTTCATTCAGCTGTCGGCCCGGGATTACTCGAGAGCGCCTATGAGCTTTGCCTGGGGCATGAGCTTACGAAACAAGGTTTGTCAGTACGCAAGCAGGTACCGGTCCCGGTGCGCTACGAGGACCTCATGATCGAGAATGGCTACCGGCTGGACCTGCTAGTGAGTGAGCGCGTCGTCGTCGAACTGAAGGCGTTGGAAACGATCCTTCCGGTTCATCGATATCAGCTATTGAGCTATCTGCGTTTGGGCGGCTTCAAGCTCGGATATCTCCTGAATTTCAATGTTGCTCACATGCGCGATGGGATCACCAGAATGGTGAATGGACTTTGATCGCTCCAGCCGGCGGATAGAACATCGCGAAGGCACCAATTTGTGCATCGATAGTTTCCACTGCGTCCTCCGCGCATCCTCCGCGACCTCTGCGCGAACCCTTCTCTAATTTGACGCCCCTCGTTCCCGCGTACTAGCGTAGCCCCGAACAATTCGGAGATCGCACATCATGACACCCGAAGCCCCGCTCGCTGGCATTACCGTGGTGGAGCTCGGGCACAATGTCGCAGCGCCGTTTGCAGGCGAGGTGCTCGGCGATCTCGGGGCGACCGTGATCAAGGTGGAGAAGCGCGACGGCGACGACGCAAGGAAATGGGCGCCGCCCTATTGGCACGGACATTCCGCGCTCTTCCAGAGCCTCAACCGCAACAAGCTCTCGGTGGTGGTGGAGCTGCGCGATCCCGCGGACCGTGCGCGGCTCGAGCGCATGATCCTCGAGCGCGCGGACGTGGTGATCCAGAATCTCCGGCCGGGGACGGCGGCGGAGCTCGGCCTCGACTCGGCGGCGCTCCGCGCGAAGAAGCCGAGCCTCATCTACTGCACCATCGGCGCCTTCGGCGCGGTGGGGCCGATGAAGGACAAGCCCGGCTACGACCCGCTGCTGCAGGCCTTCGGCGGCTTCATGAGCGTCACCGGCGAAGCGGGCCGGCCGCCGGTGCGCGCGGGCAGCTCGATCATGGACATCGGCTCGGGCATGTGGTCGGTGATCGGCATCCTCGGCGCGCTGCTGCGGCGCGGGGAGACGGGCGAGGGGGCGACCGTCGACACCTCGCTCTACGAGACCGCGCTTTCCTGGATGTGCTACCACGTCGCGAATTACCTCGCCTCGGGCGAGGTGCCGAAGCCCTTCGGCTCGGGCGCCGCGATGATCGTGCCCTATCAAGGCTTCGTCACCAGCGACGGCTTCATCATGATCGGCGCCGGCAGCGACAAGCTCTTCCAGCTGCTCGCGCGCGCGCTCGGGCAGGAGCAATGGGCGCACGACCCGCGCTTCCGCCACAACCCCGACCGCGTCAAGAACCGCGGCCTCCTTGTGGGCATGATCCAGGAGATCGTGCAGACCAAGACCACCGCCGAATGGGAGGCGGCGCTCGACAAGGTCGGCGTGCCTTGCGCGCCGCTGCAGCACATCGATGCCGTGGCCAAGCATCCGCAGACGGAGGCGCTCGGCATGCTGCAGCCGAGCCCCGACGGCTCGATCTCGCTGATGGGTCCGCCGGTCTCCTTCGACGGGAAGCGGCCGGCCTTTCGCCGCATGCCGCCCACCCTGGGTCAGCACACCGAGGAAGTTCTCGGCCCCTACGGCACACCCGGCAAGAAGGCCGCGCGCTCATGATCCCCGCCTACGCCACGATCAGGACGGAACGGCCCTCGCCGCACATCCTGCAGGTGACGCTCAACCGGCCGGAGGTCGCGAACTCCTTCAACACGCAGATGGGGCGCGACCTCCTCGATCTCTGGACGCGCCTCATCGCCGAGCCCGGCGATGTCCGCTGCGCGGTGCTGACGGGCGCGGGCGGGCGCGTCTTCTGCGCCGGCGGCGACTTGAAGGAGCGCAACGGCATGACCGATGCGCAATGGGTGGCGCAGCACGAGATCTTCGAGCGGCAATATTGGGCGCTCCTCGACTGCCCCATGCCCGTGATCGCCGCGGTGAACGGCCCCGCCTTCGCGGGCGGCCTCGAGCTCATGCTTGCCTGCGATTTCGCCTATGCCGTCAAGACCGCGCGCTTCGCGCTGACGGAGGTGACGCTCGGCATCATGCCCGGGGCGGGCGGGACGCAGATGCTGCCGCGGGCGGTGGGCGAGCGCCGCGCCAAGGAGATCATCCTGACGGGAAAGCCCTTCTCCGCGGAGGACGCGCTCGCCTGGGGCATCGTCAACAAGCTCTGCGAGGCCGAGGCGCTCCTGCCGGAGGCGCTCGCGACCGCCGAGCGCATCGCCTCGAACGCGCCGCTCTCGGTGCGCCAGGCGAAGAAGTCCATGCACTACGGCCTTCAGATGGACCTCCGCACGGCCTTCCGCTTCGAGATCGAGGCCTACAACCGCCTCGTCCCCACCGAGGACCGCCAGGAAGGCATCCGCGCCTTCAACGAGAAGCGGAAGCCCGCGTTCAAGGGGAAGTAGGAGGAGGCCGCCATGATCCGCTTCCGCGACCGGATGGCGCGCGGGCGCACCCGGACAGGATGGCTCGACAGTCGCCACACCTTCTCCTTCGGCGACTATCACGATCCCGCGCAGATGGGCTTCCGGAGCCTCCGCGTCATCAACGAGGACCGTGTCATTCCCGGCGCGGGCTTCCCGACGCACGGGCATCGCGACATGGAGATCGTGACCTACGTGCTCGAGGGCAAGCTGCAGCACAAGGACAGTCTCGGCAACGGCTCCGTCATCGCGCCCGGCGAGATCCAGCGCATGAGCGCCGGCACCGGCATCATGCACAGCGAGTTCAACGCCTCCGCCGCCGAGCCCGTGCATTTCCTCCAGATCTGGATCCTCCCCGCGCGCACGGGCATCCCGCCGGGCTACGAGCAGAAGACGCTCGGCCCCGAGGCGGTGGAAGGCAAGCTCGTCCGCGCCCCCATCACTCTGCAGCAGGATGCCGCGATCTACGTCGCGAAGCTCGGCGACGGCGCCACCGTCTCGCACACGCTCGCTCCCGGCCGCGGCGCCTGGCTCCAAGTCGTCCGCGGCCTCGTCGCGCTCAACGGCACCGAGATGAAGGAAGGCGACGGCGCCGCGATCGAGGCCGAGCCCAAGCTCGACATCGAGGCAATGACGGCGGCGGAGGTGCTGGTCTTCGACATGGGGTGAGGGCAGACGGACCATCTCCTACTCGCTTCGCTTCACCAAGCCGGCGCGTCGCGCCCGGATCGCCGCTATGAATTTGCGGCGGATGGTCTCGAAGAAGCTGTAAGGCAACAGCCCGAATGCGACGCTCGCGGCGTCGCCGGGGTGCAGCGGCCGGAGGTCGGGACCGGGCCAGATGAAGCGGTTGGCCTCGCTCAGCACCACCCAGGAGCGCTCGTCGTCGAGGCCAAGACGCCGCTTGGTGGCGGCAGGAATCTCGACGGCGAGAGCCGGGTCCGCGGGTGGCGTGTGCGAGATCGGCAGCACCGTCACGACGCGATCGCCCGCCTCTTCCCGCGAAGCAAGGATGATGGCGCAGGGCCGGTCCTTCACGCCCTCTTCCTGGCCCCGCGCATGCTCCTCGCGCCAGAGATAGCTGTAGCGGATGACGAGGCCGGGAACCGGCTCCGGTAGGCTCACGCCTCTAAGACCGCTTCACTTCACGGTCGAATGCTTTCGCTCTCCTGGGCGCCCGCGTCTTCTCCAATGCGGCAACGTCCTCATCCCTGAATTCCTCCAGACCGAGCACTTCGCGGTCGCGCCGTTTCAGGCGCCGGTACTCCTCGATTGAGATCATGACGGTGCGATCGCGGCCGTTGCGCGTGACGGCGACGGGCTGCGTCAGCGCTATGTCCTGATAGCGGCCGATGTTGCGCTGAAACTCTGCCGCGGGGACTCGGATCACGGAGGGGTCGGACGCCATGAGATCCATACTTCCTGTATTTCATGCAATATACGGAGTTATCCCCGCTTAGGCAAGCCATTGAAATACCGCCACAACCGGAGGGAGGAGGACTTGCACGGGCGCCTGCCGGATGTTTCCATGACCGGGCGGGCACCGACGCCCGGCGGTTGCGTCTCTCGCCCGGTCCCACCAAGATGCCCACCGCAATGCACTGGAGGACCCCCATGAGCGACACCCTCGACGTCCACGTCTGCGAAGTCGGCATGCGCGACGGGCTGCAGAACGTCAGCGTCTTCATGCCGACGGCGGAGAAGCTCGCCTGGCTCGAGGCGGAGGCGGCGGCGGGGATGCCGGAGATGGAGGTCTGCTCCTTCGTGCCGCCGAAGCTCATCCCGCAATTCGTGGACGCCGCGGAGGTCTGCGCGCGGGCGCTGACGATCCCGGGCCTCGTCGTGACGGCGCTCATCCCGAACCTCAAGGGCGCGGAGCGCGGGATCGAGGCGGGGGTGCACAAGCTCAACTACGTCATCTCCGTCAGCGAATCCCACAACCAGCGGAACGTCCGCCGCTCGCGCGAGGAATCGGTCGCGGATTTCGTGCGCATCGTCGAGCGCGTGAGGCAGGTCGAGCCCGCGAAGCGGCCGAAGCTCGCGGTCGGGCTCTCGACCGCGCTCGGCTGCACCATCGAGGGTAAGGTGGCGGAGTCCGAGGTGGTGCGCCTCGCCGTGCGCATGGCGCAGGCGGGTGCGGACGAGCTCGCGGTGCCGGATACCGTCGGATATGCCGGGCCCGCGGAGGTGCGGCGCGTCTTCACGGCCGTGATGTCCGCGGTAAAGCCGCTCCCGGTCACCGCGCATTTCCACGACACCCGCGGCCAGGGGATCGCCAATGCGCTCGCGGCGCTCGACGTGGGTGTGCGGCATTTCGACGCCTGCCTCGCGGGCCTCGGCGGCTGTCCCTACGCGCCCGGCGCCAGCGGCAACATCGTGATGGAGGATCTGGTCTTCATGCTGGAATCGATTGGGCTCCGCACCGGCGTCGATCTCGAGCGGCTCATCGCCGTCCGCCAGATCCTCGAGCGCGCGCTGCCGGGCGTGCCGCTCCATGGCGGCGTCGGCAAGGCGGGCCTGCCCAAGGGCTTCCATCCGGCGACGCCGCCGCACGCGCACGCGGCCGAGTGAGGTGCACGAGACGATGAGCGCCGAGGAGCTGGTCCACCTCGCAATCGGCGAGGACTTTCCGGAGATACGTGAGTCCGTCCGCAAGATCTGCACGGATTTTCCCGGCGCCTATTGGCGCGACCTCGAGGCGCGCGAGGCTTATCCGACGGAGTTCGTGCAGGCACTCACCAAGGCGGGCTTTCTCGGAGCGCTCATTCCCGAGGAATACGGCGGCTCGGGCCTGCCGCTCCGCGCGGCCTCGGTGGTGCTGGAGGAGATTCATGCCTCCGGCTGCAATGCCGGCGCCTGCCACGCGCAGATGTACATCATGGGGACGCTGCTCCGGCACGGGAGCGCCGAGCAGAAGCGCAAGTACTTGCCGGAGATCGCGGCCGGGCGCTTGCGGCTCCAGGCGTTCGGCGTGACCGAACCCACGACCGGCTCCGACACGACGAAGCTCAAGACCCGCGCGGAGAAGCGCGGCAACACCGCCTATGTCGTACGCGGGCAGAAGGTCTGGACCTCGCGCGCGCTCCATTCCGATCTCATGCTGCTGCTTGCGCGCACGACGCCCGTGGAGCAGGTGAAGCGCAAGAGCGACGGTCTCTCGGTCTTTCTCGTGGACATCAAGGCCTCGCTCGGCAAGGGGCTCGAGATCAAGCCGCTCAAGGCGATGATCAACCACAACACGACCGAGGTCTTCTTCGACGACCTCGAGGTGCCCGCGGAGAACCTGATCGGCGAGGAGGGGAAGGGCTTCCGCTACATCCTCGACGGCATGAATGCCGAGCGCGTGCTGATCGCGTCCGAGGGGGTCGGCGACGCGCGCTGGTTCACGAAGGTCGCGACGCACTACGCGAGCACGCGCATGGTCTTCGACCGCCCGATCGGGCAGAACCAGGGCGTGCAGTTCCCGATTGCGCGCGCCTATGCCGAGACCGAGGCCGCGGATCTCATGGTGCGCAAGGCGGCGGCCCTCTTCCAGGCCGGCAGGCCCTGCGGCGCCGAGGCCAACATGGCGAAGATGCTCGCGTCCGAGGCCTCCTGGCACGCGGCCGAAGCCGCGCTCCAGACCCATGGCGGCTTCGGCTACGCCAAGGAGTACGACGTCGAGCGCAAATGGCGCGAGACGCGGCTCATGCAGATCGCGCCGATCTCGACCAATCTCATCCTCGCCTATCTCGGCGAGCACGTGCTGGGGATGCCGCGGTCCTATTAGCTTGCAACGACCGCGGCGTTCCCTCCATTGCTCCCAGGGCGTTCCTCCCTAGCTGAACACGGCCCAATCGTAGTTCGCGTTGAGGAACGACACCTGGAATCCGTCGCGCGGACCGCTCTGGCGCGTGTTGCTGGGATCCAGCAGGATCTCATTGACGGGGTTGCCGGCGCCATCGGTGACGCTCAGCGTGGACTGGAAGAATCCCATCGTGTTGGTGCCCTGATAGACGAAACTCGGGTCCTCGTGGCTCTCGACGATCGGGCCCCAGCTGCCGAGATCGCCCACGGTGAGCTGATCGGTGAGCGTCGCCGCGTAGGTGCTGGCGTAGAGGAGGTCCCAGCGCTGCGCCTGAGAGTTAAAGAGCAGCCCCTGATTCGTCCAATTCGTATTCGCGGTCTGAAAGGTCGCGTTGTGGATGTAGAGCGTCTGAAAGGTCTGCCCGTGCGTGCCGAGCCCGATGAAATAGGGGCCGAGATCCGGGAACATTATCGACGTTACGAAGCCGGCGTTGACGTCGGTCACGCCCAAGGACCAGTCGTAGACGCTGAGAAAGGCGAGATTGCCTGCACCGAAATAGTTGACATAGACCTCAAGTCCCAACTGCGTCCGATTGGTCGCGGTGAGATAGAGATGGTTCTGGACGTTGCCGCCGGGGATATTCGGGCAAATCACCTGGAAGGTGATCGCGGTACCGTTGGTGTATTGGGTGGCGAAGGGAAACAGGTAAAAGATTCCGAAACCGGGGTGGCCGACGGTTTGTTCCGGCGGCGGCTGGCGCGATGGGCTTGCGGCATCGAAGCGCGCGAGCCAGGCGGCCTTTTCCTCGGGCGGTCACTGCGTGTTTTCCTCGATACGGCGCCGTCTCGCCGCGAGGAAGCCGGCTTGGCTTCTCGGATCGGCCGGATGCGACGCCGCCGTGCGCGCGAATTCCGCCCTCGCGTCGAAGACCGGCGCCGGAGCGCCCGTGAAGGGATGCTTGAGCTGAGAGATGAGGACTTCATCGGACATGCTTTGCGCTCCTCGCGGTAAGGACTGATTGAGTAGAAGTTCCCGGATGCACCGCGGTCAGGGCGCGTTCGCCGCCCAGTCATAGTTCGGGTTGAGGAATACCTGCTGAAATCCGAAGTTCGCTCCGTCGAAAGAGCTGTTGCTGGGGTCGAGCAAGGCGAGGGTCACAGGAGTGCCGGCGCCGTCGGTCGTGCTGACCTGCGCCTGGAAGAAGCCGACGGTACCCACCCCGTTGAAGATGAATCCCGTGGCCTCGTGCGTCTCGACGTTGGGGCCCCAAAATCCCGCCAGATCGAAGGATTGCTGCTGGGCGAGGGTCGCTGCGTAGACGCTCGAATAGAAGCAATCCCAGGTCAGCGTGACCCCGTTGAAGAGATAGGCCGCGTTGGTCCACTGGTTGCTGCCGCTCTCGAAGGTGACGTTGTGCATGAAGAGCGTTTGGAAGATCTTGCCGTGCGTGCTCAGCGAGGACAGGTACTGTCCGAGCATCGCGAAGGGGTACGACCGGACGAACCCGTGCTGCAGGTCGGTCTGCGCTAGCGACCAGTCGTAGATGTTGAAGTCCGCCGTGGAGGTGGGCAGCGGGTAGCTGACATAGGCCTCCAATCCGTGCGACGCGCGGTTCGTCGCGGTCAGATAGAGAAAATTGGTGAAGTTGCCGCCGACGGTCGTCGGGCAGATCACCTGATAGGTGATCGCGGTACCGTTGGTGTAGGCGACGTTGAAGGCGGGGAGGAAGTCGAAGCCGTAGCCGGGAAGGCCGGGGACCGGGTTGGGCACCGGCGCCTCGGCGCCGGAGGCGGGGCGGAAGCGCGCAAGCAGCGACGCCTTCTGCTCGCTCGTCAGGCGCGGATTGGAGGCGATCCGATTGCGCCGCGCGGTGATGAAAGCCGCCTCGCCGCGGGGATCGCTAGGTTTCGAGAGCGCGGCGACCCGATCGCGCACATCGACGATCGCGGCGGGCGCGCCGGTGATCGGATTTTTGAGCTGAGCCTTCATGAACGCGTCGGCCATGGCATTCCCCTTTGCAAAGGTTGCTGATATGATTAGTAAAACTCGACAGCGCCATCACAATTATGAGTAGATAATGTTGCCGAATAGTGTCATTTCTATGGAGACTTTCCCGTCAAAGGTGCGCAAGGGCTCCGGGATCGTTTGGACCGCCAGCGGACGGCCGGGCGGGCAATGAAAGCGCCCGTCGACGATCGCTCTGATCCGCCGCCGGCTGGTCCATCGCGGATTTCCGTGGCGATGGCGGTGCAGCTTGCGGAGGATCACCGACAGAAGGGCAATCTGGCGGCGGCTGCGGACCTTTGCCGGCGCGTGCTCGAGGCGCAGCCGAGGAACGCCGAGGCGCTCCACACTTTGGGCCTCATCGCCCACCAGTCCGGGGATCTCGCTGCCGCCATCGAGCATGTGCGCGCCGCCGCCGAGGGCGATGGCAAGAGCGCGCTCTACTGGTGCAATCTCGGCGAGCTCTTGCGGCTGGGCGGCCGGCCCGGGGACGCGGTCGCGGCTGCCGGACGCGCGCTTGCGATCGATCCCAGATACGCCAGCGCCTATAACAACCGCGGCGTTGCCGAATACGATCTCGGCGACTTCGAGGCGGCGAAGCGATCCTACCGCCGCGCGATCGCGCTCTCGCCTCGCTATGCCGAGGCTCACAGCAATCTCGGCAATGCCCTCCGGGCAGGGAAGCGGCTCGAGGAAGCAGTGGCCGCCTATCGCCGCGCGCTGCGGATCGAACCGCGCTTTGCCGATGCCCACAACAATCTCGGCACGGCGCTGCGGGACCTCGGCTCCGTCGCCGAGGCCGAGCGGAGCTATCGCGCGGCCCTCGCGCTCCGGCCCGACGATCCCGCGATACTCGCGAATCTCGCCCTGGCGCTGCGCGACTTCGCACGGCTCGACGAGGCCGAAGCGCTGCTACGGCGAGCGCTCGCGATCGATCCCCGCAACGCCCGCGCGCTCGCTCATCTGGCGCTCATCCTGCTCGACCGGGATCTCGCCGAGGCATCGGAGGCGACTGCCCGGGATGCCCTCGCCTTGCGTCCGGAGGATCCGCAAATACTCAATGCGCTTGGGCAGGCTCTCGCGCGCCAGGGCCGGCCCGCGGAGGCGCTCGCGCTCTATCGCCGCGCGCTCGCGCTGCTGCCAGATTTCGCGGATGCGCACAACAACGCGGGAATCGCGCTCATCGAGCTCGGCGAGCTCGACGCCGCGCGCGAGATGCTCCGCAGGGCGGTCGCAATCGACCCAAGGCACGCGGGTGCCTACATGAATCTCGCGGAGGCCCAGAAGCTCGGGCACGGAGATCCCGCCCTCGCGGCGATGGAAACCCTGGCTCGCAAGCCAGGGGCCTTGAGCGAGAGCCAGAAAATGTACCTGCATTTCGCCCTCGGCAAGGCGCTCGGAGACGCCGGCGATCCCGTGCGCGCCTTCCATCACATGCTCGAGGGCAATCGGCTGAAGCGATCGCAGATCGTCTACGACGAGGCGGTGGCGCTCGGGGCCTTCGATCGGATTCGGAAGGCTTTCACGCCGTCCCTGCTCGCGACGAAATCGGGCCACGGCGCACCCTCGCGGCTCCCGATCTTCGTCGTGGGGATGCCGCGATCGGGAACCACGCTGGTGGAGCAGATCCTCGCGAGCCATCCGCGCGTTCACGGCGCGGGCGAGCTCGAGGATCTCGCGCGCATCGTGCGCGATCTGCGCCCATCCGCGGGAGACTATCCCGAGGCGCTGGCGGCACTCGACCCCGCGCAGATCGGGGCCATCGGGGAACGATATCTCGAGCGTCTAGCGGCGCGCTCCGGCGGCGCCGATCGCGCCACCGACAAGATGCCCTCGAACTTCTATTTCATCGGGCTCATCCATCTCGCGCTTCCGGAGGCGAGCATCATTCACGTCCGGCGCGATCCCCTGGACACCTGCCTCTCCTGCTTCTCGAAGCACTTCGCATCGCCGCAAAACCATACCTACGATCTCGCCGAGCTCGGGCGCTACTACCGGAAATACGCGGAGCTGATGGCTCACTGGCAGGAGGTGCTGCCGGCGGGGCGAATGCTGGAAGTGCGTTACGAGGACCTCGTCGCGGGTTTCGAGCCCGCCGCCCGCCGCATCCTCGCGCATTGCGGGCTCGATTGGGACGAGGCGTGCCGGTCCTTTCACCGCACTGCGCGACCCGTCCACACCGCAAGCGCGGCCCAGGTGCGCCAACCCATCTATGGATCGGCGGTGGGGCGCGGCAAACCCTATCGAGAATTCTTGACGCCGCTGCTGCGGGAGCTGCCCGCGGCCCTGGGCGATCGTAGCTGAGGATGGCGAGAAAATCCGCCCGGCCCGCATTCGAAAGCGCGGGCCGGGCGGAGCAGTCTTTAGAACTTCATCCGGTATCCCGCGGAAACCGTGTGCGCGGTGAAGCCGCTGGAGAACTGGCCGTCGTAATTGGCGAAGAGCTTGGCGGTCGGAGAGAGGTCGTAATTGACCCCGATCCCCGCAAGGAGCGCATCCTTGCCGAAGCGCGAGCTCACCACCGTGAAGGCCCCGCCGGACGGCACTTGCACGAACGCCTCTCCGACCTGCTGTTGATCCGCGAGGAAGTCGTGCCGGTAGATGACGTGCGCCTCCGGCGTCAATCTGCTGCCGTCGGCATTGTCGACCCGGGTCGCCAGGCGGACGCCGATGCTGGCAGCCGCGCTATCGGAGTTGGCGGACTTGACGGCGAGGTCGGCGGCGCCGGCCCCGCTCTCCGTGAAGCTGTCGGTGCTGATGTGGCTCGCGTCGAACCCGATCACCGGCGTGAGCGTGAAGTTCCCGGGACGGAAGGTGTAGCCGGTCTCGAAGGCGCCTCCGACGGCCAAACCGTTGTGGCTGCTCGAGGCGGTGGCTCCAAAGCCCGGGAAGGCGATGTGACGCGACGTGCTGAAGTCATCGAAACCGATCCCGAACACGCCGCTGGCGTACCAGTCGCCGGACCCGATCCTTCCGTAGGGCGCGACCAGGAAACTGTCGAGCTGGGTGCTGCCGGCTCCCTGGTTGAAGGCGACGGAAGTGTAGGCGTAGCTTGCCGCAACGCCCGCCAGCATGTTGTCGCTGACCTGCGTGTCGGCACCCAGGATCACGCCGCCGGAGGTGGTGTTGAAACCCGGGGCGTTCGAGGTGCTGCCGGAATCCGCGAACTGGCCGAAGCCGCGGATCCACAGCGAGACTTGGCCGAGATCCAGGGAGCCGCCCGCCTGGGCGACCGAGCTGCCGTCGTCGTAGATCGTATCGAGCGACGCGACTTGATAGCGCAGCCCGCTGTTCGAGAGGCTCGCCATCGAGCCGCCGGCAACGAAGCCGCTGCCGAGGGCGCCGAGGCGATCTTGGATGAGGCGGAGGGTCGATTCCATGACCGTGAGCGCCACGTGGTTCGACTGCGGGTGCTGCTCGCCCGAAAGCTGATCCAGGGCCATGCCGAGCTGCGTCCCGGGATTGAGGTTCATGACCGCCCCCAGCAGATTGAGCGCGTCGGGTCCGGGCACGCCGTTGAAGAAGGCGTCGAGCCCGATTCCCGTCTGCGACTGGTTGCGCGTCAGGCCGGCGAAGCCGCTGAAGGAGACACGGTCGAGATTGACGCTGACGCCACCGATGTCGCGGGTCGTGGAGGCCACGAAGTACGGGGAATCCGAGACCGAGGTCGGCAGCGAACCCGTGACGGAGCCGCCCGTCGAGAGCACGTCGAGATAGGTCTGGTGATTTCTGTAACTCGCGAGATTCCCGATCTCTGTCACCTCGAAGGTGCCGTTGGAGGAAAGCACCACCGGTCCGGTGCCCAATGCCACGGTTCCCGATTTGCCGGTCGTGCTGCCGGTCATCGCGTCGGGAGCGGCGACGACGACGTTGAAATTGCCGCCGGTCTGGGTGAAGGAGCCCAGGGTGTCGTTGAAGGTGTTGAGCAGCACTGCGGTGCCGGTCGAGGAGATCGTGAGTTTGGTGTTACTGCCACCCGTGATCTGTCCGATCTGCACGCCGCCGCTGACGTTGAGCCGGTCCGACTTGCTGCTCGAAAGCAACACCGCACCGATCATCGCGCCGCCGCTTTGATTGATCGTGGTGGCGACGAGGTCCCCGGTCGTGTTGACCGCCGCGGTATTGCCGACGAGGGTGCCGTTGTTGTTGATCGCGCCGGTGATGCTGCCGAGATTGGCGATGCCCGTGGTCGCGATGATGACCGCGCCGGTGTCGTTGGTGACGGATCCGTTGACGGTCGAGAAGGGGCCGACGTTGACGCCGGCGCCCGCCGTGGTGCCCGCGGTGCCGGACGTCAGGGGCGTGGTGGCGGTGATTCCGCCCATGTTCTTGATGTCGCCGTTGGTCGTAACGAACGTGCCGAGATTAATGCCGTTCCCGGCGGCATTGATGGTGCCGGTATTGAGAATGGCGGGAGCGCCGCCCGTTCCGGAAACGGTGGCGAGCGTGCCAGAAACCGAGATGCCGTTGCCCTGCTGGCCGTGCACGGCCGTGCCGGCGTTGATCGTTCCGGAGTTGACGATCCCCTTGGTGACGGTCGCGAGGAAGCCAACGACGCTGATGCCATTGCCCTGGCTGCTCGAAATCGTTCCGGCGTTGGAAACCGAGCCGTTCACGGTCGAGGCATTGACGTTGATGCCGTCGACGTTGATCCCGCTGCCGGCGAGACCGGTGACCGTGATCGTGCCGGTCATGCCGTTGACGACGTTGCCGTTCACCGTCGAGCCCGTGGAGCAGCCGAAGCCCCCATTGAGACACGCGACGGCGATGCCGTTCGAGCTGCTGTTGATGACCTTGTTATTGGTGATGTCGCCGTTGACGGTGCCGCCGAGCACGGCGAGCGCCCCGGAGGGGAAGAACGGCATCTGCGCGCCGCTGCTGGTGAGCGTGCCGCCATTGGTGATGCCGCCGGTGACAGTGGCGCTTTGCACGAGGATCGCCGGGCCGGAGGTCGTGATCGTGGCGGTCGAGCCGTTGCTGATTCCGCCCTGGACGACGCCGCCGCTGGTGATGGCGATGCCGGTCGAAGCGTTGATCGAGCCGGTGTTGCCGACGCTTCCGGTCACCGTGCTGCCGGTGCCGAAGCCGAGCGGAGTTCCCGTGACGAGAATGCCCGCCTGATCGGCGATGATCTTGTTGCTGTTGCCGATGCTGCCGGCAACGGTCGTGCCGCCCACGACGGCGATGCCGTTCCCGATGGGAACCGCCCCGAAAATCGCGTCGAAGGGCGAGCCGCTGCCATGGGCGGTGATGGTGCCGCTGTTGGTGATGCTCGTCAGCACGCCCGGCGCGAAGCCCGGGACCACCGGGAACGCGTTCACGTCGTTGAGCATGATGCCGTTGCCGGCGCTCGCGGTGAGGGAGCCAGAATTGGAGATCGTGCCCCAGAAGTTGGAGAACGCGATTGCGACGCCGGTCTTGGTCGCAATGATCGTGCCCTGGTTCACGATGTTGGTGGGAGCGCCGGGACGGTTGGCGGGCGGCGGATTGTTCGGTGCGCCGAGATTGGAATTGCTGATTGCGATCGCGCGGGTATGGCCGGCGGTGGTGGTGTTGATCGTGCCGGTCGAGGTGTTTGTGATGTCGCCGTTCGATGGGCTGGGGCTGCCGAAAAAGCTGTATTCGATGAAGTCGGTCGTGCCGGTGTTGGTGATCGGCAGCGGCGCGTTCGTCGATCCCGCCTGCGCGCTCCCGCTGCAGGCGATGGCGATCGCGAACGCCGAGGTGGTCGCCAGCAAAGCGCTTCCGGCAAGCGTCCGGACGTTGATGGATCTGCGGCTCATCGTTTACTTCCCCTCTTCAAAATCGACCCCTCGCCCGTTGCATCGAAGGTCCGCTTCGATGGGGCGCGAGGCCCGTTGTTCCGGTGGCGGAGGCTGGCTCTCGGAAGACCATCAGCGCGGGCGCTAATACGATGCGGCCGCGTGACCCCGGCAGCTCTGAGTGCGTGCGTATGAGCGCTGATAATCTTTGAAAAGTGGTCGTTTTCTCTCCAAGAGTGTGTCACTCAGCCTTCGCGCGAGCGAAAGTAGCGGATCGGTGATCCGCGTGTCAGCACCTATCTTTTGAGTCGAGAGAAATCGAGACACCGTGGCATTGTTGCCACGACAGCTAGAATACGGACTCTGATTTTCGAATAGCCGCCCTAATGCGGCTCCGAGGACAAGCCGGGCGAGACCGCGGTTGTGGCGCTCGACTTCACGGCTTGGTCAAAACTGGTACCGCCTCAGCCCGCCATCGACGGGTATCACGGTGCCGCTGACGTAGCCCGCGAGTGGGGAGCAGAGGAAGACCGCCATCACCGCGAGCTCCTCGGGCTCGCCGTAGCGGCCGGCGGGAATCTCCGTGCGCGAGAAGCGCTCGCGCTCCTCCGGCGGATAGTTGCGGCGGATCTGCTCGCTCATGATGCGGCCGGGCGCGATCGAGTTGACGGTGATGCCGAGCCTTCCGACGTCGCGCGAGAGGCCCTTGGCCCAGGCGTGGACGGCGGCCTTGGCGGAGAAGGCGGCGTTGATGTGCTCGGGCTCGGACTTCCCGGTGATGTTGACGATGCGACCCCATTTCCGCTCCATCATCCCCGGGAGGATCGCGTGGGTGAGCTGGCGCACGCGCGTGAAGTTGAGCGTGATCGCCTCCTGCCAGCGCTCCTCTCCGGCATCGATCGGAAGCGGCCGGCTGCCGCCGGCGCAATTGACGAGGACCTCGACCTTGCCGAGCGCGGCAAGCGCTTGGTCGCGGATGCGCTCGGCCGCATCCTCCTCCATGATGTCCTGGACGATGAGCGAGGGCGCGGGGTTCTGCTCGCGCGCGATCTCCGCCGCGAGCTCTCGCAGCAGCGCCTCGCGCCGCGCGACGATCGCGCAGCGCACGCCCTCGCGCGCGAGAAGCCGCGCGATCGCGCGGCCGATTCCCATGCTGGCGCCGGTGACGAGCGCGGTCTTTCCTTCGAGCTGCAGATCCATGGTGTGCCTCCCGCCCCCTTATATCGGGATAGCGGGGCTCAGGCGAGCACGGGCGCCAACTCGCTCTCCAGGAGATCCAGGAAGGCATCCCGCCAGGCGGCTGCGGTGTTGCCGGCGACGCCGCGCATCATCGCCCGCCAGCGCTCACGCCGCTCCTCGGGCGGCATGATCAGCGCCCGATGAAGCGCCTCGGCCATCGCATCGGAGTCGAGGGGGTTCACAAGAAGCGCGTCTGCGAGCTCGTAGGCCGCGCCGGCGAAGCGGGACAGCACGAGCGCGCCCGGCTCCGCCGCGTCTTGCGCCGCCACCCACTCCTTGGCGACGAGATTCATCCCGTCGCGCAGCGGGGTCACCAGGGCCACGCGTGCGTGACGGTAGAATCCCGCGAGAACGTGCCGGCCGAAGCTGCGGTTGAGATAGCGCAGCGGCACCCAGTCGAACTCCGCGAACTTCCCGTTGATGCGTCCCGCCCGGCGATCGAGCTCCCGCCTGAGCTCGCGATATTGCCGAACCTCGCCGCGCGAGACCGGCGCGATCTGCATGAACGTGACCTTCGAGCGATGCTCCGGGTAATCCACGAGTAGCCGCTCGAAGGCCTCGAAGCGCTGCGGCAGCCCCTTGCTGTAGTCGAGGCGATCGACGCCGAGGATGAGCTGCCGATCGCCGAGGCTTTGGACGAGGCGTCTCGCCTCCGGTCCGCGGCTCATGGACTCGGCCATGTTACGGACCCCCGCGGCGTCGATGCCGATGGGGAACGCGCGAATGCGCAGATGTCGGGCACCCAGATCGACGTCGCCCTCGGGTGTGAGCTCGACCTGGCGATGCTGCGCGATGGTGCGGCAGAGATTGCCGCGGTCGCCTTCGGTCTGCAGTCCGATGAGGTCGTATGACGCGAGAGCGTTCACGAGAATCTCGTAGCGCGGGAGCGTCGTGAAGACGGCGGGCGGCGGGAAGGGCGTGTGCAGGAAGAGACCGATCCGATTGGCGGCGCCGCGGCTCCTGAGGCTCGCAGCCAGCGGGATCAGATGATAGTCGTGGACCCAGATCAGGTCGTCCGGACGGAGGAGGCTGGAGAGCGCCTCCGCGAAGATCTCGTTGACGCGGAGATAGGCCTCGAGGCTCTCGCGCCGGAATTCGAGCAGGCCGAGGCGGTAGTGCAGCAGCGGCCAGAGCGTGCCGTTGCAATAGCCATTGTAATAGAGCTCGAAATCGGACGCGCCGAGATCGAGGGTCGCGTATTGGATCGGGCCCGCCTGCGCGATGCGCGGCTCGGCTGAGGTGACGTCCGCGGTCGCTCCGGACCAGCCGAACCAGATTCCGCTGCGACCGCGCAGCGCGTCGCGCAGCGCGACGGCAAGCCCGCCCGCACGCCCCGACCGCGCTCCCGGCAGCAGCACTCGATTGGAGACGATCACGAGCCGGCCCACAGCGCCTCCTCCCAGCTTCGCGAGAGCCGCATGGCCGTGATCACCAGGCCGACCATCGAATAGGTCTGGGGGTAATTGCCCCAGAGCTCGCCGCTGCCGGGATCGATGTCCTCGGAGAGCAGCCCCAGGTGATTGCAGTGCGTCAGCATCTCCTCGAATATCGCGCGCGCCTCCTCGCGCCGCCCTATGGCCGCGAGCGCATCGCTGAACCAGAAGGTACATGCCGCGAAGGCCGTCTTGGGCGGCCCGAAATCGTCCGGCACGGCGTAGCGGAAGAGCAGGTTGCCGCGCCGCAGGTGCCGCTCGACCGCGGCCACGGTGCCGACGAAGCGCGGATCGTCGGCGGGAAGGAAGCCGACCTCGTTGAGGAGCAGGAGGCTCGCATCGACTTCCTCGCTGCCGACGGCGGAAACGAAGGTGTTCCGCCGCGCGTCCCAGGCGCGGCTTTCGATCCCCTCCCGGATGCGCCGCGCCGCCTCGCGCCAGTGCTCCGCGCGGTCCGCGAGACCGATGCGGCGCGCGAGCCGCGCGAGCGTATTGCAGGCGGCCCAGCACATCACGCTGGAGAAGGTGTGGACGCCCCGGATGCCGCGATATTCCCAGACGCTCGCGTCCGGCTCGAAGGCAAGCTCAACCGCGTTCTCGCCGAGCCGCTCCAGGTCCTGGAAGAGCCCGCGGTCCCCGAGACGCGGCAGCCGGCGGTCGAAGAACATCTGCGTCGCCGCCAGGATCACGCTGCCGTAGACGTCGTTCTGGCGTTGCAGCGCGGCGGCATTGCCGACCCTGACGGGGCCCATGTCGCGGAAGCCCCGGAGGTCGCGGATCTCGTGCTCGATCATTTCGGCCGCAGGCACGACCGGATAGACCGGGCGCAACCGGTGCTGCGCCTCCGCCGTCGCGACGTTGGTGACGAAGCCCAGGTAGTCCTCCATGGTTCGCGTCGCGCCGAGGCGGTTGAGCGCGTGCACGACGAAATAGGCGTCGCGCAGCCAGCAATAGCGGTAGTCCCAGTTCCTTGCGCTGTCGGGAGCCTCCGGGACCGAGGTGGTGAGCGCCGCGACGATCGCCCCGGTCTCCTCGAAGGAGCAGAGCTTCAGCGTGACCGCCGCGCGGATCACCGCGTCCTGCCATTCGAAGGGGACCGAGAGATAGCGCGTCCAGTCGATCCAGTATTCCTCCGTCTCCTCCAGGAATTCCGAGACCATGCGCGCGGGCGACTGCATCGGCGGCTCGTCCGGGCCCAGGATCAGGTTGATGGGAGCGCTCAGGATGAACGGCACCTCGTCGACGAGATAGGAGAGCGGGGCATCCGTGGTGAGGCGCAGCGCCGCGTCGTCGTGGAAATAGCGCAGATGGTTGCTGCCGGAGCTTCGCCCGGGCGTGCGCGCGCCGTAGGCGAAGCGGGGCCTGAGCCGCAAGCGCACGCGCGCGCGCCCCTCGACGGGCTCGATCCGGCGCACCAGCATCGCCGGACGGAAGATGCGGCCGTAGCGCTTGAAGCGCGGGGCGAAATCGACGACCCGCATCGCGCCGCCGTCGCGATCGGCGATCACGGTCTCGAGTATCGCGGTGTTCCCGCGGTAGCGCTGCGAGACGGCGAGCGCTCCGTCCGCCGCCACGTCGAAGAAGCCGCCTTCCTCGGCCTCGGAGCCGCGGAGCAGGCTGCAGAACACGGGATCGCCGTCGAGCCGCGGAAAGCAGCACCACTCGATGCGCGCGGTCCGGGAGACGAGCGCGGCAATGACGCAGTTGCCGATGACGCCGAGGTCGAGCGCGCTCATCGCCCGCGCTCCGGTCCCGCGAGCGCCGCGGCCCGGGCGGCGAGCCAATCGCGGACTGCCCGCGGGTCCGCGAACGCAGCCGAAGCCGAGTGCGAGGCCACGCGCAAAGCCTCGCCGCCCAGCGAGAGCGCGGCTGCAAAGGCGTCCTCGTCGGTGGCATCGTCGCCGATCGCGATCGGCACTCGCCCGGCGAAGGGCGGAACCGCCATCAGCCGCCGGAGCGCCCTACCCTTGTCGCAGCCGCGGGGCACGATCTCGTCGACGCATTTCCCGCGCTTGAGCGCGTATGACGCCCGCTCGACACCGAGCCCCTCGAGGGCTTTATGGACCTTGCGCTCTGCCGCCGGTGCGTTGCGGTAGTGCACGGCGATCCCGATTCCTTTGTCCTCGACGAGGATGCCGCGGTGATCGCGCGCGAGGGCCGCCAGGCGCGCATGCCATTCGCGCGGCCGCTCGGAGCACGAGATCCGATCCGCCGATCTATCGGGAGCGAGACGCAGCTCCGCGCCGTGCTGCCCCGCCGCCGGCAGCGCAAGCGGCGCGAGCAAGCGATCGATGTCGGCGATCGTGCGGCCGCTCAGCACCGCGAGCGCGCCCCCGAGTCCGCGCGAGAGCCGCATCAGAATCGATACGAGGTCCGGCGGCACTTCGACGCCCTGCGGCGTCTCCGCGATGTCGAGCACCGTTCCGTCGAGATCGAGAAACAATGCCCATCCGGCACGGAACGACGACGCCTGCCGTGCGCTCGCAACTTCGTATTCCTGCATACCAGTGATATAGAGCGACAAGGCACGCGAACCACCCTTCCGCCGCGCCGGCGCCCCTGAGGCCGAGTTGTGATCAATATGTGTTGATGAGAGGCCGATCCGGCGCTGCGAGCCGGCGCGCGAGAGTGAGCGCGTGATAGTGCATCGCCGACTTGATCGCGTAGATCCGCGCGATGAAGGGGTCTCGGCGCTCGCGGAGCAGCGCGCGCATCCGGCGGCGGTATTCGCGGCGGAGCGCCGCGTCGGGCACGCTCAGCGTCAGTCGCGTCATCAATCCCGCGGTCTCGAGCCAGAGCCGCAGTCGCCGCAGACGCGCGCGCCAGGGATGACGCCTGCCGTATTGCCGCCAGGCGCGGTCCACGTCGATCGCGCCGGCAAGGTAGAGATCGTCGAGGCGGTCGAAATAAGCCGCGGGAGCGTAGAGGGTCTCCATCAGCCCGACATAGCCGCGGCTCAGCGCCTCCCGCGACATCTGCAGCGGAATGGCGTTGGTGCCGTGGGCGGGGTCCTCCTCGAGGTCGAGGCGGCCCGCGGCGGCGAGCCGCTCGTAAAGCGGGGTCTTCGGTATCGCCGAGAGCATTCCCACCATCGCGGTCGATATGCGCGCCTCCGCGAGGAAACGGCGGTGCGCCTCGAAGACGCCGGTATCGTCGTTGTCGAAGCCGAGGATCATGCCGGCCCACACCTCCATCCCCGCGGCCTGGATGCGGTGGACCTTCTCGACGGCGCTGCCGCCCTCGCGCAGGTTCTGAAGCTTCTTCGTCTCCCGGAGCGAGGCCTCGTTCGGGCTCTCGATCCCTACGAAGACCGCGACGATGTTGGCCTCGACCATGAGCGACATGAGCTCGGCGTCGTCGGCGAGGTCGATCGAGGCCTCCGTGACGAAGAGGAGGGGATAGCCCTCGCGCTCCTGCCACGCGATCACCTCACGTAGGATCTCCTTGATCGCCTTCTTGTTGCCGATGAGGTTGTCGTCGACGATGAACACCGTCGTCATGCGCTCGCGCCGCAAATTCTCGAGCTCGCGCAGTATCTGCGCGGCGGTCTTGAGGCGCGGGCGGCGCCCCAGCATGACGATGATGTCGCAGAACTCGCACTGGAACGGGCAGCCGCGGGAGAATTGCACGCTTCCGAAGGCGTAGCGCCGCATGCTCAGGAGATCGAGGCGCGGCGCCGGGACGCGCGACATATCGGTCTTCTCCGCCTGCTCGTAGCGCCGGAGCGGCGCGCCTTGCTGCCAATCCCGGAGGAAGCGCGGCCAGGTCTCCTCGGCCTCGCCGACGAAGACCGTGTCGGCGAGCGCGCCGAAATAGTCCTCCTTGACGCTGACCCACGGGCCGCCCACGGCGGTGAAGACGCCGCGATTCTTGAGCTCCGCGAGGATCTCGCGCATGCGCCGGCGCTGCACGACCATGCCGGTCACGCCGACGATGTCCGCGCGGGCGCAGCGCTCGAAGTCGATCGCCTCGACGTTCTCGTCGACGAGGGTGACGCGATGGGGCGGCGGGGTGAGCGCCGCCAGCAGCGGCAGGGCCGCGACCGGGAGGCTCGCGCGCTTGCCCATGAACGGCAGCGCGTGCTCCAGGCCCCAGAACGAGATCTCGAACTTCGGATTGATGAGGACGATGTCGGCCATCGCCGCGCCTCCGCCTCGAGCCGAATCCCGGCAGGGCGAAAGAGCTTTCCGTTCGGGCCGCGCTCCCGCGCGGCGGGCGTCCTAGCCGATGCGCTCCCGATATTGATTGAGGAAGCTGCTCAGAGCCAGGATTCTCGAGCCCTCCTCGAAACGCGTGGTGTGCGAGCACTCGAAGACGAGCTTGAACAATACGTGCGGAATACCCAGCAAATCCTGCCTAAGGTCCTGCACGGTCACCAATTCCACGACGTGAGCGCCTTGCTGCCGCCGGTACTTGTCGCCGGGCCTGATCTCCTCTGCGGCGCCTCGGCCAGTGAGCGCTCGCAGCAACGTACGTGCCATCGATGCTCCCCTTGCACTAAATGGGTCAGCAAGGCTGCCGGTCCGTAGCTCGAGGTCTCGCGCCGCCGCGGACCGCCGCCCGCCGATCGCGGGTTCAGCATAGCGC